>NZ_JBBYXJ010000001.1:2009759-2322019 GCF_039655775.1 Iodidimonas sp. SYSU 1G8 | reverse complement strand
TGCGGAGACGGTGTCGAAGCTGCCGGTGGTCGCCTGAACGGTGTCAGCGGAGACCGTGCCTGCGGAGACGGTGTCGAAGCTGCCGGTGGTGGCCTGAACCGTGTCAGCCGAGACGGTGCCTGCGGAGACGGTGTCGAAGCTGCCGGTGGTGGCCTGAACGGTGTCAGCGGAGACCGTGCCTGCGGAGACGGTGTCGAAGCTGCCGGTGGTCGCCTGAACGGTGTCAGCGGAGACCGTGCCTGCGGAGACGGTGTCGAAGCTGCCGGTGGTGGCCTGAACGGTGTCAGCCGAGACGGTGCCTGCGGAGACGGTGTCGAAGCTGCCGGTGGTCGCCTGAATGGTGTCAGCGGAGACCGTGCCTGCGGAGACGGTGTCGAAGCTGCCGGTGGTCGCCTGAACGGTGTCAGTGGAGACCGTGCCGGCGGAAACAGTGTCGAAGCTGCCGGTGTTCCCGATGACCGTGTCGAAACTACCGGTGTTGCCGACGACCGTGTCGAAGCTGCCGGTACCGCCAATGACGGTGTCGAAACTACCGGTGTTGCCGACGACCGTGTCGAAACTGCCGGTGCCGCCGACGACCGTGTCGAAGCTACCGGTGCCGCCGATGACGGTGTCGAAACTGCCGGTGCCGCCGACGACAGTATCGAAGCTGCCGGTACCGCCAATGACGGTGTCGAAACTGCCCGTGCCGCCGATGACGGTATCGAAGCTACCGGTGCCGCCGACGACCGTGTCGAAGGTACCGGTGCCGCCGATGACGGTATCGAAGCTACCGGTGCCGCCGACGACAGTATCGAAGCTGCCGGTACCGCCAATGACGGTGTCGAAACTGCCCGTGCCGCCGACGACCGTGTCGAAGCTACCGGTGCCGCCGACGACCGTGTCGAAGCTCCCGGTGCCGCCGATGACGGTATCGAAGCTACCGGTGCCGCCGACGACCGTGTCGAAGCTACCGGTGCCGCCGATGACGGTGTCGAAGCTGCCGGTACCGCCAATGACGGTATCGAAGCTGCCCACATCACCGACCACTGTCGTGGCGCTGACGGTACAGGCAGCGTTCGGACCCAGTACAGACGCGCCCGCCAGGACGGGCAGCGACAGGTCAAGTCCAGGAACGGTGACGATGCCCAGGTCGATATCCGGTGTATTGATATCCACGCTCAACCCCGCGCAAACATCCAGAACTTGCGCCTGGGCGGGGGAGACATATCCCATGGGGCTGGAAAAGACCGTCGCAAGCATGGCCAGCTTGACGGCCTTGTGTTTAAAGACAGGGTGTCGATGTGCTCCGCTCAAATAGTCGACCCATAGGCGCACTGATGCCGGGCCATTTCTGGACTTATATATCACTTAACTGCTCCCTCTTTCTCGATTGGTCGAAGTAGATCCCCCTACAACCCCAGTTCGATGTCTTATTTTTTGTTTTTCGATATGGCCCCTTTGTGAATGATGACTTTCACTAACTTGCTGAAGCAATCCCTCAAGACTGGGGGTGCGGCGAGGTAATGTTAAAATTTGAAGCTTTTATCGTGCTCACGTCCCGCGCCTTGCCGGTCGAGGCACGGCGCGCTGTTGGCAGGACACTGCAAGGGGGCTACTCTTGCGTAACGATCGGGCGGAGGGGTGATGAGGGTTCATGGGGCAAGGGATGCGCGGCGACCGACTTGCCGCTGCTGGCTGTTGGCTGGCCGGAGCGAGACGCCGATGAGTTCCCTTCGCGGCTTCGCCGCGCGTGCGGTCTGATGGCCCTGACTCTCCGCAAACGCGAGGCCCGTCCCGTGCGCCGCATGACCCGCGAAGAGCGACGGGTCGTGCTGGCATCGTCGCTGGGCACGGTCTTCGAGTGGTATGATTTCTTCCTGTACGGGTCGCTGGCGCTGATCATCGGCCAGCAATTCTTCAGCGCATTTCCCGAATCGACGCGCAATGTCTTCGCCCTGCTGGCCTTCGCCGCCGGCTTCCTGGTCCGGCCGCTGGGGGCTCTGGTGTTCGGCAGGCTGGGCGATCTGGCGGGCCGCAAATACACGTTCCTGATCACCATCGTCATCATGGGTCTGTCCACCTTCGCGGTCGGGCTTTTGCCGAACTACGCGGCGATCGGCTGGGCGGCGCCCATCGCGCTGATCTCGCTAAGAATCCTGCAAGGTCTCGCGCTGGGCGGCGAGTATGGCGGGGCGGTGGTCTATGTGGCCGAACATGCGCCGGCGGACAGGCGCGGCGCCTGGACAAGCTGGATTCAACTGACGGCGACTCTGGGCCTGCTGCTGTCGCTGGTGGTGATCCTCGGTACGCGGATCGCGGTCGGCGAGGCCGAGTTCAATGACTGGGGCTGGCGGATCCCGTTCCTGGTCTCCATCCTGCTGCTCGCCGTCTCGGTCTATATCCGCATGCGCATGGAGGAATCACCGGTCTTCCGCAAGATGAAGGCAGAGGGCAAGCAGTCCGGCGCGCCGCTCACGGAAGCCTTTGGGCGCTGGAAATATGCCCGGCTCGGGCTGATCGCGTTGTTTGGTCTGCTCGCGGGGCAGGCCGTGGTCTGGTACACGGGCCAGTTCTATTCGCTGTTCTTCCTGCAGTCGATCCTGCGTGTCGATCCCTCGACGGCCAATATCATGCTGGCCTGCGCGCTCGTGCTGGGGTCCGGCGGGTTCATCCTGTTCGGCAGCCTGTCGGACAGGATCGGGCGCAAGTCGATCATTCTCGCCGGGTGCCTGCTGGCGGGGATGACGTTCTTTCCCCTGTTCGAGGGCATGAGTCGCCTGGCCAATCCGGCGCTGCACAAGGCGCAGCAGCAGGTGCAGGTGACCATGGTGACGAACCGCGATACCTGCTCGTTCCAGTTCAACCCGGCCGGCGTGGCGCGTTTCACCAGCCCCTGCGATATCGCCAAGGCGGCGCTGGCGCGCGGGTCGGTCGCCTATGAGACCGTCGACAGCAAGGGCGAGACAGGAGCGCGGATCGTCATCGCCGGACGCGTGGTGGAGGCCTATGACGCGGCGGTCCTGTCCGGCCCGGCGCTCGCGGCGCGAGCCGCCCGTTTCGAGACGGATCTGTCGGCCGCGCTCGCGGCATCGGGTTACCCGGTGGCCGGGCACGATGACATCGTGAGCATCCGGGGCGCGGGGGACATGCTGGGTGGCCGCGTGCTGGGGATCATCGGCATCCTGACGGTGCTGATGCTGTACGTGACCATGGTCTACGGTCCCATCGCGGCCGCGCTGGTCGAGCTGTTTCCCACCCGCATCCGCTACACGGCCATGTCGCTGCCCTACCACATCGGCAATGGCTGGTTCGGTGGCCTGTTACCGGCCACGTCCTTCGCCATGGTAGCCCAGACGGGCGATGTCTATTTTGGCTTGTGGTATCCAGTCACCATCGCCCTTGCCACCGTCGTAATCGGGCTGGTGCTGATGCCGGAAACCAAGGGCAGGGATCTGTCGGCCGAAGAGGAAGACTGAGCTTGCCTCAGCGCCGGCTCAGCCGGGCGAAGACCCAGCCGGCGACGGCGCCGACAGCGCACTGCGCCAGAAACCCGCCCGCCGTGCGCGCGCCAGCGACCATGGTGATGCCCAGCACCGCGTTCATGATCGCCAGCATGGCCGCGACGGCCGCGGCGCCGCCGATGGCATAGCCCAGCGCCCGCGGCCAGCGAAGCTGGCGCAGAACCAGGGCGGTAATCAGGAACCCGATGACCAGGGCGACGCCAAGGAACATGCCGTAGACCGGTCCCATGCCGATCACGTCGTTGGCGGCGATGCCGAGGCGCTCGGGCGCCCCGATACCCGCGCCCAGTTCGTTCAGTCCGTTGACCACGAACTGCGTGTTGACCGCCACGCCCAGGACCGCGGCGACGATGACCGCGGCCACATAGGCCAGCACGAGCTTCATTTTCCCCATCTGATCCCCCAGTTCCCTTTTGCGCTTTACGCGCTAAGTTAGTCGCATCTTTGGGGATATGACGGGAGGAAGTCCATGACAAAGGCGATGGTCCGGCGGCTTGCCGCCGGCTGCGGCGCGGGAATGCTGGCGCTGTACGCTCTGCTTGCCGCTCCGGCGCCCTCGGCCGCGCAGGCAAAACCCTATGTGACAGAGACTGTCGCCGAGGGCCTGGACCATCCCTGGGGCCTTTCCTTCCTTCCCGATGGCAGCATGCTGCTCGCCGAACTGACAGGCCAGGTCCACATCGTGCGCGGCGGCAAGGTCTCGGCTCCCCTCTCCGGTGTCCCGGCGGTCGAGTTCGCCGGCCAGGGCGGGCTTTTCGAGGCCATTCCGCACCCGAAATTCGCCGAGAACAAGCTGGTCTATCTTTCCTATGCCCACGCGGGCGACGGCGGCAACACGCTGCGGGTGGCGCGGGCGCGGCTCGACGGCGCGGCGCTGAAGGATCTGAAGGTGATCTTCGAGAGTGCCCCGGCCCGCAAGACCTCGGTCCATTATGGCGGCCGCATGGTGTTCCTGCCCGACGGCACCTTGCTGGTGACCGGCGGCGACGGCTTCAACTACCGCGAACAGGCGCAAAAGCTGGACAATCATTACGGCAAGATCGTTCGCCTCAACGATGACGGCACCGTTCCCGCGGATAATCCCTTCGTCGGCCGCAAGGACGCGTTGCCCGAGATCTGGAGCTATGGCCACCGCAATGCCCAAGGCATCGTTCATGACGGCGAAAGCGGCCGTGTCTATGCCCATGAGCACGGCCCGCGCGGCGGCGACGAGCTCAACATCATCGAAAAGGGCAAGAACTATGGCTGGCCGCTGGCCACCAGAGGCGTCGATTATTCCGGCGCGGTCATCACGCCCTACAAGGACTTCAAGGGCACCGAGAACGCCATCGTCGGCTGGACGCCGTCCATCGCGCCCTGCGGCCTGACACTGTACCGGGGCGATGCCTTTCCGCAGTGGAACGGCTCGCTGTTCGTCGGGGCGCTGGCGGCGCAGAACATCCACCGCATCGACATCAAGGATGGCAAGGTCGCCCGTGAAGAAGTGATGTTCGAGGAACTGGGCGCGCGAATTCGCGACGTGCGCACGGGGCCGGACGGTCTGCTCTACATCCTGACCGATGGCGAAGGCGGCAAGCTCATTCGCGTGAAGCCGGCGGCATGAGTCTGCTGTCGGGCAAGGTCGCGCTGGTGACCGGGGCGGCGCGCGGCATCGGCGCGGCGACGGCCCGCGCGCTGGCCGGCGCGGGCGCCGATGTGGCGATCAGCTATTCGGCATCGGCCGCCCAGGCCGAAGCGCTCGCGGCCGAACTTCATGCCGGCGGCGTCCGGTCGATGGCGATCCGGGCGGATCAGGGCGACACGGCGCAGGTCGAGAGCCTGATCGGGCAGGTGATGCAAGCCTTTGGCCGCCTCGATATTCTGGTGAACAACGCAGGCAGTTTCATCGGCGGGCCGGTCGACAGTCCGGATACCGACGTGGACGCGCTGACGCGCCAGTACTCGGTCAACGTCATGGGTGTGATCACGGCGATCCGCTGTGCGTCGCGTGTCATGGGCGATGGCGGGCGGATCATCAGCATCGGCTCGGGCGCCGCGACCCGCGCCGGTTTCCCCGGTGTCGCCGATTACGCGGCGTCCAAGGCCGCCATCGTGGGATACAGCAAGGGCGCGGCGCGCGATCTGGGCCCGCGCGGCATCACTGTCAACGTGGTTCAACCGGGCGCGGTGGAAACCGACATGAATCCCGCCATCGGCGATTTCGCCGATATCCAGCGCGCGGCCAACGCGCTGGGCCGTTATGGCAGACCGGAGGAAATCGCCGCCGCCGTGCTGTTTCTCGCCAGCCCGGCGGCGTCGTTCGTGACCGGCTCGGTACTCACCGCCGATGGCGGCTATACCGCCTGAGCGGACTCAGCCTTCCAGGGTCACGTCTAGCGTGATGTCGGCCTTCAGCAGCTTGGAGACGGGGCAGCCCGCCTTGGCCTTGCTGGCCAGCTCCTCGAAGGTCGCCTTGTCGGCGCCGGGCACCTTGCCGGTCAGGCTCAGATGCACGGCGGTGATGGCGTAGCCGTCATCCTTCTTCACCAGCGTGACGTCCGCCCTGGTTTCCATGCGGTCGGCGGTCAAGCCGGCCTCGCCCAGGATCAGCGACAGCGCCATGGTGAAGCAGGCGGCGTGGGCCGCGCCGATCAGCTCTTCCGGATTGCTGCCCGGTTTGCCCTCGAAGCGGCTGGAAAAGCCATAGGGATAATCGCTCAGCGCGCCGCTCTTGGTCGAGATGGTGCCTTTGCCGTCCTTGATGCCGCCCTGCCATTTGGCCGAACCAAACGTGCTCATGAAATGTCTCCTCATGGTTGACGATGGGGAAAGTCTAGCACCAACGCCGCAATGGCGGACCGTGTTTGGCGGCTGGCGCTACACGATGATCTGCAGCACCAAAATCAAATAATGAAGCCGAGGACAATGGTGATCGCGGCGACGCGCCAAGATGTCAACGTGCGCTTGAAACCGGCGTTCTCGACCGGCGGCGTGAGCCCGAATTCGGCAGTGATCGCCACGTCCGCCTCGCGCTCGGGCTCCTTGTCGTGACGCTTGGGCTGGTTATGGCCCGACCGGCGTGGTCGTGTCCGAGGTTCCGGAGGCCGGGTCCACCGTCGCGGCGTCCGAGTCAGGCGTATCCATTTCGGGCGCCGGCAAGGCATCTTCCGTTTTCGGCTTCAGCGTCGGCGTGTCTTCGACACAGGCCGGATCGTAGGCGCGGACATCATTGATCAGCGCCGGATCGTTCGTGCAGGCCTGCGTCCCTTGAGGCGAGCCCATCGGCCGGCCCGGATCGGCGTCTTGCGCGCAGACGGTGCCGCCGACCAGGGAGACGATGGCCGCAAGAGCAAACACGCTCACGCGGCTCATCGCACTCTCCCCGTGACGTATGGCCCCGCCATGGCCGGAGAAATTCTGGTGAGCCCGGTCACCAATAGTCCCGGCCATTGTGCTTCTTCCGATAAATCCGGTCGGATGCGCGGTCCTGCTTCCGGTCGAGTTTCTGACGCTCGCGGTAGGAAAGGCGGCCATCGCGCAACGCACGATCTTCGTAGCGGTCGATCCGGTCCTGCTGGCGGTACAGATTGCGCGCTTCTCCGCGCGTCAATTCACCATTGTGCACGCCGTGGTCGATCCGCTGGTCCTGCTTGTACTGGCGGTAGTCGGCATTCTGCGCCATGGCCGGCGCGCTGGTGATGGCCAGCAACGCGGCGGCGGCGGCAATCAGTGTTTTCTTCATCACGTCCTCCTGTGCCTGAGTGATTGTTGGCCGGGGTGAGGTTGGTGGTTCCGGTCTGAACCACCCATGAATGTTCGATATCCTAACGCGCGGACGCAGAAGCGGTTCCTGCAGCGGCCGGGACGTCGCCCCGCGCGGCGGCCACGAGCCGGCTTTTCAGGGTCTCGGCCAGTGGAGCGTGGACCTCCCTTCCGGCCGCCGACACCGACGCGCCGAGCAGGCCGTTCGGGCACGGACGGTCGTCATCCCATCCCGGGTGGTCCGCCACGGGATAGAGACAGAGTCCTTCCAGAGGCACGCCCATGGCCATGGCGGCCTGCGCTTCCTCGATCATGTAGGAGAGCCAGCCGGATCTGTCGTCGCCTTCGGTGCCGGTTTCGGCGATGAAGAGCGGGCGCTGGTAGCGGGCATGGATGTCGGCGACCAGGTGGCGGAACGGACGGTACAGCGGGTCGCCTCTCTGCATCGTCGGGCCGCCGAGAATCCACTGGTTGTTGGGGTAATAATTGACCCCGATGATGTCGAGGCAGCGGGGCGCGCCGCCCAGTTGCGGCCACAGCCGGCCAGCGATCATGTCCCATGCCTGGAACTGGGCCTCATGATGTCCCCGGGCGGCGCCATGCTCTTCGGGACGGGTCGGGTGGACGACGATGTTGATGGCGGGGTCGCAATGAACGAACCGTGCCCTCGGGTCCACGGCCAGGATGGCGTCCATGGCGGCCAGCGCCGCGCGCACCAGCTGCACCTTGAGCTCGAAACCCCGGCCATTGGCGAACGGATTGAGATACCCGGCGTCGCCGCCGGCCCAGGACAGGAACGAGATTTCGTTGATCGGTGCATAGAACGGAACGCCGTCGCTTTCCGACTTCACGATTTTCGCGGCCGCGCCCGCGAAGTCGGCGAAACGCGACACGAAGGCGGGCCGCCAGATGTCGATGTCGTCGGGCCAGCCATAGTGCAGCAGATCCCAGATGACCTGGACGCCGGACTGACGCGCCGCGCGCAGCATGGGGATCAGGCTGGACCAGTCATGGTGTCCCGGCGATGGCTCGATCAGGTGCCAGCGAAAGCCATCGCGGACCGTCTCGATCCCCATGCCGGCAAGCTGCCTGTAGTCTTCGAGGGCATGGCGGTCATGGCCGATGGCGGCGATGACGTCGAGCCGCCGCCCGTCAAGGCGGCGGTGCGTCGAGCATTCGAAGCCGCCCTGGAAGAAGCTCCGGAACAGCGTGGTGCCGCCAGCGGCGGGCATCGCGGCGGCTACTCGGCCGCCGCCGCCATTTCGTCGCCGGGCGCGGGACCACCGGCCGAAGCCGTCCTCGCCGCGATGCGCCGGAATGTCGCCAGCGCCTGACCGACGACCTGGTCCATGTTGTAGTATTTGTAGGTCCCAAGGCGGCCGACAAAGGTCACGCCCGGCGTCGCCGCCGCCAGCGCCTCGTAGCGTTTGAACAGCGCCTGGTTCTCTGGGCGCGGGATCGGGTAATAGGGATCGCCGGCATCGGCCGGGTATTCATAGGTGATGCTGGTGCGCGGATGGGTCTGGCCGGTCAAATGCTTGTATTCCGTCACGCGGGTATGGGCGACGGCCTCGTCCGGATAGTTCACCACGGCGACCGGCTGCAGCCATTCCTGGTCCAGCGTCTCGTGCCGGAACCGCAGGCTCCGGTATGGCAGCTTGCCGAAACGGAAATCGAAGAATTCATCGATGGGGCCGGTGTAGATGACGTGGCCGGCCTCCACCTCGCCGATGATCTCGGCATAACTGGTGCCCAGCCTGACCTCGATGTTCTCGTGATCGAGCATGCGCTCGAACATGCGCGTGTAACCCTCGGCCGGCATCTGCTGGAACGCATCGGTGAAGTAGCGGTCGTCGGTATTGGTGCGGGTCGGGACCCGGGCGGTGACGCTCTTGTCCAGTTCCGACGGGTCCATGCCCCACTGCTTGCGGGTATAGCCGCGAAAGAAGCGCTCATAGAGGTCGCGGCCGACGCTGGCGATCACCACGTCCTCGGAGGTGCGCAGGAGCCGGGGTTCGGCCCGCGCGGCGAGGAAGGCGGCGGCGGCCGCGTCGTCCGCCAGATCGAGCCCGTAGACCGCGTTCAGCGTGGTGCGGTTGATCGGGATCGGCACCAGCGTGCCGTCGCAGGCCGCGAGCACCCGGTGCTCGTACGGGCGCCATTCGGTGAAGCGGGACAGGTACTGGACGATGTCCGCCGAATTGGTGTGGAAGATGTGCGGGCCGTACTGATGGATCAGCAGGCCGGCCGCGTCCTTCCGGTCGTAGGCGTTGCCGCCGACATGGGGACGCTTGTCGATGACCATGACCTTCCGGCCGAGCCCGGCGGCAAGCCGCTCGGCCAGGACGGAACCGGCGAAACCGGCGCCGACCACCAGATAATCGACCTTGCGCCGGCCCTGTCGTGCAGCGGGATGTCCGCTGTCTCCCTGCGACAGCGCCGCCTCGTCCATGAGCCGGCTCATGTCGTTCACCGTGGCGTCCCACGAGACATGGGCGAGATCCTCGTCGACGGTCTTCAGCCAGTCGCCGGGCCCGCCGGCCATGGCCAGCGCGGCGTCGCAGGCGGCGATGAAGCCGCCCGTATCCGCCGCGATATGAACCGCCGGCAGGTCCGTATAGCGGCGCACCACGTCGAAGACGGGCGTCGAGACCACCGGCTTGCCGCCGGCGAGGTATTCAGGCGTCTTGGTGGGACTGATGAAGCGGGTCGCTTCGTTCATCGCGAACGGCATCAGCGCCACATCCCAGCCGGCGAGATATTCCGGCAGGGCCTCGTACGACTTGCCGCCCAGATAGTGGATGTTCGGCCGCTGCGGCAGCTCGGCCGGATCGATCTTCACGACGGGGCCGACCATGATGATCGACCAGTCCGGACGCGCGTCGGCCAGGGCGGCCAGCAAGGCGAGGTCGAGCCGCTCGTCGATGACGCCGAAATAGCCGAGCCTTGGGCCCGGAATGCCGCGCTGGTCCTCGGCGGCCTCGCCGGACAGGTCGCGCGCCTGGGCGAAATGCGCCTTGTCGACGCTGCTGGGAAACGGATGGATGTTCACATGGCGGTCCCGTTTTGCCTCGTACAGGCTGTAGCCGCCGGTAAACACCACGTCGGCGCGGCGCAGCAGATCGGACTCGCGCTGGCCCAGATCGGATGCCGCGAAGCGGAAGTTCGACAGCTCGTCCATGCAATCATACACGACGAGGCTGGCCGGCACATGCCGCGAAAAGTCGAGCATCATGGGCGTGTAATACCAGAGCACGGGCGGCCGCCGCGCCGGGTCGCCCAGCAGGCCGTCCAGCAACTCGCGCAGCAGGACATCGACCTGGGCGGCACCCTCGGGCAGGCGCGGCGTCACCACGGTGACGCCGCTCGCCGCGCAATGGTGGTAGTTCAGCCCTGGCGCGGCCTCGCGGCTTACCCATACCGGCTCCTCGAAATAGACCACCTGATAGGTTCTCGCGAGCCGTGTCATGATGTGCTGCGGCCGCTGGAACACGAAGTTCCACCGCAAGTGCGAGAAGCAGATCAACAGCGGCAGATCGGCCGCGACGTGGCCGTGAGCGGGCAAAGCAGGGGCATTCACCCCGAGAGAGGCGTCCGTCATGCGCTTGTTCCTTGTGAAGGGACGCTGTCTTATGCGGCAGCGCAACAAGAAAACTCGCATCCCCGAAGTTTGTTCCGCCGGGTCTGGGCAGGAAAAACTCAGGGAAAACAACGGCCATCCGGGGCCTCGCCCAAGGATGATCGGGGAAGGGCCGTGCATCCGGCACGGACAGGCGCTACCCTTCGCGCTGGCCGATCAAGACGAGGACCGAGTGACCGCAATGCCCGACAAACCCACGCTCTGGTCGCGCGCCGAGGCGCTGGCGCGGCAGGCGCCGCCCGAGCGCAACCGCTACGTGGATTTCCTGCGCGCCTTCTCCATCCTTGCCGTGGTCATCGGCCACTGGCTGGTGGCGGCGCCCTACATGGAGAACGGCGCGGTGCAGGGCGGCCATCTGCTCGGCATCGTGCCATGGACCCAGTGGCTGACCTGGGGCTTCCAGGTGATGCCCATCTTCTTTCTGGTCGGCGGCTTTTCCAACTACGTTTCGTGGGCGGCGACCCGGCGCACGGGCGGCACCTATGCCGAATGGTTCACCGGCCGGCTGCAGCGGCTGGTCAATCCGGTGCTGCCGCTGTTTCTGATCTGGACGCTGTTTGCTCTGTTCGGCACGGTCATGGGCGTGGACCGGGAGATCGTCCGGCTGGCGGCGCAGCTGGCGCTCATTCCGGTCTGGTTCCTCGCCGTCTATCTCATGGTCGCGGCCGTGGTGCCGTGGACCGCCGCCTTGTGGCGCCGGTTCGGACTGGGCTCGTTCTGGGTGCTGGCCGCGGGCGCGGTCGCCATCGACGCGGCGACGCTGGCCCTGCACGTGCCCTATGTGAACTTTCTCAACTTCGCCTTCGTCTGGCTGGCCGTCCATCAGCTGGGCTACGCCTGGAGCGAGGGCGTCTTCGAGCGCCCCGCGCGGGCGCTGCTCTGGGGCCTGGGCGGCCTTGCCGCGCTGGTGCTGCTGGTGGCGCTCGGGCCTTATCCCGTCGCCATGATCGGCGTGCCGGGCGAGCCGCTCAGCAATTCCATGCCGCCGACGGTCGCGCTGCTGGCGCTGGGCATCGCCCAGACCGGCTTCGCCCTGGCGCTTCAGCCCGCCGCGCGGCGGCTGCTGGATGATCTGCGGCTGTGGACGGGCGTCGTGCTGATCAACGGCATGATCATGACCATCTATCTGTGGCACCTGACCGCCTTCGTGGCGATCATGGTCGGCGCCTGGCTGCTCGGCGGCGTCGGGCTCGAGGTGATGCCCGGCACGCCAGCCTGGTGGCTCGCCCGCCCGGTGTGGTTCGCGCTCTATATCGCCGCGCTGGTGCCGCTGATCCTGCTGTTCGCCCGTTTCGAGCGCCCGAGCCGTCAGGTGTTGGAACGGGAAAACAAACCGATTCCCGGATGGCGCCTGATCGCCGGCCTGCTGCTGATCTCGGCCGGACTTGCCGCCAGCGCCGTCTTCAGCATCGCCAGTCCGCTCGGCATCACCGGCGTGCGCCTGTGGATCGTCGCGCTCCCCCTCATCGGCGCCGCGCTGGTGCGCTTCGGCCCGGTGCACGATCTGCGGCGGCGGATGGGGTGAGGCGGGGCCTGATACAAGCGCATTCATTGCGGCCGGCTGGCGGTGATCGTGCTACGCAGAGGAAGGGGAGCTTATCGTTCCGCCACGCCAATGAGCGCGGTCGAGGGTATGGGCAGGACCAGACGATCACCGGCCCTGTCTCGCACCTCGGCAATCACCGCCGCCTTTTCCACGTCGTTCAGGCTCGTCCAGTCCGGCGACATGCCGAACAGAGTATCAGGCGCGTCAAGCGCCGCCACCTCGAGTAGAAAATCGTGGGTCACCGCCTCGATCCGGGGCGCGCGATAGCCGGCAGCGATGAGGGCGCGGGCGAAATCTTCCGGATCGCTCAGGGTGTGTACGGCTTCAGGCATTGCCATACCTGTACGATCAGGGAACAGCTTCTGCCGGATTTCACCCAGCAGCAGGAAGGTCGCGGCGCCCCGGCTCTGCCAGGTCGCGACGACGCCATGCCCGCCCGGCCGCGTAACCCGCAGCATCTCCGCGAGACCCTTTCGCCAATCGGGGAACATGATGACGCCGAAGATCGAAAAGACGGCATCGAACTGAGCGTCGGGCAGGTCAAGCGCCTGTCCGTCCATCACCTGCGCCTCGACGTTTGGACATCCCTGGGCGGCAATGCATGCCACCATGCCGGGCGAGAAGTCGGTCGCCAGCACCCGTGCCCCGGTGCGCGCCGCCGCCAGCGCGAGGGCGCCGGTTCCGGCTGCTACATCGAGGACATAGCTCTGGGGCGAAAGGTCGATGCGCGCGAGCGCCGCCTCCGCAAAGAGCGCGGTGAAAGGGTGCGCAGTCCGCTGATAATGGCTGGCCGCTCTGTCCCAGTGATCTTGGCTTTCGAATTCCCGCATTTCCTCGACCTCTCGAATCACGTAACTTATAAAGTATCATGATCGACTGTTCTTGCCAATGGCGCGATCTATGCGAAAGATCAGCCATGCGAAACGACACCCGCCTCTCCCGAATGCTGCATGTCTTGCTCCATATGGGGCGTCATCAAGGACCTATGACCTCGGAAGCCATCGGCGTGATGCTGCGGACCAATCCGGTCGTGGTTCGTCGCACGATGGCGGGGTTGCGCGATGCGGGCTACGTCCGGTCAGACAAGGGGCATGGCGGTGGCTGGGTCATTGCCTGCGATCTGGAACGTGTATCGCTGCTCGATGTCTATCGCGCGGTCGGCGGCCCCAGGCTATTTGCAATCGGCAACGAGCACTCACATCCGGATTGCGCGGTCGAGCGGCTTGTCAATGCGGCGGTCGATGATGCCCTGCGCGATGCCGAGGCATTGCTGGTCAAGCGATTGGCGGCGGTGAGCCTCGCCGAACTTAGCCAAACTCTCGACGTGGATTGCGCAGATCACGCCGGGCGGTGATCTTCCAACCTTGCGTAGACCAATTTCCAGCGTCACTGGAAAAATGGCGCACCCGACAGGATTCGAACCTGTGACCTCTGCCTTCGGAGGGCAGCACTCTATCCAGCTGAGCTACGGGTGCCGGTGTCTCGATCGCGGCGGAGAATAGGGAAAGCCGCACCCCGTGTAAACCCCGCTGCCACGCGGCGCGGGGATTGTTGCACGGTGCGTCGTTGCGGGCGGTGCGGCGTCAGCTCTTGCCGATCAGCGTGCCGGCGCCGTGGGCGGTGAATAGCTCGAGCAGCACCGCGTGGGATACCCGTCCGTCCAGGATGACGGCCGCGTCCACGCCGCCGAGGACGGCGTTCAGGCAGGTCTCGACCTTGGGGATCATGCCGCCGCTCACCGTGCCGTCGCCGATCAGGCCATTGACGTCGGCGGGCGACAGGTTGGTCATCAGCTCGCCGGCCTTGTTCAGCACGCCCTTGACGTCGGTCAGCATCAGCAGGCGGCGGGCGCCGACGGCGGCGGCGATGGCGCCGGCGAAGGTGTCGGCGTTCACATTGTAGGTCTCGCCCTCGTCGCCATAGCCGATCGGGGCGATGACGGGGATGAGGTCGGAGCGGGCCAGCACGTCGAGCACGTGCGGATTGACCGATTCCGGCTCGCCCACATAGCCCATGTCGAGCACGCGCTCGATGTTGCTGTCCGGGTCGCGCTTGGTGCGGGTGACCTTGCGCGCGCGCAGCAGGTCGCAGTCGCGGCCCGACAGGCCCACGGCGCTGCCGCCGGCCCGGTTGATGGCGGCGACGATCTCCTTGTTGATCCGGCCCGACAGGACCATCTCGACGATTTCCATGGTCGCCGCGTCGGTCACGCGCAGGCCATCGACGAACTCGCTCTCGATGCGCAGGCGGTCCATCATCTGCTTGATCTGCGGGCCGCCGCCATGCACCACGACGGGATTGATGCCCACCTGCTTCATCAGCACGATGTCGCGGGCGAACTCGTCGGCCAGCGTGCGATCGCCCATGGCGTGGCCGCCATACTTTATGACGATGGTCGCGCCCGCATATTTGCGCATGAAGGGCAGCGCCTCGGACAGGGTCGTGGCGGTCAGCAATTCGCTGTATCCGGCGGGCATTTGCGACATGGTTCTCTCCCGATTCCGGGGCGGTTTATAGCCGATTGCCGGAGGCGACGGAAGTGGCCGCTATTCGGCCAGCCCGGCGAGAATGGCGCGCAGCTCGGGGATCCCTTCGCCGGTCTCGCTGCTGGTCACCACCAGTTCGGGAAAGGCGGCGACATGCTTGCGCGCTTCGGTTTCCGTGCGGTCGATCAGCGCGGCCCGGTCGCCCTTGGCCTTGTCGATCTTGGTCAGCACCACCTGATAGGACACGGCCGCGTCGTCCAGCATGGTCATGATCTCGCGGTCGGCGGCGAGGATGCCGTGGCGCGAATCGATCAGCAGCATGGCGCGGCGCAGTGTCTGGCGACCGCGCAGATAGGATTTCAGCAGCCGGATCCAGGCGTCGACCTGCGGCTTGGGCACCTTGGCATAGCCATAGCCGGGCAGGTCGACCAGATACAGCGACCCGTAGCGCGGATGCTGGATGCTGAAATAGTTCAGCTGCTGGGTGCGGCCCGGCGTGTTCGACGTGCGCGCCAGATCCTTGCGCCCGGTGAGCGCGTTCAGCAGGCTGGACTTGCCCACGTTCGAGCGCCCCGCGAAGGCGATTTCGATGGGGCCGGGCGTGGGCAACTGGCCCAGGCCAGCCACGCCGAGCATGAAGGTGCATTCCTGGGCGAAGAACAGGCGTCCCCGCTCCAGGCGTTCCTCGTCGCTGATGTCGCCGATCGTGTCCACGTCAGTCGTTGAACGCGCCGTGGCGCTTCATGATCACCCATTGCTGGGCGATGGTGAGGATGTTGTTCCAGGTCCAGTAGATCACCAGGCCCACGGGGAAGCTGGCGAACATGAAAATGAACAGCAGCGGCAGGAACTGGAACACCTTGGCCTGGATCGGATCCGGCGGCGGCGGGTTCAGCTGCTGCTGGATGTACATGGTCGCGCCCATGATCAGCGTCCAGATGCCGATGGCGAGGAAGCTGGGCGGCGTCCATGGAATGAGGCCAAACAGGTTGGTGACCAGCAGCGGATCGTGCGCCGACATGTCCTTGACCCAGCCATAGAACGGCGCGTGCCGCATCTCGATGGAGGCCATCAGCACCTGGTAAAGCGCGATGAAGACCGGAATCTGCACCAGGATCGGCAGGCAGCCGGCGACCGGATTCACCTTCTCGGTCTGGTACAGCTTCATCATCTCTTCGCGCTGCTTCGTCGGATCGTCCTTGTAGCGCTCGCGCAAGGCCGTGATCTTGGGGGTCAGCTTGCGCATCTTGCCCATGGCGATGTAGGACTTGTTGGCCAGGGTGAAGAAGGCCAGCTTGATCAGGACCGTGATCGCCAGGATCGCCAGGCCGAAATTGCCCAGGAAGGTCTTCAGCCATTCCAGCAGCCAGAAGACCGGCTTGGCCAGGAAGGGCATCCAGCCCCAGTCGATGGCGCGGTCGAACAGGGTGATGCCCTGTTCGTTCTCATACGCCTCGAGCAGGCGGCTTTCCTTGGCGCCGGCGAACACCCGGGTCTTGGTGGCGATCTTGCCGCCCGCGGGCACGGTGCGCGCCGCGGAATCCGCGGCGCTGCGATAGACGTCCCTGCCATTGACCAGGCTGTAGGCGAAGGTGCCGGTGAACGGCGCGGCGTTGTCCGGGACCAGGGCGACGAGCCAGTATTTGTCGGCGATGCCCAGCCAGCCGCCCGTGGTGCCGCCATAGCTGGTCTGCGACGACGTGCGGTTCTCGTCGAGCGCGTCTTCCTTCAGGCTCTTGTAGGTGATGTCGTTCTTGAGGTCGCGCGAGCTGTCGCCCGTGTCCTTGGCCAGAACGCCCATGGGGCCTTCGTGGATCAGCGCGGAATGGGCGCTTTCCGGAATACCCACGCGGTCGACCAGCGCGTAATGCTTCAGGCTGACCGGCTCGCCGGTCGTGTTCTCGACGGCTTCATCGACGGTGATCAGGTAGTGTTCGTCGATGCTGTAGGTGCGGGTGAAGAGCAGGCCTTGGCCGTTGTCCCATGTCAGCACCGCCGGCTTACCCGGGGACAGCGTGGTTGCCGTGGTCTGCCATTCTGTCTCAGGACTCGGCAGCGCCGTGCCGGGGCGGCCGGCGGCGTCGAGCCAGAGGAAATCGACGAAATATGGGTGTTCCGTGCGGCCGGGCGACAGCAGCACCACGTCCGGCGAATCCTTCTCCACCGTCTGACGGTAGCCCAGCAGGGTCAGATCGTCGATGCGGCCGCCCTTGAGACGCAGCGAGCCGCTCAGGCGCGGCGTCTTGATGGCGATGCGCGGCGCGCTGCTGAGCGCGGTGGCGCGGTCCTCGCGCACGCTCAGATCGGGCGTGCCGGGTGTCGCGGCCGTGCCGGGCGCGGGGGCGGCGCCAGGCTGGGCCGGCTGGCCGGTGCCGGCCTCGATGTTCTGCTGGGTGCGCGCGTCGGGTTGCGGCGCGACCTGTTTGGCGAACAGCAGCTCGTAGCCGATCATCATGGCGAGGACGATGGCGATGGCGAGCACGAGATTGCGGGTGTCTTCGGACTGCATCAGCTCGGCTGGCTCCCGGTTGGCGCGTTGGACGGAGGGTGACCGCGGCACGGTGCGGCGGGGACGGGGTCGTGACCATGGCCGCCCCAGGGATGGCAGCGCGCCAGGCGGCGCAGGGTAAGCCAGGATCCCTTGAAAGGTCCGTGAATTTTCAGTGCCTCGAGCGCATAGGCGGAACAGGTAGGTGAATACCGGCAGCTTGGCGGCAGCATGGGCGAGATCAGATACCGGTAGAACCTGATCGGCAGCGCCAGCAGGAAGCTTAAGGCCGTTCTCATCGTGCGGTCTCGTCGATCCGGATGCGGCTCAGGGCGGTTTCGAGGTCGTGGATCAGGTCGGCCCATGGGCGCGACAGCGTTGTATGCCTGCCAATCAGCACATAATCAATAGCCGGGCGTCCCTTGGCCGGGATCACCAGCCGCGCGGCCTCGCGCAGGCGGCGGCGCGCCCTGTTGCGCTCGACCGAGCCGCCGACCTTGCGGCTGACGGTGAAGCCGATGCGGATCGGACCGCCGGGCTCGGCATTCTGGCGCGTGGCGGCCTGCAGGATCAGGCCGGGCGCGACCCATTTGGTGCCCACCCGCGCCACGCGCAGAAAATCGCCCCGCCGCCTCAGGCGGTCCAGCGGGACGATATTCTCGTGCGTTTCAGCCATCCCGAAAAGGCCGGCGATACGGGCCGGCCGGGCGGCTTAAGCGGAAAGACGCTTGCGTCCGCGGGCGCGGCGCGCCTTCAGGACAAGACGGCCGCCGACGGTGGCCATGCGGGCGCGGAAACCGTGCCGACGGGCGCGGACCAGCTTGGAAGGTTGATAAGTACGTTTCATGTCATCTCCGTTCGTCGGCCGGTGCCGAATTGGAAGCGGGCTGTATAAGCGCTGCCCCGAGCCGAGTCAATTCCCGGGTGGGCCCGGCTTCCATGCCGCGGCGACGCATTTCCAGCATTTCATGCAATTGCATGATCCCAGGGAAAGTCTGTTGTCGTATAACAAGTCGAGGGGGATAGCGAAGCTATGGGAGCTCCGCATGTTTAACAGTCTGTCGGCACGGCTGTTGGTGCTGACCATTTCATTCGTCATGCTGGCCGAGGTGATGATCCTCGTGCCGTCGGTGGCGCAATTCCGGATCACGTGGCTCGAGGAACGCCTGGCGGCGGCGCAGCTGGCGAGCCTCGCGCTCGAGGCCGCGCCCGATGGCGCGGTCTCGCCGGCGCTGCGCGATGAGCTGTTGGCCAATGCCTCTGTAACGGGCGTCATGCTCACCCGCGACGATAAACGCAGCCTCGTCCTCGGCGATCACGATCCGCTGGCGGCCGCCAGAACCTATGATTTGCGCGGATCCGTGCCGCTGTTGCTGGCGCGGGATGCCTGGCGGACCATGGTGTCGGGATCGGCCGGCACGGTTCGGGTAATCGCGCCGGCCAAACAGAACGGCGGCGAGTATGTCTCGATCATGGTCGACGAGGCGCCGCTCAGAACGGCCATGCTGGCTCATGCCCGCGGCCTGCTGTTGCTGTCGCTGCTGATCTCGCTGTTCACCGCCGGCCTTATCTACATCAGCCTGTTCCGCCTGTTCGTTCGGCCCATGCAGGAGCTGGCGGCCAACATGGTGCGCTTCAGCGACGCGCCCGAGGATGCGCGCCGCGTGATGCCCGTGTCGGACCGTCGCGACGAAATCGGCACCTTGCAGCGTGTCCTGCACGAGATGGAGGATCATCTGCGTCACGCGCTCGCCCAGCAGAAAGGGCTGGCCAGCCTGGGCGAGGCGGTGGCCAAGGTGAACCACGATCTGCGCAACATCCTGGCGACGGCCCGACTGGTGTCGAACCGCCTGTCCCGCAGCGACGATCCCGGCGTGCGCAGCCTGTCGCTCACCCTGATGCGGGCGATCGACCGGGCCATCGAGATCTGCTCGGATACGCTCAAATTCGGCCGCCCCCAGGCGCTGCAGCCGCGCGTCGTCCTGTTCGAGCTGCGTCCGCTGGCGGACGAGGTCGCCCACGCGGTCGGCCTATCCGATGAGACGAGCCCCATGTTCCTCAATCATATCGCGCCGCATATGGAGGTGGAGGCCGATCCGGAGCATCTGTTCCGGGCTCTCCAGAACCTGATCCGCAACGCTGGCGAGGCGATCGGCGACAGTTTCGGCGAGATCATCCTCCGCGCCCATCATTCGGGCGCCGAAACCGTCATCGAAGTGTGCGATACGGGGCCGGGTCTGCCGGCCCATGCGCGCGACAATTTGTTCAAGCCGTTCAAGAGCACGACCCACAAGCATGGCGCGGGCCTCGGCCTGGTGAATGTTCAGGAGATCATGCATGCCCATGGCGGCGATATCCTCCTGGCGCGCTCGGATCCGGGCGGCACGGTCTTTCGGCTGGTCCTGCCGCGTAGCGGCCATGTTGCCTTGCAGCATGCCGTCTGAGTTTCATGTTGCATTGCAACATGAAACTTTCTAGAGTTCATGCCTGATCATTGACGAAGGACTATTGATGGCCGCCAAGACAGTCGCCGTGGCGCAGCAGAAAGGCGGCGCCGGGAAGACCACCCTGGCCGCGCATCTCGGCGTGGCGCTTTCTGGCATGGGCCACAAGGTCGCGCTGTTCGACGTCGACCCCCAAAAAAGCCTGACCGCGTGGTTCGAGATGCGCCAGCGCCTCGTCGGCAAGACCGCTGGCCTGACCTTCGCCAGTTTCGAGGGCTGGAAAGCCTCGTCGGAAATCTTCCGGGCAAAAGGCGAGGCCGACATCATCCTGATCGACAGTCCGCCCCATGCGGAAACGGCGGCTCGTCTGGCCATCCGCGAGGCGGACCTGGTGATCGTCCCGGTCCAGCTCAGCCCCATGGATATGTGGGCCATGCGCACCACCCTGCAGATGGCCGAGCGCGAGAAGTCCCGCGTTCTGCTGGTGCTGAACCGGGTGCCGCCGCGCGGCAAGATGGCCGATGAACTGCGCGTGTCGCTGACCAAGGAGAACGTGCCGCTGGCCGATGCCGCTCTCGGCAACCGGATGGCGTTCGCGGCCAGCCTGCTGGACGGCAAGGGCGTGACCGAATCACAGCCTTCCAGTGTCGCCGCCGACGAAATCCGCGCCCTTGCCGCCGAGGTGCTGGCGGCGCTCTAGTCGCCCGCCGCGGTGCCTTCTCGGCGCGGATCGGCGCCGCCTTCCAGGGTCCGACCGCCGTCCGCGCCATAGCGGATCGCGATGCCGTGCAGGCCGCTGACCAATGGTGCTTCCTGCGGCGCGTAGCCCATGGCCGTCAGCCGCGGGACGGCGGCCAGCGCGGCGCTGCCGCGTTCCAGAAACAGCTTGCCGTTGAAGAAGGCCAGATTGGGCAGCTCGATGGCGTCTTGCACGGACAGGTTCCAGTCCAGCACCCCGATCAGCGTCTTGGCGACGAAGCCGATGATCAGCGGTCCGCCCGGCGATCCGATCGTCAGCACCGGACGATCTTCAGCGTCGAACACGATGGTCGGCGACATGGAACTGAGCGGCCGCTTGCCGGGCTCGACCCGGTTCGCCGCCGGCGCGCCGCCATCCATGGGCGCGAAGCTGAAATCGGTGAGCTGGTTGTTCAGCAGGAAGCCACGCACCAGGATCCGGTTGCCGAAAGCCGCTTCCACGCTGGACGTCATGGCGACCGTGTTTCCCCATTGATCGACGATGGAATAATGGGTGGTCGCGGGGATTTCCCCCGGCTCGATCGAACGAAATGCCTGCGGCGCGCCGGGCGGATCGCCGGCGGGCGCATCCTCCATCACCGTGCCGGGCGCGATCAGCGCGCTGCGCGCCGTCAGATAGTTGTCGTCGAGCAGGCCGGCGACCGGCACGGCGACGAAATCCGGATCGCCCAGCCATTTGGCGCGGTCGGCATAGGCGAGGCGCGACGCTTCGACGAACAGGTTGATCGCCTCCGGGCTGGCCGGCTTGGCGCCCGCGATGTTCAGGTCCTCCAGCAGCCGCACGATCTGGATCACCGCGATGCCGCCGGACGAGGGCGGCGACATGCTGCAGATATTCCAGACGCGGTAGGGCGCGCAGACCGCCTCGCGCTTCAGCGGCGTGTAACTGGCGATGTCCGCTTCGCTCAGCGTGCCCGGATTGATCGGCGCGGTCTGGACGGCGCGGGCGATGTCGGCGGCGATCTCACCTGTGTAGAACGCCTCGGGATCGCGCGCGATGCGCTCCAGCGTGTCCGCCAGCGCCGGATTCTTCAGCAGGGTGCCCGCTGGCAGCGCCTCGCCCTTGGCGTTGAAGAAATAGGCCAGCGTCGCGGGGAATTTCTTCAGGTGCTTGTCGGTCGAAATCAGGTACTGCAGGCGCGGCGAGACAATGAATCCGTCGCGGGCCAGCGCGATGGCCGGCTGGAACAGGTCGGCCCAGGGCAGCTTGCCATGCTCCTTGTGCGCCATGGCCAGCATGCGCACCACGCCGGGCGCGCCGGCCGACTGACCGCCGGGCATGGCCTCGTCCTTGTCGCGCGGCTGACCGTCCGGCCCCAGGAACAGGGTGTCGTCCACCTTGGCCGGGGCCGTCTCGCGCCCGTCATAGGCGGTCAGGCCGCCCTGTTCGGCATCGTGCAGCAGCATGAAGGCGCCGCCGCCAATGCCCGACGATTGCGGCTCCACCAGGGTGAGCACCATCTGCACCGCGATGGCCGCGTCCACGGCCGAGCCGCCGCGCCGCAGGATGTCGACGCCGGCATCGGTCGCGTGCGGGTTGGCGGTCGCCACCATCTGGCGCGACGCCGTCACCGCCGCGCGGGGCGTCTCCACCGGGGCTTCGGCGAATGCCGCCATGGGCCACAGGGTGAGAATGCCGATCAGCAGGAAGCGCGGAGCCATGATAGTCCTTTGCCGGTAGGGAAGGGCGACGGTACGGTAGCGCCATGATAGTGCCTGGACCGCGCAATCTCATCACCGATCTGGACGGCCTGCTCGTCGGCAACGCCGAGGACTGGCGGGCGCGCACCGGCACCACGGTGCTGTTGCCGCGCGCGCCCGCCGCCATGGCCGTCGATGTCCGGGGCGGCGGCCCGGGCACGCGCGATACCGAGGCGCTGGCGGCGGACACGCTGGTCGAGGCGTTTCACGCGCTGGTGCTCAGCGGCGGGTCGGTGTTCGGTCTCGCCGCCGCGGACGGCGTCACCGGCTGGCTGTCGGCGCGCGGCATCGGCCTGCCGATGGGACCGCGCGCCATTCCGGTCGTTCCCGCCGCCATCCTGTTCGATCTGAACAATGGCGGCGACAAGGAGTGGGGCGAGGCCAGTCCCTATGCCGCGCTGGGCCGCGCCGCCTGCGAGGCCGCGTCGCGGGATTTCTCCCTGGGCAATGCGGGGGCCGGTGTCGGCGCCAAGGCCGGATCGCTGAAGGGCGGGCTCGGCAGCGCCTCGGCCTTCGACGCCGATGGCGTTCAGGTCGGCGCCATCGTCGGCGCCAACCCCTGGGGCGAGGCGGTGATGCCGGGCAGCGGCGCGCTGTGGAGCTGGCCGTTCGAGCTGGCCGACGAGATGGGCGGCCAGCGGGGACCCGCGTGCATGCCGGACACGATGCCGTCGGGATTTCCCGCCGCCGCGCCGCCGGTCACCAACACGGTGATCGCGGCGGTGGCGACCAATGTGGCGCTGGGCAAGGGGCAACTCAAGCGGGTCGCCATGATGGCGCAGGATGGAATCGCCCGGGCCGTTCGACCGGCGCACACGCCGTTCGATGGCGACACGGTGTTCGCCGTCTCCACCGGATCGCGCGCCATGGCGGTGACGCCGCTGCTGCTGGCGCGGATCGGCGCCCTGGCGGCCGATTGTCTCGCCCGCGCCATCGGCCGGGCGGTCTACGAGGCGGACAGCCTCGGCGACAAGCCGGGCTACCGCGACTGGCGGCGCGATCAGCGCGGATAGAGCTTGATCGACGGCGTGCCGTTCGCCGGCACCGGCGCGTTGTACAGCGCCAGCGGAATATCCAGCGATTTCAGCATGGCGCGCACCTTCTGGAGCTGCTCGGGCGCCGCGCCCAGATTTTCCACGTCGAAGGCGATGTCGGGATATTGCGCCCGGACCTTGTCGATCAGACCGCGCAGCCGTGTCTCGAAATCCAGGTTGGGGTCGTCGAAGGTCAAGGTCACCAGCGGCTGGCGGCCCTTGAACCGGTCGCCGCTGTCCTGCGGCGCGGCGGCTTCGGCCTGCGGCTTTGGGCGCGGCTTGCGCAGGGCCGGGCGTTTCGCTGGCGCGGGCTCGGGCGCCGGCTCCACCACCGGGCGGCTCATGGCCGGGCCTTCCAGCCGCGCGGCCTGGCTGCCGCTCAAGCGTTCGTACTCGGCGAGTGAGTCGGTGATCTCCCGGTCCAGCGTGCCCAGCCGGGCCAGCACGGCGTTGATCGCCTCCGAGGCCGCGGCGGTGCGCTCGGCGCTGGCGGCATCGAGGTCCGGCGCCTGGGTCAGGGGACGCAGATCGCTGACGATACCGGCGCCGGCCGCCGCGTCGTCGGCCACGTCGGCGCGCACCTCGCGCAGCGTGTCGATGTCCTGGTTCAGCCCGGAAATATCCGCCTGCACCTTGCCCCACAGATCCGGATCGGCGCCGCGCCCGGCATCCACGGCGCTGGTGACGGCGGCGGCCTGGCGGGCCAGATCGGTCTTCAGCATCGTCAGCCGGCTTTCGTGCTGCGCCAGGCGCGAGGCGAGCGCGGCGGTGCCGGTGCTTGCCTTGTCCAGGACGCCGTCGGCCTGCGCGACGCTCGGCGTCGGCGGCGCGGGCGGCGTGGCCGTCGCGGCCGCATCGGTCTTCAGAACCGGCGGGACATCCGCCAGATTGGGCCATGCCACATCCTGGGACGAGCAGTTCGCGAGAAACAGGGTGGACAGAACCACCAGGCAGCGGCTCATCGGAGCGGGCATGGACACGGCTTGGGGATAATTGACGATGCCGGCGATCTTAGGCATTCGGCCCTGCCGCCACAAGCTTTCCCGCCCGCATGATGGGTATGTCCCTGTTTTCCTCTCCAGGATGTCAGCGGCCATGAAGGCGGCCGCAAGGGGCGCGACGATCAATCGCAACAAAGCGTGTCATGCGGCTTGCAATGCCGGATCGATTTGAGTAGGTTCCGCCGCCTGATGACCCGCGAAGGCACTCCCTTCGCTTGGCGCCCGTAGCTCAGCTGGATAGAGCACCAGACTACGAATCTGGGGGTCGGGAGTTCGAATCTCTCCGGGCGCGCCATTACAAATCCTGGCACGGACGAAAACGGCGGCTCTATCGGAACTGGCGTGGTTTTCCCGGCGGCATTTGAGGCGCCACCAGGCCTTACGATGGGCCTAACGTGGAATCGGTGTGCTTCAGGATATCAGTCCGCGATTGCCGCCGTTCCCTGCCTTGCCAGGCCTTCCCGAAGGGATGGTGTCGCGGGAATATCCCGGCAGCGCATCGATGGATTGATCATCCCGCGGGAAGCTCGACAGTCTGGCCCGCGACGTCGATCACCACCTTGCCCCGAAGTCCACGGGAGCTGCCGCCTTCGAGCAGTTCATGCGCTTCGCCGATGCGAGCCAGAGGAAGCACCGCGCCAATCACCGGCTTGATCAGGCCTCGTTCGACAAGACTTGTCAGCGCGTCGAGCTTGCCTCGATTCTGACGGGTGAACACGAAATGGTAGGCGGCGTTCCTTCCCCATGCTTCGATCAGGTTCTGCGGCTGTGCGATGTCAACGATGCTGACCAGCCGTCCGCCGTCCGCGAGGGCCAGCGCGCTTCTGGTCAGGGTGTCGCCGCCGACCGTATCGAATACGACGTTCACCCCTTGCCCGCGCGTCAGTTCGCCCACGACCGGGACATAGTCTTCGGAGGTGTGATCAATGACCTCGTCCGCGCCGAGCGAGCGCACGAACTCGTGATTACTGCGGCGTGCCGTCGTGATCACCCGCGCTCCCATCGCCCTGGCAAGCTGGATGGCCACCGTGCCCACGCCGCCGGCACCGCCATGGATGAGAATTGTCTCGTGAACGGCAAGCTGGGCGCGGGTTACCAAGGCCTCCCAGACCGTCCCCCCGACCAGTGTCAGGCTGGCGGCCTCCAAATGGGTAATGTTGCGAGGTTTGCGGGCGACAAGATCGACATCGGCAACGTGCTGTTCGGCGTACGAACCCGGGCCATCGAATATCCTTGGTGTGTAGTAGACCTCGTCGCCTATGTCGAACTCGCTCACATTCGCCCCTTTTTCCTCCACGACGCCGGAAACGTCGTGACCGATGATGGCGGGGAGGGGTACGTGGTCGGCGTAGTCGCCGCGTCGGATCTGATAGTCGAGCGGATTGATGGCGGAGGCGTGAACCCGCACGCGAACCTGCCGCGGGCCGACGGCCGGAACGGCAACATCGCGCATCTCGAAAGCATCGAAGCCACCGAATTTGCTGAGGACGATCGCTTTCATGGTGCTGGTCATGACGTTCCTTTGTCTAGGCGGCCTGATGAAATTCATCGAACCATAGGGAGGGATGCCATGGGCCGTGGCAACCGGTTGGCCTTCAGGACATGGCCGGCGCCGGCGGCGCCGGGTCGTCGGGCAGCGGGATAAACTCCGCGTCATCGGCGTCCGGCAGTTTCATCCGACCCGCCTTCCAGTCCGTCGCCGCCTGGGCGAGCCTGTCCTTCGAAGATGACACGAAGTTCCAGTAGAGGAAGCGCTCGCCGACTGGTTCGCCGCCGAGAACCATGATCGTCGCGGCGTCCACCGCCCGCACGTGCGAGGCGCCGGCACCGAGCACCAGCAGGCGGCCGGCCTCGTGGCGTTCGCCGTCCGCCTCCACGGCGCCCGTCGCGATATAGAGGGCTCGCTCCTTGTATCCGCCCGGAATTTCCGCGGTTGCGCCGGGCGCCACATCGAGATGCGCATAGAACAGCGGCGAGTCCGTCTTGGCGCCGGCCGTCAGCCCATAAGCAGTGCCTGCGATGAGATGGCCGGTTACGCCCGCGTCATTCCATTGCGGCAGGTCGCCGCCGGAATGATGGGAGAAGGACGGCGAGGTTTCCTCCATCCCCTCCGGCAAGGCGACCCATGCCTGGATCCCGTGAACATGGTCGCCCTCCGCCCGCGCGCGCTCGAAGCGCTCGCTGTGCGTGATGCCGCTGCCCGCGGTCATCCAGTTGACCTGCTTTGGCCGGACCGGCTGCGCATAGCCGAGGCTGTCGCGATGCATGATCTCGCCGGCGAACAGATAGGTCACGGTCGACAGACCGATATGCGGATGCGGCCGGACGTCGACGGTGCGGTCGATGCCGGGAGCGAGGTCCATCGGCCCCATATGGTCGAAGAATATGAACGGGCCGACCATGCGTCGCCTCATGAATGGCAGGACGCGCCCGACGGCCAGGCCGCCGCCAAGGTCCCGGCGGCGCTGCTCTATGACCATTTCAATCATGCTGCTCCCTCCTGATCGGCGCGGATCACGCCTCGATGAATGCCAGCGGGTCGGCCGACTATGCGCGAATCAGCCCGCCGCAGCCGGCACCGGCGTGTTGAGCAGCTGCTGCTCCCACAGATAGGCAATAGCGCTGCCGCCGATGTGATATTTGAGGGCATCGTTCAGATCGGTCGCGGTTTCGCCGCGCGCCCAGTCGCGCTGCCATTCGGATGCCAGGGCCAGCCAGGTCATCATGTTGATGCCGGCCGCGATCATGCGCTGAATAGCCACTTCATGCGCCTCGACGGACGTGCCTCCCGACGCATCCGTAATGACCGTCACGTCCCAGCCCTCGCCCGCCGCCTGGATCGCGGGCATGGCGACGCAGATCTCGGTCCAGAGGCCGGCGATAATGAGCTGCTTGCGTCCGGTTGCCTTCACCGCGTCGACGACCTTCTCGTCCTGCCAGGTGTTGATGAAGGTTCGATCGATCACTTCCTGTTCCGGAAAGACCTCGGTGATATGTGGGAAGATGACGCCGCCACGGGCAGCGATCACGCTGGTGAGAATGGTGGGCACCCCGAACACCTTCGCGACCTTGGCGAGGGCCGTGGTGTTGTTGACCACGGCCTGCGGGTCGTGGCTGTTCAAGTTTGCAAGCTGATAGGGTTGGTGGTCGATGAGAACGAGCACCGAATCCTCGGGACGAAGAAGCGAACTGAGCCCATTGCGTAATGCCATGACAATGCTCCGATTCTAGCAAGCCAGATGATTGTGAGAGACGCCCGCCAACAGGGCGTTACTTCGGCAAACGTTGCCATTACGGCGCGTGATGCGGTAGCTTCCTCAGGTGGCATACTGTGTCGCGCATCAGGGAACGCTAAGTGGATATCGAGGCGTTACGCATCTTCGTGGAAGTGGCCGACGCAGGAGGCGTTTCGCCCGCCGCGCGTCGGCTCAACCTGTCGAAGTCGATCGTAAGCAGACGCCTGGTCCGCCTCGAGGAAGAGCTCGGCGTCCAGCTGGTGGCAAGAACAACCCGCGGTGCTGCCCTTACCGAAGCCGGGGAAACGTTTCGAGACCACGCTGCGCGGGCGTTCGCGGAAATCGACGAGGCCAGGGAGACCATGCTTCCCGCCGGCGACCTGCATGGCCGCTTGCGGGTGGCCGCGCCGCTTTCTTTCGGACCAACTCATTTCGCGCCCGTGCTGGCTCAGATGGCGTTGCTTCATCCCAGGCTCCACATTCATACCTGCTACACGGACCGTTTCGTTGATCTTATCGCGGAGGGATTCGATTGCGGGATTCGGGTCGGAACGCTGGAAGATTCCTATCTGATCGCAAAGCGGATAGGCCCGATCTTCGGAAAATGCGTCGCCAGTCCGAGCTATATAAACGCGCGCGGTTCTCCCGAGACCCTGGACGACCTTCTCAGCCATGAAGCTCTCATGCAGGGCACCGAGCCCTGGCAGTTCATGGATGGGGACAAAGTCATCACGCTTCGCCCCAATGGGCGTTTCAAGGCCGATAACGGTGTTGCCCTGGTGGACGCGGCGATCGCGGGTCTGGGTATTGCGCGTGTTCCTGATGGTCTGATCAACCATCATATCGCTTCGGGAGCGCTCGTCCCCGTCCTGACGCGTTTTCCGCCGCCGCCCGCAGGTGTCTATGTCGTCCGTCCGCCAAGCCCGTTCCGCTCGAGGAAGATCCGTGTCCTGACGGACATGTTGATCGCGTCCTTCGATCACATGCCGAAAGACGCGGACTCCGCGCGGTTGCCCGAGTGACGTGTCGTTCGGCTTCCCGCGACACAGCGTAGCGGCTGACAGGACTAGCTCTCGGCAGATCAGACCGGCAGGCTGAACAAGCCACCCTGACGTCAATAAATCGCATGCGGGCGCGAAGGAGCGGAAATGAGCAACCATTGGCCTAGCCTCGATTATCCCGGTTGGCGCGATACATGTTCCGCCTTGCATCTCTATCTGCAGGTGGCCGGCAAGTACCGGCTGGCGCACACGCCTTGGGTCAATCATTCCTGGCATGCCACTTTCTATGTCACGCCCCGGGGATTGACTTCTTCGCTGATCCCCGATGGACCCGGCGTCGAAATCCTGTTCGACTTTCATGATCATCAGGTTGTTGGCACGAGCGGTGACGGTCGAACGGCTTCGTTTCCTCTGCTTCCAATGACGGTCGCGGAATTTCACGCCGGTCTGAGCCACCTTGTCGCCGAACTCGGCGGCACCCCCCGTTTCGACGGGCAACCGAACGAGGTGCCGAACCCGGTGCCATTCATCGAGGATCATCGCGACCGCCCCTATGATCGCGAGGCCGTTCGGCGATTTCATCAGGCGCTGATGGCGGTCGATCGGGTGTTCAAGACATTCCGAACCTCCTTTCTTGGCAAATGCAGCCCCGTTCATCTGTTCTGGGGCAGTTTCGATATGGCCGTCACCCGATTTTCCGGACGCCGTGCGCCGCTCCACGGCGGCGGCGTTCCGGCGTTACCTGACGACGTGGCGCAAGAAGCCTATGATCGCGAGGTTTCGTCCGCGGGCTTCTGGCCGGGCGGTGGCGGCATCGATTATCCGGCCTTCTATGCCTACGCCTATCCTGCCCCGGCAGGATATCGATCCGCGCCGATGCAGCCCGATGCCGCGTTCTGGCACGAAGGTCTGTCGGAATTCATTCTGCCGTACGAAGCAGTTCAGTCGGCGCAGGATGGCGATGCTGCTTTGCTGGCCTTTCTCAAAACGACTTACGAGGCGGCCGCCGATCTTGGGCGGTGGGATCGCGATATGCTGGAATGCGGGCTGGGCCGCCCCGCCACTGTGCGCCCGCCGGACTCGGCGTCGACCGCATCCACGGCGCCGCTGCCAGACGGGGCCGTCCAGCGGGAGGATGGGCCTTCCAAGGGTCGTTACTACATGGTCGTCGACGGTATCGAGGCGGAGATGACCTATAGCCGTGCCAGCGAAACGCTCGTCATCATCGATCATACAGATGTGCCTGACGCCCTCCGGGGGCGGAGGATCGGCGAGCGGCTGGTGCGCCAGGCAGTCGATGACGCACGGCGCGAAGTGTTCGCCATCATCCCGCTCTGTCCGTTTGCCAAGGCGCAGTTCAACCGGCATCCAGAATTGCAGGACGTGCTGCGCTGACGTTTATGGAGTTTTTTGGGTTACGTCTTTTCGCGGCCCGGCTTCCGCTCACACGGGCGGCTCGCTGTCGTGGAAATCCACCTGCATGCGCATGGGGCCGGTGATCTCGATCCAGTGGGTTTCGCCCGGGGCGGCGGTGGCGGATTGGCCGGCTTCGAGCGGGAGGGCGCGGGGCGGATCGGTGAAGTGCAGGGTAAGCGCGCCCTCCAGCACCCGGATCACGCCCGATGTGCCTGCCTTGGTGCGGTGATCGCGGCGCAGACCGGGGGGCAGGGTGTCCTGGTCGAAGATTGGGGTGGAGCGGTAGGGCGCGGGCCGTGCGCGGGGGCCGGTCACCGTCGGCTCGCCCAGATGAAAGCCGATGGCCAGCTTCAGGCTCTCGGCGATCCGGGCGGCCTTTTCCTGCAGCACCTTGGCCTCTTCGGCGGAAAACATCTCGGTTGTCGTCTCGCCCCACAGCGAAAGCCAGCGCTCGAACATGACGGGCGTGATCTCGCGGGCGTGGCGCACATGCGCGGCGACGGGATTGCCCTTGTAGCGGCCGGTGGTGAACATCACCGACGACCAGAAGCGCGTCAGCGTCGTGAAGTGATGCGGCCAGTCGTCGACGGCGCGGTTGAACACCGGGCCGATCAGATCGTCCTGCCGCACCTTGCCATAAAAGCGCTCCACCAGAACCGCGAGGCCGGCTTCGTCCATTGTCGTGGTCATGCACCGTTCCCTGTTGATCGCCCTATGCAGTGAGACCTGACATAGGCCGCTTTCCCGGCGCGGAACAGCGCGAGGCGTGCGCGTGTCAATCGGTATCCGGGTACTGATCCAGTGGGCGCGGTGGCTGCGTAGAGGATGAAGTACTTGTCAGGAGATATTTCATGAACGCCATGCCTCCGTCTCTCGCCCGTTCCCTCGATGTGGAAAGCGCCCCGGTGCTGGCCGCGCGTCCCAGCAGGGAGGAGGCGGAAGCCGCCGTACGCACCCTGCTCGCCTATACGGGCGACGATCCCAACCGTGAAGGCCTGCTCGGCACGCCCGACCGGGTGGTGCGCTCCTATGATGAATTCTTTTCCGGCTACGATCAGGACCCGGTGCAGATCCTCGAGCGCACCTTCGAGGAAACCGAGGGCTATGACGAGATGGTCGTTCTGCGCGACATCGAGTTCGGCAGTCACTGCGAGCATCACATGGTGCAGATCATCGGCAAGGCGCATGTCGCCTACGTGCCGGAGCGGCGCGTGGTGGGGATCAGCAAGCTGGCGCGGGTGGTCGATGTCTACGCCAAGCGTTTGCAGATCCAGGAAAAGATGACCTCCCAGATCGCCCAGGCGATCAACGACGTGCTGCGCCCGCGCGGTGTCGCCGTCGTGGTCGAGGCGGCGCATCAGTGCATGACGACGCGGGGCGTCAACAAGCGCGGCGTCGCCATGGTGACCAGTTCCATGCTGGGCTGTTTCCGGACCGACCCGGCGACCCGGCAAGAATTCCTGACCATGATCCGGGGCGGCTAATCGCCTCGGCCGTGCGGCGCGCCGCTCTTGTCGATGCGGGTGAAGAAGCCCGCCAGGTTCGAGACGGCGAAGGCGCCCACGGAGACGATCAGGAACGGATTGAGCGTCGCGGCGGCCAGCACCCAGCTCGCCGCCGACGCCAACGTCAGCGCCGATGGGGCCAGCTTGGTCAGGATGTCGGCCGCGCGCTGGCCGTGCACGAAGTCCGCCGCGGCAAAGCAGGCGCATCCGGCGACGATCAGCGCGCCGAGCGCGATCTGCGAACCGTGTGCCCACAGGTTTCCCGTGCCGTGCGCGGCGGCGTCCAGCAGCAGCCCGGCGCCGTTCAGCGTCAGCAGCGAGAACGAGACGCCCACCGGCTTCACCCGCGCCCATTTGGCGGCGATGTCGGGCAGCCGGCTCAAGAGGCGCTGCGCGCCCGCCCGGAGTTTCAGGACCGCCGCCGACAGCGCGCCCTTTTCGCCCGCGATGGTGCGCGCCTGATCGTCGCCGAACGCCAGCAGGATGGTGTGGGCCAGCATGGTGAACAGCGCGCCCGCCAGCTTGGGCAGGCTGACGGCGGCATCCGAGTCGAAGGCGAAGCCCAGATAGCAGAAATCGCCGACGATGTTGCACAGCGCCATGGTCGAGAAGGGATGGCTGCGGATGTAGCCGAGCGGGCCCACGCCCTCAGACCAGGCCGCGCCGCACCGCCTCGACAGCGGCCTCGGCGCGGGTGGCGATGTTCAGCTTGCGGTAGATGGCCTTCACATGGTCGCCCACGGTGTGGTCGCTGATCGACAGCTCGCGCGCGGCATCCCGGATGCGCATGCCCAGGCCAAGGCAGGTCAGCACCTCTGTCTCGCGCGGCGTCAGCGCGACTTCTGCCATGGCCGGCGGCGCCGGCTTGCGGAAATGCGCCATCATCCGGCGGGCGATGGAGGGCGACAGCGGCGGCTCGCCCTGCTCGATGCGGCGCAGGGTGCGCTTGAGTGCTTCGGGCGTCTCGCTTTTCAGCAGATAGCCCTGCGCGCCGGCGGCGATGGCCTCGAACAGGTGCCCGTCATCATCATAGATGGTGGTGACGATGGGCAGGGCGCGCGGATGGCGTTCGGCGAGGACACGGATCAGGTCGATGCCCGATCCATCGGGCAGCCCCAGATCGACCAGGGCGACCGCGAGCACGTCGCTGCCCGGCGGTATCGCCTCGACCGCGGCCAGGCCGGCGGCCAGGTCGCCCACGGCGGTGATGGCCATGCCGGGGAACAGTTCGGCGACCAGCGCGGTCAGCCAGTGGCGGGTGGCGGCAAGATCTTCCACCACCAGGGCGCGGCGGGCGGTCATGCGCTTTGCTCCAGCGGCAGGCTCAGCATGATCCGGGTGCCGCTGTCGCAGGACGGAAACGCGATCTCGCCGCCGAGGCCCGCGATTCGCCGGGACAGGTTGGCGAGCCCGTTGCCTCGCCGGGCGTCCGGATCGAGGCCGATGCCGTCATCTTCAACCACCAGCGACAGCATGCCGTTCGCCCGGGACAGCTCGACGCTGACCCGGCTGGCGCGCGCATGGCGGATGGCGTTGCTGAGCATCTCGCGGTGGCTGGCGATCAGGTTGCGGTAAACGGGATAGTCGAGTAGCACGCCATCCTCGATGCCGCTCGCGCGCCATTCCATGTCGAGGCCGGCGCCGTCGAGGCGCTGGCCGGTTTCATGGCGCAGATCGGCGGCCACGGCGGCCAGTGGCTTGCGGTCGCCGGTAAGTCCCGACGCGATGGCCCGGATGTCGGTGAGCACGTCGCGCAGGGTCTCGCGGGTGTCGTCCAGGCCGTCCCGGTGCAGGCTGGTCAGCAGGCGCGCGCCCACGTCGTCATGCAGGTCGGCGGCGATTCGGCGCCTTTCCTCGCTGGCGCCCCGGTCATAGGCATCGCGGCCCTGCTCGATCCGGGCCATCAGCGTCGTCAGCTGCCGGGCCAGCGCCAGGTGGGACGGACCGAACAGGCCGCGTCCGCCCCAGGGACAGCGCAGGATCAGCGCCGGGGCGTCGGCCATGGCGGGAAGGGCGAGCTCCAGCCCTTCCTGGCGCACATCGACCGTGGCGACCGGCTCGGGCGCGGGCAGCATTTCGAGCGGATCGAACAGCCGGGTCAGCAGGCCGCGCCAGCGGGCGGCGCGCTCCTGCTCGGTGGCCGCGAAGGCGACATCGACGATGGACCGGAACAACTCGTCCTCGCCCAGCTTGCGGCGCGCCACCGCCCAGCGCCATAGCCCGTCGCGCAGCGGCAGATAGCCGAAGGCGACGGCCAGCAGCGCCAGGCCGAAGGACGGACCCGGCTCCAGATGCAGCGCGAAGATCAGCGCCGCGTCCAGCGCCAGCAGCAGCAGCAGGGCGCCGGTATAATACAGGATGCGGAACGCCCATTCGTCCAGCTCGAACAGCCGGTAGCGGCTGACGCCCAGCGCGACGCCCGCATGGATCAGCAGGAAGAACAGGAAGGCATAGCCTTGCGATAGGGGCGGCAGCCCGCCGATCAGCACAGGTGTGATGATGGTGGCGACGAAGGCGCCCGCGCCGATGATCACCGCCAGTCCCAGCCAGCGCAGCGCCGCGCGCCCGCGCGGGTCGCCTCGCGTCGCGCGCCATTGCAGGCCGATGCAGATCACGATCAGCAGCATCTCGATCAGCGTCGGCAGCTGGCTGCCGGTCGCCGGGTCCGGCGCCAGCCGCGAGATGTCCGCCGCCAGCCAGGTGGCGACGATGACGGGCAGCGGCCACAGCAGCGCCGGGCGCACCAGTTGTCTTGGATAGAGCAGGAACAGCGCGATCATGGCGCAGCCGAAGCCGAGCGATCCCAAATGGTTGAGCGCCGACAGGACGCGGTGGAGGTCGCCGTCCATCGCCAGCTCGCGGGTGCTGTAGATGGCCGCCGAGAAGGACGACAGCATGATCGCAAGCCCTGCCGCCACGAGCATGCGGGCGCCCCAGTCTTCGCGCCGCAGCGCCCAGACCCAGGCGCTGATCAGAAAGGCGCCGGCGCCGACGAAAAGCTGCACCCAAAAGGGCGGGGGCAGGTGCACCGGCAGGCGCGGCGCGGGGGAGACGGTGACCGTCGCCGCAGTGCCGTCCGGCGCGCGCGCCTCCAGCGTCAGTTCGGGCTGGTGCAGAATGTCGTTCAGTGCCGATTGCCGGACCTGAAACGCCGCGATCCGGTCATAGCTGTCGAAATAATCCGACTCCTCGACCACATCGTCGGGCCGCAGCGTGAGCCGCCGTCCATCCGCGCCGGCGAGCGCCACCAGATCGGCCGGTGCCGTCAGGTCCCTGGCCGGGCCGCGGGGATCGACCCGCTCGATTCGCACGCTGTCGCGTTCCGTATCGGGACGCAGCACCAGGCCCAGTCGGGGCTGGTCGAGCGCCATCCACAGAGTGAGCGCCGACGCGGTCACGCAGACAAGAAGCGCGGCCAGCATCAGACGGCTCGGAACCCAGAAATTCACCCCCACAGACCCTTTCGTCACCTCGTCCAGTGCCCGATCCCGGCGGGCAGGCGCACAGGGTAAAACCTTATGCCTGGTTTGTCTGTTGCCATGCACGCTCTCCCGCGTTCGCGGGATACGAGGCGCCGTGGGCATGGGATATCGTCCGTCCGATGGCAGGGGGATATCGGTGCTACCCCGGCGAAGGGCCCATCACGATCCGTGGTGGAGGGCGCCGGATTGCACCTCAGGGACCGCGTCGCTGCTGAACGGTTCCGTCCTCGCAACTCCGCCTGACCATGGCCTCGACCGGCATGGGAGTCAGTCCCACAGGATCGGCGCGCCGGCAGCCTGCGATGGGATGGTCGCTCTGGCTGCCGGCTGCTTGCCGTCAGCGTCGGGCGCGCCAGCGATCGATCGCGACCACCATCAACCCCAGCGACCAGAATGCCGCCAGCAGCAGGACGGCGTTGGCGGCGACCCCGGCCGCGCCGAGTTTGGACAGATCGATGAACGGATAGGGGTAGACGCCGGTTACCGCGCCGCGCACCAGCGAGTACAGGAAATATGCCGCGGGATAGCACAGCCAGAGGGCCGCGTGGCGCCATCGGAGAGTACCCTTGGGCGCCCAGGCAAGCCAGCACATCAGGTAGAGCACCGGCATGGCGTCGTGCAGGATGACATCGCAGAACTTGGTCAGCCCGGTCGGTGCCCACAGATCCCGAAGCAGCAGGGCATAGACCATGCCGACCACGCTCATATAGACGACGACGGCGGCCCGCACGCCCGATCGCGTCAGCCAGACGGAGTCATGTGGCTTCAGCACCCAGGCGCTGAGCACCAGGGCCGTCAGCAGATTGGTCAGGATGGTAAAGTAGCTGAAGTAGACGACGAGCGCGTCGGTGATCGTGCCGCCCCCGTCCACGACAAGCGACAGGGTCAGATAGAACCGCAGGATCAGGGTTATCCAGATCAGCCCGGCAAGGCCGGCCAGCGTCAGGCGCACGGCCCCGGATGGCAGCGGCTGTGTCATGGAGACGTTCCCGTGCAAGCGAAAAGGGCCCCCGGGTTGCCCCGGAAGCCCTTTCCAAAACTCAAGAAGCTGCCCGTTACTCGGCGGGCGCGCCTTCCTTCATTTCCTCGGCAGGCGCAGCGCCTTCGGCCGGCGGCACGGTGCCGTCAACCGGGGCTTCGACCGGAGCTTCAACGGCGGGCTCCATCGGTGCGGCTTCGGGGGTCGGCTCCACGGGGGCCTCGGCAGCCGGCTCAGCCGGGACTACCGTGGTTTCTTCCTTGGACTGGTCGCAAGCGGAAAGCGCCATCAGCATTACTGCGGACGGCAGAACGATTTTCCACATCCCTTTCATTCGATTTTACTCCTCTTCCCAGAGACGGCTATAGGACGTGCAACTTTTGCACATCCAATGGAATCTTACAAACAGCAAGTACACCTAGGCCGAAGGCCCGTCGATTTTGCCATGGCGGATAAGTTGCTTACCCGCAATGACCCTAGGACCCCAGTTGGTGCGTTCGCTGTGTCAGCTCCCTCAACGGGCGCGACACTACCACAGTTCCGTCGCGTACATAGCTCTCATGATTGGTTTCGACCCGCTGGAGATCATAAAGATAGTTGACCATCAGGCCCCAGGATTGCTTCCAGCCGTTGGCCGACCGGTCGGCGGGCCAGTTCAGACGCTCTAGGCGTGCGCCGTTGCGCAGATGAAAGCGGGCGACCGGATCGATGGGCAGGCCTTGCGGGTTGCGCTGCCTGAAGTACCAGGCGGCCATGCGGTGGACGAAATCGCGCAGGTCCGGGGTGTCCGCCATCTCGCCAAAGGTCGATGATTGCAACGTGGCGAAACGCTCGGCATCGCCGGGCTGGAAAAGCGTGGCCGCGTGCTCGGCCGCGACGCGCTCCAGCCAGCGGCGAAAGCCGGGCACGGGCGACAGGGTGGCGAACTGCTTCAGCCGGGGCACGTCGTGAGACAGAGCCTCGGCGGCCTTCTTGATCAGATGCTCGCCGAAGCTCACGCCCTGCAGGCCGCGCTGGGTGTTTGAAATGGAATAGAAGATGGCCGTGTCGGCGCCCGGCGCATCATCGACCCTGGCGGTGCGGTCGAGCAGCACCTGCACGTCGCCGGCCAGGCCTTTCACCAGAGCGACCTCGACGAAGGCCAGCGGCTCGTCGGGCATGCGCGGATGGAACAGGGCGAAGCAGCGCCGGTCCGATTCGAGGCGGTTGCGCAGATCGTCCCACGACCGGATCTCGTGTACCGCCTCATAGGCGATCAGCTTCTCCAGCAGTGCCGCCGGCGATTGCCAGGTGATCTGGCGCAGATCGAGGAACCCCAGATCGAACCATGACACCAGCAGCTCGCGCAGATCGTCGTCCAGCGCCGCCAGCTGCGGCGACGGATCGCGGATGCCGAGCAGGTCGGCGCGCAGGTCGACCAGGAACTTGACGCCTTCGGGCAGGGCATTGAACTGGCGCAGCAGGCGCAGGCGCGGCGGCATCAGCGCTTCTTTCAGGGCGCGTTCGGCCTGCAGCCTCTCGGGCGCCGTGGCGGCGTCGCGCCACAGCGCCGCCGCCAGGCTCAGCGCATGCTCCTCGGTGGCGAAGCGTTCCGCCAGCAGCGTGAGGAAACGCTTTCGTCCGGTGTCGTTGAAGGAGAGGTAGAGCCTGCCCAGCTCGGCCGCCCGGGCGCGAGCGGCGAACTCGCCGCCGGGTCCGTTGATGCAGTCGGCGATCTGGCGGCGGACCGTCTCCAGTTTCCCCGGGGGCAGATCGGCGCCGATATCGCCGCTTTCAACCAGCGACGCGGCGCCGGCGCGCACATCCTTCCAGGCCCGGCGCAGGCGGACCAGGGTCCGGTTCAGCAAGGTCTCCCGCGTCTGGGGCGGGATCATGAGGGACTGGCTGCTCATGGTTCGGTGGTATCACAGAACACCCGCGTCAACCACCGCACGATTGTGACATTTGCCTTGCGGCAGCCGCTGGTCTAGCGGCCCAGCCATGCCAGGATGGCGTCCCGGCCGCCATCCAGATCGGGCACCGCGCCACGTGTGTTCGGATCCGCGAACGCCGACAGCTTGATCGGGTTGCCGGCGATCTCCAGCGGGCCCGTCACCGGGTCGTCGATGGTCACCACCATGTTGCGCGCCCGCACGTGCGGGTCGTGAAGCGCCTGCGCGACATCGTTGATGGGGCCGCAGGGCACGCCCGCCGCCTCCAGCGCCGCCATCCAGTGGGCGACGGTCTCGTGCCGCAGCGTGAGTTCCATCTCGTGCGCCAGCCGGTCCACGTTCTGGGTCCGTCTGTCGTTGCTGGCGAAATCCGCATCGGCCATCAGGTCGGGCCGGCCCAGCACGCCGCAGAGTTTTTCGAACAGGCCGTTGTTGCCGGCGGCGATGATGATGTAGCCGTCCCGGGCCTGATAGGCGGCGAAGGGTGTGATCGACGGATGCCGCGCGCCCAGCGGGCCGGGCGCGGTGCCCGTCGCCGCGTAGCGGGCGATGGCGTTTTCCAGGATGGCGATCTGGCAGTCCAGCATGGCCACGTCGATCTTCATGCCCTCGCCCGTCGCCGTCCGGTGATAGAGGGCGGCGTTGATGCCGATGGTGGCGAACAGACCGGCGGTGATGTCGCCCACCGAGCTGCCGACGCGGGTCGGCGGCCCGCCCGGGTGACCGGTGATGCTCATGATGCCGCCCATGCCCTGAACGACCATGTCATAGGCCGGCCGCGTCTTGTACGGGCCAGTGTGGCCGAAGCCCGACGCGGCGGCATAGATCAGGCGGGGAAAGCGCGCGTGCAGAGCCTCCCAGCCATAGCCCAGCTTTTCCATCACGCCGGGCCGGTAGTTCTCCACCAGGATGTCGGCGCGGGCGAGGAGGTCATCGAAGATGGCGCGATCACCGTCGGCCTTGAGGTCGAGCGCGATGCTCTCCTTGCCGCGGTTCAGCGACATGAAATAGGCCGACTTGTCCTCGATGAACGGGCCGATGTGCCGGCTGTCGTCGCCGGTGCCCGGCGTCTCCACCTTGATTACCCGCGCGCCCAGATCGGCCAGCACCATGGTGCAGTACGGGCCTGCCAGCACGCGGGTCAGGTCGATGACGAGAAGACCGGAAAGCGGCCCGTCCACCATCGGGACTACTTGCCCCTGAACTGGGCGGGGCGCTTGTCGAAGAACGCCTTGACGCCTTCGCCGAAATCCTCGGTGCGGCCGGCGATCTTCTGGCTCTGGCGTTCCAGATCGAGCTGGTCGTCATAGGTATTGAGCGGGCTGTTCCAGTACAGCTTGCGGATCAGGCCCAGCGCCACGGTCGGACCGTTGGCCAGCTCGCTCGCCAGCTTGCGTGCCTCGTCCATCAGCGCGGCGTCGTCATACACGCGGTTGATCAGGCCCCATTCCAGCGCCTTTTCGGCGGGCAGCTTCTCGGCCATCAGCGACAGTTCCTTGGCGCGGGCGAGCCCGACGAGGCGCGGCAGCAGATAGGTCGAGCCGCCATCCGGCACCAGGCCGATACGGCGGAACGCCTGCAGGAAGTAGGCTGACCGGGCCGCCAGGATCATGTCGCCCATCAGCGCGAAGCTCATGCCGACGCCGGCGGCGACGCCGTTGACGGCGGTGATCATGGGGAAGGGCAGGTCGCGCAGGCGCTTCAGAATGGGGTGATAGAAGCGTTCCAGCACGTCGCCGGCGTCGCTGTCCGATGAACCCGGCTCCTTGGAGATGCCGCCACCCAGATTGGCCCCGGCGCAGAAGCCGCGGCCTTCGCCGGTGAAGATCAGGCACCGCACGCCGCTGTTCTTGTCCTCGATCACGGTCAGCGCCTCGATCAGATCCTCGAGAACGCCCATGGAAACGGCGTTGAGCGCCACCGGATCATTCAGGGTAAGGACCGCGATGTTGTCCGCGATATCCAGTTTGACCTTGCCGTTCTTCATGTGCTTTATCTCCCCGGGAAACTCTATTCAGGCCGCGTCAACAAAGGGCATTTCGCCCCCCTCCGCAAGGAAAAATCGGCGGCGCGGCACCAGATCTCGCAACGGGGTAGCGTGCATGTCCAACTATGAATTCATCAAGACCGAACGCGACGGCAACCTGTTCATCCTGACCCTGAACCGTCCGGATGTCATGAATGCCTGCCATTCGCCCATGCACGAGGAAATGCAGACGGCGTTCAACGAGTTCGCGGCCGACGACGACCTGTGGGTCGCCATCGTCACAGGCGCGGGCGACCGGGCCTTCTCGGCCGGCAACGACCTGAAGTATCAGGCCGCCGGCGGCAAGCGCTGGAAGGTCGATACCGGCTTCGGCGGCATCACCTCGCGCTTCGACTTGTTCAAGCCGGTCATCGCGGCCGTCAACGGCGTCGCCATGGGCGGCGGCTTCGAGATCGCGCTGGCCTGCGACATCATCGTGGCGTCCGAAAAGGCCGTGTTCGCGCTACCGGAAGTGCGGGTCGGACTGATGGCCGGCGCCGGTGGCGTGCACCGCCTGCCGCGCACCATGCCGCTGAAGCAGGCCATGGGCATGATGCTCACCGGCAAGCGCATGAGCGCCGAGGACGGCCTGCGCATGGGCTTCGTCAACGAGGTCGCGCCTCATGACGAGCTGATGGCCGTCGCCCGTCGCTGGGCCGCCGAAATCCTCGAGGCCTCGCCCTTGTCGGTCCGTGCCACCAAGGAAGCGGTCTATAAGGGCTTCGACGCGCCGACCCTGGAAGAGGCCATCGATACGGTCTATCCCATGACCCAGAAGATGCGCGACAGCGAGGACTTCATCGAAGGTCCCAAGGCGTTCTCGGAAAAGCGCAAGCCCAACTGGAAGGGCCGGTAAGCAGCCGCCATTCGATCTGAAAAAGGGCGCGGCCCGCGAGGGTCGCGCCCTTTTCATTTCCGCGATAGCCGCTCGTCTAGAGGCGCGGCGCCAGCGCCAGATAGATCAGGCCGAAGCCCATGATCGACAGCAGCAGGAAGGTCGTCTGCGCGCCGATCAGCCGAGGATAGGTCGCGCCGGGATTGCCGCTGTAGCCCCAGGCATGCAGCAGGCGGGCGATCACCAGCGCCGCGCCCAGCACGTGGACCATGACGGTCGGCGCGCCGCCGGCTTCCAGCAGGTACAGCAGAATCAGCGCCAGCGGCACGTTCTCGACGAAGTTCGCCTGCACGCGCATGGTGGTGTCCGGTTTCCAGTCGGGCAATTTCTTGGCGTTGATGCGCGCCCACAGCACCTGGGTGGCCAGCGCGACCGCCAGCAGCCCCATGATGCCCGCATAGAGCATCGTCGCCGGTATGGCTCCCGTGTTCATCCCCGTTCGCTCCGCTTCTTGTCCCGTTCCGCCGCCCACACTCTGTAGTCGATGCGCGGCATGTCGAACGCGTCCCCTGTTTTCACGTACCAGCCACGTCCGTGCATGCGCCCGATCAGCTGCATGGCGGGTGCGTCCACGTAGAGTTTGTCCTTGTCGACGAACGCGTCGTCGATGTGCATGTAGAGCACCTCGCCGATCACCACCCGGTTGCCGGTGCCGACTTCCATGGTGGTCATGCGCTTGCACTCGAAGCTGACTGGCGATTCCTTGATCCATGGCGGCGTGACCAGCGTGCTGGGCATGGCCGTCAGGCCGGTCTCGGCCAGTTCGTCTTCCTCCGCCGGGAAATCCATGGCGCACAGGTTCATGTTCTGCGCGATGGACTCGCTGACCAGGCTGACGACGAACTCGCCGGTATCGCGGATGTTGTCGCCGGTGTCCTTGCGCGGCGCGTAGTCTGTCACCTCGAGCCCCAGCACCACCAGCGGCGGCTCGGCGCTCACGGCGTTGAAGAAGCTGAACGGCGCCGCGTTGACGATGCCATCCTTGCTGATGGTGGTGACGAGGGCGATGGGCCGGGGCACGATGGACGAGACCATCAGCTTGTAGCGGTCCATCCGCTCCATGGTCCGGAAATCGAACTCCATGGGATTACGCGCCCTGTCCGGTGATCAGGCTGTACGCCGCCAGCGCCGCGCCGCCGATCAGCAGCGTCAGGCCGATATAGCAGTACTGATCCAGCCAGAAGAGGCCGAACGCCTCGGGCGTGCCCTTCGGCGCCGTCGGTTGTGGGCCACGCTTCAGCTGCCGAGGCAATCCCTTCACGATGAAGATGCCGCCGCCCAGCCACATGCAGCCCAGCCCAATGATGATGCGCCAGGCGTACCAGTCGATCATGTCCATGGGATCAGCCGAAGATGCGGTCGTAATGGTCGTTGGGCGAACGCGCGCCCCGGTTCAGGCCGCCCAGCAATCCGGTGGTCCAGTTGCCGGTGGACGGAATGTTGTGGTTCCAGTCCATCACGTAGAAGCGACTCTTGATCTTCCATTCACCGCCGCGCTTCTCGAAGTGGTCGAGATAGCGGCCGCCCACGAGCATGTCCGTCAGGACACCCTCGGCGTTCTTGAGCAGGTGATAGGCCAGGCAATAGGTTTCGCCCGTCGCCTTGTCGCCATCGACCTCGATGAGGTGATTGCCGATGGTGTGCATGGTGCGTTCCATCTGGCTGATCCCGGCCACGCAGTTCTCGGCCCAGGTCATTGCGTCCAGTTCCTGGTCGCTGTAATTGCAGGTGGCATCCGGCCAGAAGGTCGATTTCAGCACGGCCAGGTCGCAGCGATCCACGCCGTGGCAATAGCGGCTCATGGTCGAATAGATTTCGATGTGGTCCAGTGCGCGTTGCGCGGCGTCGGACATGGTTCCCTCCCCTAATAGTCCCGGTCGACGTGGCCGAAGCCTAGCCTGCTGGGGGAGACCGCGCAAAGAAAACAAAAAAAGCGTTGGAGAATATTTTTTATCTTGGACTTCGGTAACATCGCGGTGCTAAACCGCCTGTGTCTCAGGACCAGAAGGTAAAAGCCCAGGATCGAAAATCCAGGCCTGCGACGGGATGAAACGAAGAACCCGCCTGGCGGGATTCCGAAGGGGATACACAGTGAAACATCATAGGCGAGTACTCATGCTTGCTGCGTCGGCGACTGCCCTGTGCATGGGCAGCGCGTGGGCGCAGGACACGGCGGCTCCGGCCGCGCCGCCGGCCGAAGGCCAGAGCGGCAGCATCTTCAGCCAGCGCGGCCAGATCGAGCAGGTCACGGTCCAGTCGCAAAAGCGCGCTGAATCCGAACAGTCCGTGCCGCTGCCCGTCACCGCGCTGTCCGGCGTGGCGCTCGAGCGCAAGTTCGCGGTCAATCTGGAAGATCTCAACAATTCGGTGCCGGCGGTACAGCTGTCGCATGTGGGCCTGTTCCACCACGCGGCCGCGTTCACCATCCGTGGCATCGCGACCTCGGGCATCGAAAGCTTCGACGACCCGCACGTCGCCGTCTTCATCGACAACGTCTACCAGGCGCGCAACGCCTGGGCGCTGTCCAACATGCTGGATATCGAGGCGGTCGAAATCATGCGTGGCCCACAGGGCACGCTGTACGGCCGTAACGCCTATGCCGGCGCCGTGGCGGTCCGCACCAACAAGCCGGACATGGTCGACTATGGCGGGAAGGCGAGCCTCGAGATCGCCAATGCGGGCAAGCTGGTCGTCGGCCTGGTCGGCAACGTGCCGATCGTCGAGGACAAGGTGGCGTTCCGCATGGCGTCCCAGTTCTACAAGTTCGGCGGTTTCTGGAAGAACAGCGGCTACGATCCGGTCACCGACACCATCGACGAGGATCTGGCCGGCACGCGCCACGGCGGCGACAAGTACGTCTACTTCCGTCCTAGCCTGCGCTTCACGCCCAATGACTCGCTCGACGTCACCTTCCAGGGCGAGATCATCCGCCAGCGCGGCGACGGCACCGTGGCGATCAACGGTCTGTTCGACCCGCGCACGCCCAGCAATGGCAATTGCGGTGGTCCGAGCACGGTCGGCACGCCGACGGCCTTCAACTGCAACACCAGCGTGTTCGAGGCGCTGTATCCGCCGGACGGTCTCGCCAAGAATCCCTTCGGCGATGGCACGATCGGCGAGAAGGGCGACGGCAGCGATCCCTATGTGATCGGCCGGAACCTGCGCAACGACAACACGGACGTGAACAGCTACAACTTCACCGCCAACGCGTCCTACAATGTCGACTTCGGTACGTTCAACCTGACGACCAACTACGCGAAGCAGGGCAGCGAGATCGGCACCGACACGGACGGCACCAATGTCGATCTGTTCAGCTCGGTCCGCTACGAGGATTACAAGACGTTCCAGACCGAGTTCAACTTCGTCTCGGACTTCTCGGACACGGTCGATGTGATCGCCGGCTTCTTCTACCTGAAGGACCAGTATCAGGTCGGCCAGATCCTCTACACGCCGGGCATCGGCGAGTTCACGCCCGACAATCCGGGCCTCAGCTTCGGCACCAACGGTCAGGACCGCAAGACCTGGGCCGCGTATGTCCAGGGCGAATATCACTTCACCGACCGTCTGAGCGCGGTCGCCGGTGTGCGCTATTCGTGGGAAAAGAAGTACAACGTCTTCGGCACGCCGATCACCACCATCGCGGCGCAGGGTATTCCGGCGGGCGTGGACTTCAGCGAATACCCCACGGGTCCGAACTCGCTGCGTCTTGGCCCCATCGAGGACACCTGGGACAGCTTCGCGCCGCGCGTCGGCCTGAACTTCCAGGCCACCGATGACATCCTGCTGTTCGCCTTCTGGCAGCGCGCGTTCAAGTCCGGCGGTTTCGTCAACAACGCCGCGACCCAGAACACGTTCGAATCGCCCTACGGCCAGGAGCGGATCGACAATTACGAAATCGGCATGAAGAGCGAATGGTTCGACCGTGCCCTGCGCGTCAATGTGAACGCCTACTATCAGGATCACACCGGCCTGCAGCGCCAGATCATCCGTCCGGCCAACATTCCCAGCGGCCAGGAAACCTTCACCACCAATGCCGCGGACGCCCGCGCCTATGGCGTCGAGCTGGAAGTATCGGTCATTCCCACCGACGGTCTGACCATCAACGGCAACCTCGGCTACAACAACATCAAATATACCAGCTTCTGCGCCGATCTGGACGGCCCGGAAACCACCGCGACGCCGGCCAGCGGCCGGACGCCCTGCGGCGCGGTCGAGCTGACCCCGGCCGGCTTCATCGTCGACGTGGACTACTCGGACCTGCGTCTCAACTATGCGCCGCGGTTCACCGCCAATCTGGGCTTCACCTACGATTTCCCCATCGGGAACATGGGTAACCTCAGCTTCGGCACCAACCTGGGCTACACCTCGAAGATGGCGACCCAGGTCCAGAACGCGCCGCGCACCGACCGCCGCTCCATGCTGCTGGTCGATGCGTCGCTGAACTGGGAGGCACCGAACGGCCAGTACCGCGTGTCCGTCTGGGGCAAGAACCTGACCAACGAGATCGAGCGTCTGAGCTCGACCCCGGTCTCGCAGCTGTTCACGTTCGAGCACGCGACCCGGCCGCGGACCTACGGCGTCACCATGACGGCCGACTTCTAGAACCCGGTCACACGATCTTCACGACTCCTCGGGCCGGCGGAAACGCCGGCCCTTTTTTATGGGTCTGGCGCGGGCGAAGGGCTGTTGCAGAACTGCAACGCTTTTCAACCAACACTGCTTATTAAAAGCTGTGTAGACGAATAATGTTTTGCCGACATTAGACCCGAGTGTAGAAATCCAGATCAACGAATCAAAAAAACAAACGATCGATACGCGACTGGGGGGCTCGCTACACGACTCTCCCGTCGGCAACAACAGGGGAGTGCTCGTGAAGAAAACCATTCCAGTCATCTCATTGGCGATCGCCACGGCCATGGCCGCCGGCACCGCACACGCGCAGGACGCGGCGCCTGCGGAAAATAACAGCCTGTTCTCTCAGCGCGGCGGTATCGAAACCGTCATTTCCTCGGCCCAGAAGAAAGAGGAATCGGTTCAGGAAGTTCCGCTGCCCGTGACCGCGTTCTCCAGCGAGGCGATCGAGCGCCGGTTCGCCGTCAACCTGGAAGACCTGAACAAGCTGGCCCCGTCGGTCCAGCTTCAGTCGGTCGGCCTGTTCCATGGTTCGTCGTCCTTCACCGTTCGCGGCATCGGCACGTCGGGCGTCGAGAGCTTCGACGATCCTCACGTCGCCGTGTTCATCGACGGCGTCTACCAGCCGCGTAACGCCTGGGCGCTGGGCAATCTGCTCGACGTCGAGACGGTGGAAATGCTCCGCGGTCCGCAGGGCACCATCTACGGCCGCAACGCCTATTCGGGCGCCATCACGCTGACCACGATGAAGCCGGACACCAGCGAATACAGCGGCAAGGCGAGCCTGCAATACGGCAACCCGGGCAAGCTGATCGTCAGCCTGGTCGGCAACCTGCCGATCGTGGAAGACAAGTTCGCCATGCGTCTGGCCACGCAGTTCTACAAGGATGACGGCTTCTACCGGAACGATGGCGTCATCGTCGAAGGTGTCGTCGGCGGCCAGACCATTACCAGCATCGATCCCGATCTGGAAGGCCAGCGGCTGCAGGGCAACAAGTACGTCTACTTCCGCCCCAGCTTCCGCCTGACGCCGAACGACGCGCTCGACATCACGCTGACCACCGAGTTCATCCGTCAGCGCGGCGACGGCACCCTGTCGCTGAATCCGTCCTACGATCCGCGTACGCCCGCCAACACCAATTGCGGCGGTGCTGGTACGGTCGGTACGCCGACGGCCTATAACTGCAACACCAGCCTGTTCGAAGTGCTGTATCCGGGCCTGAACCAGAACTATTTCGGCGATGGCCGTCTGGGCATCGACCGCGACAAGGACGCCGATCCGTACCGTGTGGGCTACAGCTTGCCGTACAATAACAGCGACCTGAACAGCTACATGGCGACCTTGAACGCCGCCTACACCACCGACTTCGGTACGTTCAGCTTCCTCGGCAACTACGCCTGGCAGCGTTCGGTCATCAACACCGACACGGACGGCACCAACCTCAACTTCTTCGCCTCGACCCGTTTCGAGGATTACGAGACCTATCAGTTCGAAACCCACTTCGTGTCCGACTTCTCGGATACCATCGACCTGATCGCCGGTCTGTTCTACCTGTACGACACCTACCAGCTGGGTCAGCTGCTGTGGACGCCGGGCATCGGCGACTTCACCTATGACAATCCCGGCATGGCCGAATTCCAGAATGGCCAGGAGCGCAAGACCTGGGCCGCCTACGCCCAGATGGAATGGCACTTCACCGATCAGCTGAGCGCCGTCGCCGGTATCCGCTATTCGTGGGAAAAGAAGTTCAACGTCTATTCCGTGCCGAACAACACCGTCCGGAACCAGGGCCTCGACCCGAATTCCGACTGGTCCAAGTTCCCGATCGGCGATCCCAGCAATTTCTGCAGCCCCATCGGCACCAAGGGTACCGCCGCCGCGCCTTGCGTCGCCTACTGGGGTCCGGTCGACAACAGCTGGGACAATTTCGCGCCCCGCGTCGGCCTGAACTACAAGGTCAACGACGACGTGATGCTGTTCGCTTTCTGGCAGCGCGCCTACAAGTCGGGCGGCTTCGTCAACAACGCCTCCGAATACAGCACCTTCGTGCAGCCCTTCGGTGAAGAGCTGATCGACAATTTCGAAGGCGGCTTCAAGACCGAATGGTTCGACAGCCGGCTGCAGTTCAACGGTAACATCTACTACCAGAAGCTGAAGGGCCTGCAGCGTCAGGTCATCCGCCCGGCCAACAACACCACGGGCCAGGAAACCTTCATCACCAACGCCGCCGATGCCCGCTCCTATGGCGTCGAACTGGAAATGGTGCTGATTCCGACCGATGGTCTGACCATCAACGCCAACATGGCCTACAACAACATCAAGTACACCAGCTACTGCGCCGATCTGGACGGCCCCGAGCCGACCCAGAACCCGGCCAGCGGTCGCGAAGTCTGCGGCGATCGCACCCAGCTTCCCAACAACAGCTGGATCGTCGCCACCAACTACAAGGATACCGCGCTCACCTTCGCGCCGAAGCTGATCGCCAACCTGGGTTGGACCTATGACTTCCCGATCGGGGACATGGGCAACATGAGCATCGGCCAGAGCTTCGGTTACACGTCGAAGATGGTCGTCGCCGGCAACGCGGATCTGCCGCGCGCCGACCGCCGCTCCATGCTGCTGATCGACGCCCAGATCAGCTGGGAATCGCCGAACAGCATGTACCGCGTCTCTGTGTGGGGTAAGAACCTGACCAACGAGATCGAACGTCTGTCGATGACCCCCGTGTCGAACCTGTTCGCCTTCGAGCAGGGCACTCGTCCGCGGACCTATGGCATCACCCTGACGGCCGACTTCTAAGACTTGAGCTTCATCGGGGAAGGGCCGCTAAGGTCCTTCCCCTACGTCTTTAACGCCGGCGGAAACGCCGGCGTTTTTGCGTCCGATCATGTTTGCACCGGAGTATAAAAACAATCCAATAAGACTAAAAAAGTTCATCATGTTTGTATTGAAAAACTAGATCGCGATATGTGAATGTCCCGCCGCTCAAAAATAATAATCTCGGCAGGCAGGGACATGAGAAGCCCGCTTGCCGCGCAGCAAGGGAGGTTGCTCAATGTCACGAAGCAAACCGATCGTGCCGCTCGCCATGGCCTTGGCCATGATGGGTGGTTCAGCGATCGCACAGGATGCCGCACCGGCGGAGAAGCAGGAAAACACCAGCCTGTTCTCCCAGCGCGGCGGCATCGAAACCGTCGTCTCGCAGGCGCAAAAGCGCGAAGAATCCGTTCAGGAAGTGCCGGTCCCCGTCACGGCCTTCTCGGGCGAGGCGATCGAACGCAAGTTCGCCGTCAACCTGGAAGACCTGAACAAGGCCGCCCCGGCTGTCCAGTTGCAGCATGTCGGCCTGTTCCACAACGCCTCGGCGTTCACCATCCGAGGCATCGGCACGTCAGGCATCGAAAGCTTCGACGATCCCCATACCGCGCTGTTCATTGACGGCGTGTACCAGGCTCGTAACGCCTGGGCGCTGTCGAACCTGCTCGACATTGAAGCGGTGGAAATGCTGCGCGGTCCTCAGGGCACGATCTATGGCCGCAACGCCTATTCAGGTGCCATCACGCTGCGGACCAAGAAGCCGGACACCAGCGAATACGCCGGCAAGGCCAGCTTGCAATACGGTAATCCGGGCAAGCTGATCGTCAGCCTCGTCGGCAATCTGCCGGTCGTCGAGGACAAGTTCGCCATGCGCCTCGCCACCCAGTTCTACAAGGATGATGGCTTTTACCGGAACAACGGCATCGTGGTTGATGGCGTGGTCGGCGGTCAGACCATCACTCACATCGATCCTGAACTGGAAGGCCAGCGCATCCAGGGCAACAAGTATGTCTACTTCCGGCCCAGCTTCCGTTTCACGCCCAATGACGCGCTCGATGTCACCATTACCGGCGAAGTCATCCGTCAGCGCGGCGACGGCACGGTGTCGCTGAACGCCCAGTACGATCCGCGCACGCCGTCCAACGGCAATTGCGGCGGTGCGTACACGTCGGTCGGGTTCAACTGCAACAAGAGCGTGTTCGAGGCCCTCTATCCGCCGAACGGTCTCTCGGTGAATCCCTTCGGCGACGGTCTTACCGGCGACAAGGGAGATGGCAGCGATCCGTTCCGCGTCGGCTACAACCTGCCGGCCGGTAACGACAGCGACCTGAACAGCTACAACCTGACCATGAACGCCGACTACACCACCGATTTCGGCACGTTCAGCTTCACCGGCAACTACGGCTGGCAGCGCAGCGTCATCCTGACCGACACGGACGGCACCAACCAGGACATCTTCTCCTCGGGCCGCTTCGAAGACTACAAGACCTACCAGTTCGAAGCGCATTTCGTGTCGGACTTCTCCGAAACCATCGACATGATCGCCGGTGTCTTCTACCTGTGGGATCAGTACCATGTCGGCCAGATCCTCTGGACGCCGGGCCAGGCGCCCTTCGTGCTGAACGAAGGCCGCATGTCCTATTTCCAGAACGGCCAGGACCGCAAGACCTGGGCTGCGTATACGCAGTTCGAATATCACGTCACCGACCAGCTCAGCGCCGTCGCCGGTGTGCGTTATTCCTGGGAAAAGAAGTACGACATCTTCGCGGTGCCGAACACGTCGGTCGCCAGCCAGGGGCTCGATCCCAACTCCGACTGGAGCAAGTTCCCCATCGGCCCGAACTCGGTATTCTTCGGCCCGCAGGAAGACAGCTGGGATAATTTCGCGCCCCGCGTCGGCCTGAACTACAAGGTCACCGACGATATCCTGCTGTTCGCCTTCTGGCAGCGCGCCTACAAGTCGGGCGGTTTCGTCAACAACGCCGCGACCATCACCACCTTCAACGATCCCTTCGGCGAAGAACTGATCGACAATTTCGAAGGAGGCTTCAAGACCGAATGGCTCGATAGCCGTCTGCAGTTGAACGGTAACATCTACTATCAGAAGCTGAAGGGTCTGCAGCGCCAGATCATCCGCCCCGCCAACAACCTGTCGGGCCAGGAAACCTACATCAGCAACTCGGCCGATGCCCGCTCCTACGGCTTCGAGCTCGAACTGGTCGCGGTACCGGTCGACGGTCTGACGCTGAACGCCAATATCGGCTACAACAACATCAAGTACACCAATTACTGCGCCGATCTGGACGGCCCGGAAAACACGCCGGTTCCCGCCAGCGGCCGCGCCGTTTGCGGCAGCACCACCGCGGTGCCGGCCGTGATCGGTGGCCAGGCCATCACCCAGTATCTGGTCGAGGCCGACTATTCGGACCTGCCGCTGGCTTTCGCCCCGAAAGTGATCGCCAATTTGGGCTTCACCTATGATTTCCCCATCGGGGACATGGGCAACATCAGCCTGGGCGCCAGCGCCGGTTACACCTCCAAGATGGCCGTGACGGCCGTGCCGATCAACCCGCGCACCGACCGTCGCCCGCTGCTCCTGCTCGACGCCCAGATCAGCTGGGAGTCGCCGGACAGCAAGTACCGTGTGTCGATCTGGGGCAAGAACCTGAATAACGACATCGAACGTCTCAGCGTGACTCCCGTGTCCTCGCTGTTCGCCTTCGAGCAGGGCACCCAGCCGCGTACCTACGGCATCACCATGACCGCCGACTTCTAGATCGCGGAACAGGCGGCTTTCGGGCCCTTGTGTGGAGAAGCGCCGGCGGCAACGCCGGCGCTTTTTCTTTGCCAGTCGGCAATAAAATGACGTCTGTCTGTTTTAAACCATGATGTTTGTTTTTATTGCTGTAAATGGCGCGGCTGTGGCAGAGTCGCTCCATCGGCCAAGCGACAAGCATAACCGCGCCCAGGTTCGGGGGAGTCTGGCGCAACCAAAAACGGGGAGGTTGAAGAATGAGACATCGGCTCGCGTTTTTTATATCGGCGTCTGCGTTCGCCATGGCGGCGACCGGCGCCTTCGCACAGGATAATCCGCCGGCGGACTCCGGTGGTCAAAGCGGCAGCCTGTTCTCGCAGCGCGGCGGCATCGAAACCGTCATTTCCTCGGCCCAGAAGAAAGAGGAGTCGGTTCAGGAAGTGCCGATCCCGGTGACGGCGTTCTCCAGCGACGCCATCGAGCGCAAGTTCGCGGTAAACCTCGAGGACCTGAACAAGCTGGCGCCGTCGGTCCAGTTGCAGACCGTGGGCCTGTTCCACAACGCATCCTCGTTCACCGTCCGCGGCATCGGCACGTCGGGCATCGAAAGCTTCGACGACCCGCATGTGGCCATCTTCATCGACGGCGTCTATCAGCCGCGCAACGCGTGGGCGGTGGCAAACCTGCTCGACGTGGAGTCGGTGGAAATGCTGCGCGGCCCGCAGGGCACCATCTACGGCCGAAACGCCTATTCGGGCGCCATCACGCTGACCACCAACAGGCCGGATACCAGCGAGTACAGCGGCAAGGCGAGCCTGCAATACGGCAATCCCGGCAAGCTGGTCGTCAGTCTGATCGGCAACATTCCGGTCGTGCAAGACAAGTTCGCCATGCGACTTGCCAGCCAGTTCTACAAGGACAACGGCTTCTACAAGAACGACGGCTACGATCCCATCACCCAGACCGTCGACGAAGACCTGAAGGGAACCCGGATCCAGGGCAACAAGTTCGTCTATTTCCGGCCCAGTTTCCGGTTCACGCCGAACGATGCGCTCGACGTCACGCTGACCACCGAGTTCATTCGCCAGCGCGGTGATGGCACCATATCGCTCAATCCATCCTACGACCCGCGCACGCCCTCCAACCCGCTATGCGGCGGCGTCGGCACGCCCACGGCCTACAACTGCAACACCAGCCTGATGGAAGTGCTTTATCCCGGGTTGACCAAGAACTACTTCGGCGACGCCGAACTGGGAATTCCCAAGGACAAGAATAACGATCCTTACGAGGTCGGCTACAATCTGCCGTACAACAATTCCGACCTGAACAGCTATACCGCGACGCTGAACGCCGACTACACCACCAATTTCGGTACGTTCAGCTTCCTGGCGAACTACCAGCACCAGCGCGACGCGATCAATACCGACACGGACGGCACCAACATCGACTTCTTCGCGTCGACCCGGTTCCAGACCTACGAAACCTATCAGTTCGAAACCCACTTCGTGTCGGACTTCTCCGAGACCATCGACCTGATCGCCGGCCTGTTCTACCTGTATGACAGCTATCAGCTGGGCCAGATTCTGTGGACTCCGAACATTGGCCGCTTCACCTACGACAATCCGCTGATGTCCTATTTCCAGAACGGCCAGGACCGCAAGACCTGGGCGGCCTATGCCCAGTTCGAGCTGCACATCACCGACCAGTTGAGCGCCGTCGCCGGTGTCCGCTATTCGTGGGAGAAAAAGTACAACATCTTCTCGGCCCCGAACAATTCGGTCGTCAACCAAGGCCTCGACCCGAACTCCGACTGGACGCGGTTCCCGACCAACTCCAGCGCGCCTGACTGTTCGCCTGTCGGCTCATTGGGCACGACCGCCAATCCTTGCTATGCCTTCTGGTCCAATCCGGACGGCGACACCTGGGACAATTTCGCCCCCCGCGTCGGCCTGAACTACAAGGTCAACGACGACGTGATGCTGTTCGCCTTCTGGCAGCGTGCCTACAAGTCGGGCGGCTTCGTCAACAACGCCTCGGCCTACACCACCTTCGTCGGCTCGCCCTATGGCGAAGAGTTGATCGACAACTTCGAAGGCGGCTTCAAGACCGAATGGTTCGACAGCCGGCTGCAGTTCAACGGTAACATCTACTATCAGAAGCTGAAGGGCCTGCAGCGCCAGGTCATCCGCCCGGCCAACAACCCGTCCGGCCAGGAGACGTTCATCTCCAACAATGCCGACGCCCGCGCCTACGGTGTCGAGCTGGAAATGGTCCTGATTCCGACCGATGGTCTGACCATCAACGCCAACATGGCCTACAACGACATCAAGTACACCAACTACTGCGCCGATCTGGACGGCCCGGAACCATTCGCGACCCCGGCTAACGGCCGCGACCTTTGTGGCCCCGGCTCCACTCAGTTGCCGAACGGTACTTGGATCGCGTTCACCGATTTCAGTGACCTCAAGCTGGGCTTCGCGCCCAAGCTGATCGCCAACCTGGGCTGGACCTATGACTTCCCGATCGGAGACATGGGGAATATCAGCATCGGCAACAGCTTCAGCTATACCTCGAAGATGGCGACCTCGGGCGTGTTCCTGCCTCGGTCGGACCGCCGTTCCATGCTGCTGGTCGATGCCCAGATCAGCTGGGAATCACCGAACAGCAAGTACCGTGTCTCGGTCTGGGGCAAGAACCTGACCAACGACATCCAGCGTCTGTCGGTCACCCCGGTGGCGTTCCTGTTCTCGTTCGAGCAGGCCACCCGTCCCCGGACCTACGGCATCACGCTGACCGCGGACTTCTAGACAAGAGGGGAGGGGCGGCCGGATCTGAGCCTGATCCGGCCTTTCCTGAAAGGGCGCCGGTGGCAACACCGGCGCCTTTTTCTGTCCCGGCCAAGAAAAAGTCGAACGCGCTGATTTTTGATTGGCGCGCCTTTGAGGAACGTGTGACAATTTTCGCGTTTTGGGGAGTCGTCAAGCTGTAGCACGCGGGACGGTCAAGGGAGAGATGGTCCCGCTTTAGGGGAGACATCTGTCATGAAACGTGGATTTTCGAGACTCGGCGCGGCCTTTCTGGCCGCGCTCTGGAGTTCCGCTGCCTTTGCCCATGTGACTGGTTTTGATACCGGATTTCCGCCGGGCGATTTGCGGGATGGCGCCGTTGTCCTGCCTTCGGGCGAACGGGTGCCGGTTCTGGGCAAGGCCGATTGCGAAAGCCGGAAACGGCCCGGCGACCGCTGCGAGGGCGGCACCTATTTCATCGTGACCGACACGCCGCTGCCTGCCGGCACGGCGTTGCCCTACACCGGCACCGTCGCCGGCAGGCAGGTCTCGGGCACCGCCCGGATCGGTACGGCGGGCGCGGCGGTGGCCTCGGCGCTGGCCGAGCGCAGCGGCAGCATTTTCAGCCAGCGCTCGCAGGTCGAGCAGGTCACCGTCCAGGCACAGAAAAAGGAGGAATCCCAGCAATCGGTGCCGCTGCCGGTCTCGGCGTTTTCCGGCGCCGCGCTCGAGCGCAAGTTCGCCACCGATCTCGAGGACCTCAACAAGGCCGCGCCCAGCGTCCAGCTGCAGCATGTGGGCCTTTTCCAGCATGCGGCCGCCTTCACCATCCGCGGCATCGCCACCGGCGGCATCGAAAGTTTCGACGATCCCCACTCGGCGGTGTTCATCGACGGCGTCTACCAGGCGCGCAATGCCTGGGCGCTGTCCAACATGCTGGACGTGGAAGCGGTCGAGATCACCCGCGGTCCTCAAGGCACCATCTACGGCCGCAATGCCTTCGCCGGCGCCATCGTGGTCCGCACCCAGAAGCCGGAGATGACCGAGTTCGGCGGCAAGGCCAGCCTGCAGGTCGCCAACGCGGGATCGTTCATCGTCGGCCTCGTCGGCAACATGCCAATCGTCGAGGACAAGGTCGCCTTCCGGATGGCGTCGCAGTTCCTGAAGTTCAGCGGCTATTACAAGAATGACGGGGTGATCATCGATTCCGCGCCATTCACGCCCGTGGTCAGCCATATCGACGAGGATTTGAAGGGTACGCGCCTCGGCGGCGACCAGTATGTGTATTTCCGCCCGAGCGTCCGCTTCACGCCCAACGACGCGCTCGACGTGACAGTCACCGGCGAGATCATCCGCGAACGGGGCGACGGCTCGCCCGCCCTCAACGCCCTGTACGATCCCCGGACCCCGTCGAATCCCTTCTGCGGCGCCACGGGCACGCCGGCCGCCTTCAACTGCAACACCAGCTTTTTCGAGGCGCTCTACCCGACCAGCGGCCTGTCGCGCAATCCGTTCGGCGATGGTGGCACGGGCGAGCCGGGCGACGGCAGCGACCCGCACGTCACCGGCTGGAACTTCTCGCCCAACGCCAACGACCTCAACAGCTACAACGTGACCATGAATGCCGATTACACCACCAGCTTCGGCACCTTCTCGCTGACGGCCAATTACGCCAAGCAGCGCAGCGCGATCTACACGGACACGGACGGCACCAATGTGGATCTGTTCTCGTCGGTGCGTTTCGAGGACTACAAGACCTACCAGACCGAATTCCACTTCGTGTCGGACTTCTCCGACACCTTCGACATGATCGTCGGCGTGTTCTACCTGTGGGACCAATATCAGGTCGGCCAGAAGCTCTACACGCCCAATATCGGCCCGTTCACCATCGACAATCCGCTCCAGAGCTTCGGCACCAATGGCCAGGATCGCAAGACCTGGGCCGCCTATATTCAGGGCGAGTATCACGTCACGCCTGCGTTGAGCCTGATCGCCGGCATCCGCTATTCCTGGGAAAAGAAGTACAAGGTCTTCGGCACCCCGATCACCGACATCATCTCGCAGGGTATTCCGGGTGACTCGGACTTCAGCCGGTTTCCTACGGGTCCCGGCTCCCTGTTGTTCGGCCCCATCGAGGACACGTGGGACAATTTCGCTCCGCGCGTCGGCCTGAACTATCAGCTCAACGACGATATTCTGCTGTTCGCGTTCTGGCAGCGTGCCTTCAAGTCCGGCGGCTTCGTCAACAACGCGGCGACCGAACTCACCTTTGCCTCGCCCTATGGCGAGGAGCGGGTGGACAATTTCGAGGGCGGCATCAAGAGCGACTGGTTCGACCGCGCCCTGCGCGTCAACGCCAACGTGTATTATTCCAAGTACAAGGGATTGCAGCGGCAGATCATCCGCCCCGCCGCCACGCCCAGCGGGCAGGAGACCTTTACCACCAACGCCGCCGATGCCCGCTCCTACGGTATCGAACTGGAGGTGACGGCCATTCCTGTCGATGGCCTGACCCTGACCGGCAACATCGGTTACAACGACATCAAGTACACCCGCTTTTGCGCCGACCTCGACGGTCCTGAAGCCACGGCCGTGCCCGCCAGCGGCCGCGCGGTCTGCGGCGATGTCACGCTGACCGCCATCGGCGAATATCTCGTCGATGCCGACTACAGCGACCTGGATATCGGCAGCGCGCCGAAGGTGATCGCCAATCTGGGCTTCACCTACGACTTTCCCATTGGCGACATGGGCAATCTCAGTATCGGCTCCAACGTCAACTACACCTCCGCCATGACCCGCAACCAGAGCGTCGGCCGCCTCGACCGCCGGGCCATGCTGCTGGTCGATGCCGCGATCAACTGGGAATCGCCCAGCGGCATGTACAAGGTCTCGCTCTGGGGCAAGAATCTCACCAACGACGTGGAGCGCCTCAGCTCGACGCCGGTGGCTTTCCTGTTCGCCTTCGAGCACGCGACCCGTCCGCGCACCTATGGCATCACCCTGACCGCCGACTTCTAGAAGCGGTTCTTTCCCCGGGCGCCGGCCGCGACGCCGGCGCCCGTTTCTTTGGTGCTTGCAGTGCATCCGGTGCCGGGTATCCTCGGTTCCTGGGGAAACGGGAGAAACCTCATGACCGATACGAACGCGCGCCTGCTGGCGCTCGCGGACAAGCAGGACATTGCCGAAGTGCTGTATCGCTACGCGCGCGGCTGCGACCGGGCGGACGAGGCGGCGCTGCGCTCGTGCTTTCATCCGGACTCGCGGCACAATCACGGCATGTTCGAGGGATTGTCATGGGATTTCGTCGACCGGGCGATCGCCATCTGCCGGCCTCTCAAGGCCTGCAAGCACATGATCAGCAACGTGATGATCGAACTGGATGGCGACAGGGCCGTGTCCGAATGCCATTTCTGGGCCCATCACCGCCGTGTCGACGACAAGACTGGCGCCGAGGAGGATTTCTTCACCGGCGGCCGCTACCTGGACCGGCTCGAGCGCCGCGACGGTGTCTGGAAGATCATCAGCCGAACCGGTGTCGCCGATTTCGAGCGTTTCGACGCGCCGTCAGACCGCGTCATGTGGACCATGCCGGCGGCCAAGATCGGCGGCAAACATCCCGATGATCCCATCTACGCGATGGTCGCCGACCTGGGAGACGGCCGGTGAACCGTGACGCGCGGATCGAGGCGCTCCTGGACAAGCAGGCGATCACCGAGCTGTCCTATCGCTATTCCCGCGCCTGCGATCGCCTCGACCGGGAGCTGCTGGAATCGGTCTACTGGCCTGACGGTACCGACGATCACGGCGCCTTCGTCGGCAGCGCGCCCGACTACGTGGACTGGGTGATGGGGCTGCTCTCCGGATGGACGGCCGTGCACCATGACAACACCAATATCCTGATCGATCTCGATGGCGACACGGCCACCGGGGAAGTGCACTGGACCGGCTACTATTCCTATCCGGTCGGCGGCGTGTCTCACGACCACTTGGCGGTGGGTCGTTATATCGACAGGTACGAGCGCCGGGGCGGGGAATGGCGCATCAAGCACCGCACCTGCCTCAGCGACTGGAGCCGGATCGAGCCCGGCGCCGACTGGCGTACCGATCCGGCGCGCAGCCGCCTCGCGGGAAAGCGCAAGCCGCATGACCTGCTGTACCAGGCGCGCACGCTGGGCGCGGCCGATTAAATTCGTAACGGGGAAACGCCATGACCATCGACCACATGCTGCAGGCCGGACGCGTGCCCGCCGTCGCCGATCCGCATCTGCAGCTGCTGCTGGACAAGCAGGCCTGCGCCGAAGTGATGATGACCTATTGCCGCGCCATCGATCACCGCGACGAGGAATTGCTGCGCAGCTTGTTTCATCCCGGCTCGCAGCATCGGCACGGTTTCATCGGCCCATCCTCGGACCCGTCGCGGCCCTCCGCGCCGGGCGCGCCGGGTGATTTCGTCGCCTACGCGCTGGGCGTGCTCGCGACCCACACGCGCACCCACCACCAGCTCGGCAACATCTTCATCGAGGTCGAGGCCGGCGGGACCGTCGCCTATACCGAGGCCTACTTCACCGCCTATCACCGGCTGCGCCCCAAGGCTGATCCGCTGGCATCGCCCACCGCGTACGATACGGAAATGGATGTCTGGGTCGGCGGGCGCTACATGGACCGGATGGAAAAGCGCGACAATGTCTGGAAGATCACCAACCGCACCGGCCTGACCGACTGGCAGCGCATTGAATCGCCCTCATCGCAGGGCTTCCATGCCATTCCGCAGGAAATCCGCATGCAGCAGAACCGTGAAGACTTCTTGTACCACAGGCGCGCGTTCTACGGCTGATTCGCTGCGTTTTCCTGCAAACAAACAATGTTGATGGAGATTCCTTTGCTATGATCCCGGCCGGGAAGTTCCAGGGGAAGCGAAGGAGACGACGTGGCTGAATCCAACGATGCGCCGGTGAAGGCACCGTACCCCAAACCGCTCTATGCATGGTTCGTGGTCGCCATTCTGGTGGTCGCGGCGATGATCTCGTATATCGACCGACAGGTCATCGCGATCGTCCTTCAGCCCATGAAGGACGACATGAACCTCTCCGATACCGAAATCAGCTGGCTCTACAGCGGTTTCGCGATCTTCTACGCCATCGCGGGTTTGCCGCTGGCGCGCATGGCCGACACCTATAACCGGAAGTGGCTGATCGCGGCCGGCGTGTTCGTCTGGAGTCTGATGACCGTCGCGTGCGGCCTGACGCGCAGCTATGTGCTGATCTTCATGGCCCGCATCGGCGTCGGTGTCGGCGAGGCCGTGCTCTCGCCCGCGACCAATTCCATGGTCGGCGACATGTTCCCCCGCGACAAGATTCCCCTGGCGCTCAGCGTGTTCCAGACCGGCGCGATCATGGGCTCGGCCATCGCCTTCATCATCGGCGGCGCGGCGCTCGGCCTGATGCAGGATCTGGCGACCGGCAACGAACTGCCTCTCGTGGGCGAGCTGCGCCCCTGGCAGCTCACCTTCATCGTCGTCGGCGTGCCCGGCTTCCTCGTCGTGCTGCTGATCATGATGATCCGCGAGCCGGTCCGCCGGAACCTCGCCGCCATGGGCACCACCCCGAGCGTGGCGCCGAAGGGCGTGCCGGTGCGCGAGATCGTCGCGTTCTACAAGCACAACTGGCAGACCATGTTCTACCACCATGTCGGGTTCCTCTCCCTGGCATTGGCCGGTTTCGCCTTCGTGTTCTGGACCGTGTCCTTCTTTACCCGCGTGCATGGCATGGAAGCCGCCGCTGCCTCGCAGATATTCGGCTGGATCTTCCTGATCGCGGGCCCGGCCGGCGCGGTCTGGGCCGGCATGCAGGCCGGCTACTTCACCCGTCGCGGCCGCAAGGACGGCAACATCCTCGCCGGTATGATCGGCGGCGCCCTGACCATTCCCTCCATCGTCCTGATCCAGGTGATGCCCAACGCGACCTGGGCGTTCGTCCTCTACGCGCCCGCGCTGTTCTTCGTGAACGCGCCCTTCGGCCTGGCCTATGGCGCCTTGCCCGTGATCACGCCGCCGCCCATGCGCGCGCAGGTCGCCGCGTTCTACATGCTGGTCGTTTCCGGCGGCATGGCGTTCGGCCCGGTGCTGGCGGCCATGTTCAACGACCACATCTTCACCGGCGATGATGGTGTCCGCTGGTCGCTGGTCACTCTGTCGTCCCTGTGCGGCATCATCGGCGTCACCTGCCTCGCCCTGTGCCGCAAGCACTATGCCCGCAGCATGATGGAGGCGGACGAGCGCGAGTTGACCCAGGGCTACTGACCCGGGGCGATATACACCTGTTTCCCCGTTCCGCCGGGCCATGCATACTGGCCCGGTCGGAATGGGGAGACTGACCAATGTCAACGCGCGAGGACGGCGTCCGGCCGCTCGAGGAATACAGCCTGCTCGACCCGCAGGTGCATGCCTGTCCCTATGAGTTCTTCCAGCGGCTGCGCGCCGAGTGTCCCGTGTACCGGATGCCCGAGACGGGTACGTATCTGGTCACCCGTTACGACGACATCCGGGCGATCAAGAAGAATCACCAGGACTTCACCTCCAACATCACCCTGCAGGAACGCGGCCGGCGCGAGGTGCACAAGGAGCATGACCGCATCCTGCAGACCTATGGCTGGGACAATGTCCAGACCTTGCAGCGGACGGACCCGCCATCCCATGACCGTTGGCGTAGCCTGATCGACCGCACCTTCACCGCCAGCCGCGTCCGCGAGATGACACCCTATATCGACAGCATGGTCGCCGAGCTGATCGATTCCTGGATCGGTGACGGGGAATGCGACTTCGTCAGCCAGTTCGCCATTCCGCTGCCGTGCAAGGTGATCGCCGACCAGCTCGGCGTCGACCGCGACAATTTCTGGAAGCTGAAAGCCTGGTCCGACGCCATGCTCGAGCCCGGCAGCCCGACGTGCCCGGACGAGCGGGTGATCGAGTGCGCCCATCTGGTGGTCGAATCCCAGCACTACTTCTACAAGGTGTTCGAGGACCGGCGACGCGCGCCCAAGGGCGACATCATGTCGGCGCTGATCCACACCGACATGGGCGGCGAGCCGCCGCTCAGCATGCACGAGTTGCAAAACCTGATGAACCAGTTGCTGACCGGCGGCAACGAAACCACCACCAGCGCCATCTCCCACGCGCTCTGGAACCTGCTGAAGTTCCCGGACCAGATGGCGCGGCTGCGCGCCGACCGCTCATTGCTCAAGAATTTCGTCGAGGAAACGCTGCGCTTCGAGACGCCCGTTCTTGGTCTTGCCCGCAAGACCACCCGCGACGTCGAGGTAAGCGGCGCGCCCATCCCCAAGGATTCGCTCGTGGTGCTGACCTATGCGGCGGCGAACCGCGACGAGGACAAGTTCGGCGACGGCGAGACCTTCGACATCACGCGCAAGAACGCGGGCGCGCAGATCGCTTTCGGGATGGGCGCCCATTTCTGCCCCGGCGCCATGCTGGCGCGGCAGGAGATCCTCAGCACGTTCACCGCGCTGCTCGACCGGCTGGACGATATCGAGCTCGCTCGGCCCATGCCGGACGAAACCCATCAGCGCAGCGTCTTCCTGCACCAGCTGAAGGAACTGCCGATCCGCTTCCGCAAGCGTTGACTTGCGCGGCGCGGCAATATGCCGTATATAATGAGGCAGATTGCCGAAGGATTTTTGTCATGTCCGGCTCATTCAGCGGATTCTCCGAACAGCCAGCCGACCGGCTGGCGTTGATCGAGCAGATTCGCGTCGGGCTGCCTTTCGAAACCGTGACCGCCGCGGCCGAGACGCTCGGCCTGACCATCGGCGATCTTGCCGCCTTCGGCATTATTCCCGCTCGGACCCTGTCCCACAGCCGGCAGGGCGGCCAGTTCAGTCCTGCCCAGTCCGACCGTGTTGCCCGTTTCTTCCGTATCTGGCGGCGGGCTGTGGATACGTTCGGCGGCGGCGATCAGGCCCGCCGCTGGCTGGAGCGTCCGACGCGGCCGCTGGGCGATCAGGCACCCATGGCGTTGCTCGATACGGAAGAAGGCGCCCGGCTCGTTGACGATCTGCTTTACCGCATCGATCAAGGCCTCGCCGCCTGATGCCGCTGACCGGCTGGCGGTTGGCGCGCCGGCCATGGGCGGACCTTTCCGGCGAGGGAGCGCGGCGCCGCGGCGGTCGCTGGCACTCGCCCGGCCATGCCGTGGTCTATCTGTCACAGGAAGCAGCGCTGCCCGTGCTGGAGGTGCTGGTGCATTTCGATCTACCGCCGGATCTTCTGCCGCTCGACTACGTGTTGATGCGGGTCGATCTCGCGCGGCTGGAGGCAGCCGTCGAGGACGGCCCCGCCGAGCCGCTGGAGGTGCCTGAGAGCAGGGCATGGGGCGATCGCTGGATCGCCGAGGCGCGCTCGCCGCTGGCACGGGTCCCCTCCGTTCTGGTGCCGGAAGCCGCCAACCTGATCCTGAACGTGCGGCACCCGCTGGCTCCTCTGTTGCCGTCGCCGGTCAGCCGGTCATTCGCGTTCGATCCCCGGCTGCTCGCGTAAGCGGGCTTGAAGCCGTCACGCCCGAATGTAAAGATCGGCGGGAAAATTCACGGGGAAGAACGGGGACCGCCATGAGCACGCTTGCCGAGAAACCGACCGCCACGGGCGGCCTGCCCATCGAAGGCTTCAACGTCCTCGATCCCAAGGTGCAGGGCTGCCCCTATCCCTATTACCAGACCATGCGCGCTCAGTGCCCCGTGTACCAGAGCCCGCAAACCGGCATGTTCTATGTCACGAAGTACGATGACATCCGCTTCATCAAGAAGCATCCGGAACTGTTCACCTCCGACATGACCCATTCGTCGCGCGGCAAGCAGCAGGAGGCGCACGCGCAACACGAGAAGATCCTGTCCACCTATGGCTGGGCGCATGTGCAGGTGCTGCAGCGGACCGACCCCCCGGCCCATAATCGCTGGCGCCAGTATATCGACCGTACCTTCACGGCCAGCCGCGTCAACGAGATGAAGCCTTATGTGGACCAGATGGTCCACGAGCTGATCGACGCCTTCATCGACCAGGGCGAGTGCGAATTCGTCCGCGATTTCTGCGTGCCGCTGCCCTGCAAGGTGATCGCCGACCAGCTCGGTCTGCCGCGCGACCAGTACCAGCGCCTCAAGTCCTGGTCCGACGCCATGCTGATGCCCGGCGGCCTAATGGCGACCGACGACGAGATCGTGCAGTGCGCCTGGGTCGAACTGGACGCGCAACACTTCTTCTATGATGTGTTCGAGGATCGCCGGAAGAACCCGCGCAACGACATCATGTCCGTGCTGGTGAACACCCGCTTCGACGGCGAAGAGCCCATGTCCATGCACGAACTGCAGAACATGATGCATCAGCTGATCACCGGCGGGAACGAGACGACGACCAGCGCCATTTCCCACGCCCTGTGGAACCTGCTGAAAAACCCCGAGCAGATGGCGCGTCTGCGCGCCGACCGGTCATTGGTGAAGAATTTCGTCGAGGAGACACTGCGCTACGAGACGCCCATTCTCGGCCTGTTCCGTCAGGCGACCCAGGATGTCGAGCTCAGCGACACCACCATTCCAAAGGGCACGATCATCTTCATGGCCTATGGCTCGGCCAACCGGGATGAGGACAAGTTCGACGACGGCGAGACCTTCGACGTGACCCGCAAGAACGCGGGCGCCCAGATTGCCTTCGGCATGGGCGCCCATTTCTGTCCGGGCGCCATGCTCGCCCGGCGCGAGATTCAGTCGGCGTTCGAGATCATGCTCGACCGCATGGACGACATCCAGCTGGCCCGCCCGCTGGCGGAACAGACCCACGAGCCGAGCATCTTCCTGCACCAGCTGCGCGAGCTGCCGATCACCTTCAGGAAGAGGTAAGACCCGTCAGCCCTTTGCCGCCCGTTTGGCGGCCTTGCGCGCCAGCAACTGCTCGCGTGTCTGGCCGTAGAGCAGGTTCTTGGCTTCATCGGAAATCTTGCCTGGCGTGGCGGCGATCTCGCGTCCGAGCGCATAGGCGCGCTTGACTGCGGGCCGCTCGCCCATGGCCTCGAACCAGCGCTTCAGGTGCGGCGTGTCGTTCAGGTCCTGGCCCTGCAACTCGTGTAGCGTGATCCAGCCCCAGCAGGCCATGTCGGCGATGGAATACTCGTCGTTGGCGATCCATTCCCGGTCTTCCAGCTGGTCGTCCAGCAGGCCCCACAGCCGCGCCACTTCGTTGGTGTAGCGGTTGATGGCATACTCCAGCTTCTCCGGCGCATAGGCGCGGAAATGATTGGCCTGGCCGCCCATGGGGCCCATCCCGCCCATCTGCCACATCACCCATTCGAGCACCTTGGCGCGCTTGTAGGGATCGGCCGGCAGGTACTTGCCGGTCTTCTCCGCCAGATGGATCAGGATCGCGCCGGATTCGAAGATCGACAGGGGCTGGCCTTCCGGACCGGTCACGTCGTGATCGACGATGGCGGGCACCCGGTTGTTGGGGCTTACCTTCAGGAAGTCGGGCTCGAATTGCTGGCCGACCATGATGTTGATCGGGATGATCTTGTAGGGCAGGCCGGTCTCCTCGAGGAAGATACTGACCTTCCAGGTATTCGGCGTCGGAAAGTAATACAGGTCGATCATCGGTCCGGTCCTTAAGAAATCAGGATGAAGTAGGCGGAGGCAACCACCATGTAGCTCAGCGCCAGCAGCGTCGACTGGATGCCGACGATGCGGCCGAAACTGGCCATCTCATGCCTGCTGTAACCCCAGGCGTGCAGGTAGCGCGCCAGGGTGAACAGGGCGCCGCCGAAATGCACCATGGCCGTCGGCGCGCCGGACCATTCCAGCGCGATCAGCAATCCCAGCCCGGTGGGGACATATTCGGTGTAATTGGCGTGGACCCGGGCGATCCGGTCGGCCGTCTTGTCCTCGTTGCCGAAATTCTCCACCGCCGCGCGCACCCGGTGGTGCAGCACGTTGTAGGTCAGGAGCACCAACAGCAACCCCAGCGCCGCCGCGTAGTACAGGGTGACGGGCACCTGCGACAGGCCGCGCGCCAGCGGAATGCCGGGGCCGAACACATTGGCAGCCACGATCAGCGCCACGCCCACGGTCAGGCACGCATAGCAACCCTTCATGAAGTTGCCGAAGATGCCGATCATCATGGCCGGCGGCTTGTGGGGCTGGGCCTCGGGCGCCTTCACATAGGGCAGGATGCGGCGATACGCATATAGAATGCCCAGGCCCACCATGATGAAGGCCAGGCCCACGGTCGTGCCGAATACGCTGAGATTCACGCCGTCCATTTTTCCTCCCCTATCCGTGTCTTCCCCATGCACTATAATGCATGGCTCCGGCGCCCTTACAATCAGCTTGCGCCGACAAGCGGGAGCGCCTGGATGCTCGATGTGCTCATCACCGTGGACACGGAATTCTGGCCGGCCGGCACCGACCTCGAGGCCGCGCGCGACAATTACGCCCGCTGCATTCTCGGCCGTCATCGGCATGGCGCGCACGGCATTGGCTATCAGATCGAGGCCCTCAACGCGCACGGGCTTAAGGGCGTGTTCTTCATCGAGGCGCTGCATACGGCCGTGCTCGGTGACGAGTTCCTGGCCCGCACCGTCGACATGGTCCGCGGTGGCGGGCACGAAGTGCAGTTGCACCTGCATCCCGAATGGGTCGGTGTCTGGGATGGCAATCCCTTCGGCGGCCGCACGGGCCGCAACATGCACCAGTTCGACGAGGATGATCAGGCCGCCATGATCGAGATCGGCCTGGATGCGATGGCGCGTTGCGGCGTCGGCGACATCGTCGCGTTCCGGGCCGGCAATTACGGCGCCGATCGTGCGACCCTGCGGGCGCTGGCGCGCTGCGGCCTCGTCTTCGATACCAGTTACAATCTCGCCCATATGAGCTCGGACTGCGCACTCGATTTCAACCAGCCACTCGAAACGGCTGTCCAGGTGGACGGAATATGGGAAGTCCCCGTCACCCATTTCTCCGACCGCCCCGGCCATGTGCGGCCCATGCAGCTCTGCGCCGTTTCGTTCAACGAAATGTCGGCGGTGCTCAAGACAGCCAAGGTCGCGGGCCGGGCGACCGCCGTGCTGGTGTCGCACGGCTTCGAGCTTATGAATCCCGCGCGCACGAGGCCGGATCCGGTGGTGGTCAACCGCTTTGGACAACTCTGCCATTTTCTGGGCGGGGCGCGCGAGCAGGGCATCGTGACCCGAGGCTTCGCCGATCTGGTGCTATCCGAGGCGCCGCAAGCCCTACCCATCCGTTCGAACGCGGTGCGTACCGGCGCCCGCATGGTCGAGCAGCTGGTCAGCCGGCTCTATCAGTGAACGCGCTCCGTCCTTGAGCAGGAAGCCGCTGGTGAACGACGACTGGCGCATCCAGCAGGTCCGCTTCCCTTTCCGGGTGGGGGACGTGAAACTGATCTCGCCGGTGCTGACCATGCTGGTGCGCGGCGGCTCCTTTCTCGACCGGGCGCCTGGCCTGCCGGGGACGCCGGCCGAGCCGCTGCCGAGCGCCTGCGCCGGCTATCTCTGGCGCTCGCAGCCCGTGGCCGGGGATCCGGCGCCGCTGGCGACGCGCGACGGCTACATCTGTTATGTGCCGGCGCTCTACAATCGCTGCTTCGTCGACCTGTCGCTTGGCCACGAGCGCTACATGGCCCGGTTCTCGGGCAAGACCCGCTCGACGCTGCTGCGCAAACTGAAAAAATTCGAGACTGAGTCGGGTGGCACGGCGGATTTCCGTGTCTATCGGACGCCAGCGGAGATGGTTGAGTTCCACCATCTCGCGCGGCAGGTATCGCGGCTCACCTACCAGGAACGGCTGCTGGATGCCGGCCTGCCGGACGATGCCGGCTTTCTGGCGGAGATGCGCGATCTGGCCGAGATCGGGCGCGTCTACGGCTTCCTGCTGTTCCTTGGCGGCGCGCCCGCTGCCTATATCTACTGCCCGGCCGAAGGCGAGGCGCTGCTCTATGCCTATGTGGGCTTCGACCCGGCGCTGTCGGCACTCTCTCCCGGCACCGTGCTGCAGCTGCTCGCCCTGCGCACCCTGTTCGAGGACGGACGCTTTCGCTATTTCGACTTCACCGAGGGCGAGGGGCCGCACAAGACGCTGTTCGCGACCGGCTCGGTCCGGTGCGCCGATGTTTACCTGTTGCGCCGGTCGGCGAAACATTATGCACTGGTCGGCGCGCGCGGACTGGTCGAGGCGCTGGGCGCGGGCGCCGGTAGCCTCCTCGACCGGTTGGGGCTGAAGCGTCTGGTGAAACGCTGGCTGCGGCGCGGACCGGCGGCGGAAGGATGAACGGAATGGATTTTCGCCGGCTCGCACTGGCATGGAAGCGGCACGGACCGGTCCGGTTCGTCTATTTGATCTTCTACAATGTCTGGTACGCCTTCATGCGGCTGATCGGACGCCGCGCCGTGGCCTGGTCCAAGGACATGGACTTCGACGAGAAGCATGGTGTCGATACCGCTCGCACCCTCGAGGTGGGCGAGCTGAATGTGGATGCCGAGGCGGCGAAATTCGCCCACCGCTATCAGGCGACCAGCATCGAGGTCATCAACCAGGTGATCGGCGCGCTCGATGTGGATTACCGCGAGCACACCTTCATCGATTTCGGTTCGGGCAAGGGCCGCGTGCTGCTGGTCGCGTCGTCCTATCCGTTCGGCAAGATCATGGGCGTCGAGTACAGCCGGGAACTGCACGATATCTGCGAGGCCAATATCCGCGTCTATCGCGGCGAGGGGCAGCAGTGCTTCGATCTGGAATCCGTCTGCTGCGATGCGGGTGCCTTCGTGCCGCCGGACGGGCCGCTGGTCTGCTATTTCTACAATCCCTTCGGCCGCGAACTGCTCGTTCAGGTCGCCGATAATCTGGCTGCCAAGGCCGCGTCGGGCGGCGCGCCGGTCCGGGTCATCTATGTCGAGCCGGAGATGGCCGACGTCTTCGGGCCGGCCCGCTGGGCCGTGCTGAAACGTACGGACGGCTACGTCATTTTCGAAAGTCTCTAGAGTCCCTGCAGCCTTGCAGGTCAGACCTGAACCGGCCTAAGTTGCACGCCACCAATCCGGCGGCGGATCCCTCGCGTAGAGGAACCAACCCATCCCGGAACCCAGGATGCCCAGGGGGAGACCATGAGCACAGCATTGACCTATCCGCCACGCACGTTGGCGCCCGAACAGGACGCCATGCGGGCCGAAATCCGCGCTTTTCTCGAGAAGGATTATGCCGCTGGCGGCTTCAGCCGCGGCCAGGAAGCCATGGCGCGCTACGACATCGAATTCTCCAGGCGTTTCGGCGCCGCCGGGTTCATCGGCGTCACCTGGCCGAAAAAGTATGGCGGCCGCGAACTGACCTTCCTCGACCGCTATGTGATCATCGAGGAAGTCCTCGCCGCCGGTGCGCCCTGCGGCGCCCACTGGGTCGCCGACCGCCAGAGCGGCCCGCTTCTCCTGAAATACGGCACCGAGGAACAGCGCGAGCGCTTCCTGCCGCCGATCGTGCGCGGCGAATCCTATTTCTGCATCGGCATGTCCGAGCCGGACAGCGGCTCCGACCTGGCCTCGGTCCGCTGCTCGGCCACCAAGGTCGATGGCGGCTGGCTACTGAACGGCACCAAGCTCTGGACCTCGCTGGCCCACGTCTGCCACTACATGATCGCGCTGGTGCGCACCTCGCCGCTCGATCCGCAGCACCGTCATGCCGGCATGAGCCAGATGATCGTCGATCTGAACTCGCCCGGCGTCGAAGTGCGCCCGGTCTACAATCTGGCGGGCGAGCATCATTTCAACCAGGAAGTCTTCACCGATTGCTTCGTGCCGGACGAGAACGTGGTCGGCGAGGTCGGCAATGGCTGGGAACAGGTGATGAGCGAGCTGGCCTACGAGCGCAGCGGCCCTGAACGCATTCTCAGCACCTTCCAGACCCTGGTCGAGCTGGTCCGCTCGGTCGGCGACAATCCGACCGAGACCGAGGCCCGCGCCATCGGCAGGTTGACCGCCCATCTCGCCACCCTGCGCGGCATGGCGCTGTCGGTCGCCGGCATGCTGGCGGACGGCAAGATGCCCATCACCGAAGCGGCGCTGGTGAAGGATCTCGGCACCAATTACTGCAAGGAAGTGCCCGAGGTCGCCCGCCTCATCTGCTCGCCGGAAGACGGCGCCGGCGGCAACTCCACCTATGAATCCATGCTGAAGACGGCGACGCTGATCGCCCCGTCTCTCACCATTCAGGGCGGCACGCGCGAAATTCTGCGCGGCATGATCGCAAGGGGGCTCGGCCTACGATGAACGAAATGCGCACTCTTATCCTCGACACGGCGGACCGCATCTTCCGTGACATCTGCGATCAGGTTCTGATCGACAAGGCCGAGAAGGGCGAGTGGCCCGCCGGCCTGTGGCAGACCCTGGAAGAGTCCGGCCTGACCCAGGCCTCGGTGCCCGAGGAACGCGGCGGTGCCGGCGGCACGCTCGGCGATGGCCTCTATTTCCTGAAGACCTCCGGCCGTTACGCGGCGCCGCTGCCGCTGGCCGAAACCCTGATCGCCGGCGTCCTGCTGGCGCAGGCCGGCGCCGATGTGCCGGCGGGACCGCTCACCGTCGCCCCGGTCCGTGCCAACGAGACCATCGCGGTCGTCGGCGGCAAGCTTTCCGGAACGGCGACGCGTATTCCGTTCGCCCGCAATGCGTCGGCCATCGTGGTGCTGACCTCGGAAGGCCTCGTGGTGGTCGATCCTGCCCAGGTGACGATCGAGCCGGGCAAGAGCATGGCCGGCGAACCGCGCGACACCGTGATCTTCGACGGCGCGCCCGCGACCGTCGTCGGCGGCGCCGTGGCGTTCGAGGCGCTGATGCGTCTCGGTGCGCTGGCGCGTTCGGTACAGATGGCGGGTGCCATGGAAGGCATTCTCGCGATGTCGCTGCAGTACGTGCAGGACCGTGTCCAGTTCGGCCGCACCCTGTCCAAGTTCCAGGCGGTGCAGCAGTCCATGGCGGCCATGGCCGGTCAGGTGGCGGCGGCCTCCGCGGCGGCCGATGCCGCGATCGAGAGCACGGAAGCAGGCGATAACGGCATCAACATCGCCGTCGCCAAGGCCCGCGTGGGCGAGGCGGCCGGCGTGGCCGCCGAGCTGGCCCATCAGGCCCACGGCGCCATCGGCTTCACCCACGAATACGCGCTGCACCAGTTTACCCGCCGCATGTGGGCCTGGCGCGACGAGTTCGGCGGCGAGCCCTACTGGCAGGCCGAACTGGGCCGCCAGGTGGCCAAGGCCGGCGCCGACCGGCTCTGGGTCCTCGCCTCGCAGACCTGATCCCGCTCTTGCGCCTTGGACGACGCGCACTATCCGGCATATGCTAAGGCCTATGCCGGATGGAGTCGCCCATGGGCGTGGAACGCCAGGTAAAGCTTTTCAGAAACGGCCGGAGCCAGGCCGTGCGTATCCCGAAGGAGTTCGAGCTTCCGGGTGACGATGCCGTCATGCGTAAGGAAGGCGACAGGATCATCATCGAAGCCGCCAGGAAGCAGCCCCTGGCGGAGTGGCTGGCGACGCTTGAGCCCATAGATGAGGATTTGCCTGAGATTGACGACCGGCCACCGGAACTCGTCGATCCGCGAGCTACCTGCTCGACACCAACATTCTCTCGGTCATGGCCCGCGATCCGCTAGGTCCTCTGGCACGGCATGTGACCGATGTCGGAAGCGAGAATGTCTGCACCAGCATCGTCGTCGCCTCGGAGCTTCGTTTCTGGTTGTCCAAGGGCGCCTCAGACCGTCTTCGGCGGCGGATCGAGGACTTTCTTGAACGAATTGTCGTGCTGCCGTTCGAAAGCCCCGCGGACGAAGCCTATGGCAGAATTCGTTCCTACCTTGAGCGGAACGGCGCATTGATCGGAGCGAACGATCTGTTCATCGCGGCCCATGGCTTGGCGCTGGGTTGCACGGTCGTGACCGACAGCACCAAGGAGTTCACGCGCGTGCCGGACCTGCTCGTCGAGAACTGGCGCCGCTAGCCTAGAAAATCGGCCCGATGATCCCCAGCTGCGCGGCCTTGGCCACGGCCTGTGTCCGCGTGACCGCGTTCAGCTTCTGTGTGGCGTTCTCGATGTGAAACCGCGCCGTCGATGGAGAGATCGACAAGATGACGCCGGTTTCCTGATCGGTCTTGCCGCGCGCCGCCCAGGTCAGGCACTCGATCTCGCGGCTGGTCAGGTAGATGAATTCGGTCTCGGGCGCCTGGATGCCGCGCGCCGCGTCCGCCAGCTGCATGAACTGCATGGACGCCAGCAGCAGCGCGCGGCGATGGCGGCGCCAGATCGGCTCCAGGTCGAGATCCGGGTCCCGGTTGAGCCACGAGACCGATCCCACCCGCCCGCGCGACATGTGCGTCGGCACGATGATGGCGCCGTGGATACCGTGCGCCACCTGCCATTCCAGCACCTTGCGCTGGATCGGCTCCAGCGTGTCCTCGTGCGGCCATGGGTCGTTGGCCTGCCAGAAGAACGGCAGGTGCTGGAAACGGCAGGCATGCGTCGTCGGGCTCAGCAGGGTGAAGTTCTGCTCGACCCATTCGTCGATGGCCACCTTGTTCCAGCCGAACAGCTCGGCGAGCCGGTTGCCCTTCTCGTCGGTCAGCGGCACGGTCGTCGAGATGTCGTCGAGCGCCGCCACCAGCGGCACCCCGATCAGCTCTCCGATCCGTCGCAAGAGGCTGACGCCGTCGGCGAGGCGCGTCGCGGTCTCCAGCGCGTCCAGGCACGCATTGACGTCGTTCAGTCCCATCCTCGCGCGGCACTCCCCCAACCTGTCGATTCCGAGAGGTAGACGTTACAGGCCTCAGCGCCCAAACTCCATGACATCGGGAATACGGGGAAGTGTCTCGCGATGAACAAGCCGCAGCAATTCAGCCTGCTGGATCCTGCCGTGCAGCAGTGTCCTTTCGACTACTACAAAGTGCTTCGCAACGAGGCGCCGGTCTATCTGATGCCCGAGACGGGCATGTATATCGTCACGACCTATGACCTTCTGATGGAGGTCATGAAGAACCCGAAGATCTATTCCAACCTGGCGCCGTCGGGCCGCCGCGCCGGCCTCTACTGCGAGGAAGCCGAGCGGATCATCAACGAGAAGGGCTATGGCCGGTTCATGCCGACCATCGTCAACAACGACCAGCCCGGACACACCATCTATCGCGGCCTGGTCAACGACGCCTTCCGCGCGGGCCGCATCCGCCAGATGGAGGCTTACATCACCGACGTGGTCGATGAGCTGGTCGGCCAGTTCGCGGCGCGCGGCGCCTGCGACGGCGTCGCCGATTTCGCCGTGCCGGTGCCCATGTACGTCATCGCCGACCAGCTCGGTGTGCCGCGCGCCGACTTCCAGAAGTTCAAGGAATGGTCCGACGCCTGGGTGATCGGTCTGGGCATGAAGGTGCCGGACGAGGTGCTGATCGATGCCGCCGAGAAGGTGGTCGAAATGCAGCACTACATGATCGCCCGCATGGCCGAACGCCGGATCGAGCCGCGCGACGACATCATGAGCGACCTGGTGCAGGCGACCTATGATGGCGAGCGGCCGCTGACGGACAAGGAGGTGCTCTCCATCGTCGAGCAAATCCTCGTCGCCGGCAACGAGACCACCACCAACGGCATCGCCAACGGCCTCCAGCGGCTCGCCGAGGATCAGGCGCTCCAGGCGCGGCTGCGCGCCGCGCCGGACCTGCTGCCAAAGTTCGTCGAGGAGATTCTGCGGGTCGAATCGCCGGTGCAGGGCCTGTTCCGCTATGTGACCGAGGACACGGAACTGGGCGGCGTCGCGATCCCGAAAGGGGCGACGGTGATGATCCGTTATGCCGCCGGCAACCGCGACGCCGCCAAGTTCGAGCGGGCCGAGGATTTCGACCTGGACCGCAAGAACAACGGCGCGCACATCGCCTTCGGCTCCGGCATTCATCACTGCGTCGGCTCGCAGCTGGCCCGTGCCGAGATGCTGGTCAGCTTCCGCGCCTTCCTCGACCGTTTCAGCGCCATCGAACTGGCCGTCGCGCCGGAAGACATCCATTACCACCCCAGCTTCGCGCTGCGGGGACCGACCAAACTGCCGCTGCGGCTAACCCCCGCTGTTGGCTGATCCAGCGAACCATGCAAAGATGCATCCGTGCATAATATGCTCAATCAGGAGACGGTGACATGCTGACTGAACAGCAAATCCAGGAAATCCGCCAACAGATCGATTTCGAGTTCAAGCGCAAGTCGCCGCCCGCCGGTTTCCCGAAATTCCCGGACGTGCCCGCCGGCCGCTACAATGATCCGGAATTCTTCGAGCTGGAGAACAAGCACTACTGGCGCAAGACCTGGATGCTTGCCGCCACCTTGGACGACATCCCCAACCCGGGCGATTACATGCTGTGGGAGATGGCGCGCCAGCCCATCGTCATCGTGCACGGCAAGGATGGCGAGGTCCGCTCGTTCTACAACACCTGCCGTCACCGCGGCGCGCCGGTCGTCACCGAACAGCGCGGCCATGCCGAGCACGGCCTGGTCTGCAACTATCATGGCTGGACCTACAACCATCAGGGCGACCTGATCGGCATCCGCGACAAGCGCGACTTCATCGATTTCGATTTCGAGTGCCGCAGCCTGTATCCGGTGCGCACCGAGCGGTACGGCAAGCTGATCTTCGTCAACTTCGACGACGAAGCCATGCCGCTGCTGCAGTATCTCGGTCCGATCGCCGACGAGTGGAAGGAATTCCAGTTCGACAAGCTGCGCCTCGTTGATCACTACGTCTGGGATCTGCACTGCAATTGGAAGATCGCCATCGAGGCGAACATGGAAGTCTACCATGTGAAGTCGATCCATCCGCAGACGGTGGACCCGGCGCTCGATTACCGCGGCAACGTCAACACGCTCTATCCGCATGGTCATTCCCGCATGGTGGCGCCGAACCGGGTGCGCGAGAAGCGCGGCGGCTATGCCTCCACGGCGACGCACCTGCCGCAGATCGACACGGTGGGCGAGATCGGCCGCACCTGCACCCAGTCCTATCACGTGGAACCGAACTGGGTCTCGCCGCTCGGCTCGACCCTGTTCCCGGTGCTGAACTTCTGGCCGGTGAACATCCGCGAGACCAAGTTCGAGCTGCGCTGGTTCGCCATGGATTGGGGCAATGGCCCGGTGCCCGCCGAATGGCGCCAGCACATCGAATGGTTCAACGTGGTCGTCACCGAGGACACCCAGTTCGGCGACTGGATCCAGAAGTCCGTGGAATCCTACGCGTTCAAGGGCGTGCCGCTCTGCTACCAGGAAGCGCGCATCTACCACATGCACCAGAACATCGACAAGATGATCGGCCCGAACCAGGTGCCGGCGCATCTGAAGGTCGAGCCGGTGCTGACCGACGAGTGGATCCACCCGAACGACACCAATGAGCGGCTGCGCCAGCAGCAGTCCCTGGCGGCGGAATAGGAGCGCACGGCATGAGTCTGGTCCGGTACCCCGTTCAGCAATACGCCTATGTTGTCGACGATATCGAGGCGGCGTGCATGCGCTGGGTCGATTTCGTGGGGGCCGGACCGTTCTTCCTCATGCCGCACCACAAGTCCAAGGACGTGGTCTATCGGGGCAAGCCGTGCGATGTGGACGTGTCCTATGCGTTCGGCCAGGCCGGCCCCGCCCATATCCAGCTGGTGCAGGTGCACAACGACGTGCCGTCCTGCTATGGCGACATGTACAAGAAGGGCGAACAGGGCTTTCACCATTTCGCCCTTCTGGTGCCGGACATCGACGAGGAAAAGCGCCGTTACGAGGCGGCGGGCTGCGAGACGGTGACCGAGCTGTTCTCGGCCGCCCGCGTCGCCTACATGGATGCCCGCCATCTGTTCGGCTGCTTCGTCGAGCTGTATCAGGACAACCCGCAGGTCCGTGCCTCCTTCCAGAACTGGAAGGACGTGCACGAGGCGTGGGACGGCAAGACCGACCCGATCCGGCGTATCGACTGGACGCCGCCGAAAGGTTGAGGCGTCCCGGTTCTGGAATAAAAACCGGCCGACCCGGCCCGCTTGAACAACAGAGCCCTTTTTTCAGTCGCGTTAACCCGGCAATATCCCCCTCCAACCAGCTTTATTGAGACGGGGAAATCGATGACGCAGGACAAGCGCGGGCCATTGGACGGCATCCGGGTGATCGACATGTCGACCGTGGTGCTCGGCCCCTATGCCGGCCAGATCATGGGCGATCTGGGCGCGGACGTGATCCGGGTCGAATCGCCCCAGTCGGACATGACCCGCTGGGCGGGCAACTCGCCCCATGCCGGCTTCGGCCCCATCTTCATGAACTGCAACCGCAACAAACGATCGCTGTGCCTCGATTTGAAGAAAGAAGGCGCGCGCGAGGCGCTGATGGAGCTGGTCAAGACCGCCGACGTGTTTCTCCACAATGTGCGGCTCGAGGCGGTCGAGCGCCTGGGCTTCGGTTACGAGGCCGTCCGCGCGGTCAGGCCCGACATCGTCTATGTCCATGCGGTCGGCTTCGGCAGTGACGGGCCGTATGCGGGCCGCCCGGCCTATGACGATCTGGTGCAGGCCGCGGCCAGCGCCGTCAGCCTCAACACCATGATCGACCCGGACGAGGAGCCGCGCTACATGGCGACCCTGGCCGCCGACAAGACCACCGGCCTGCACGCCGCCTATGCCACGCTCGCCGCCCTGTTCCACCGCGAGCGCACCGGCGAGGGCCAGTTCGTCGAGGTGCCCATGCTGGAAAGCTTCACCTCGTTCCTGATGATCGAGCATCTGAACGGGCACACCTACGAGCCGCCGCTGGGCGATTACGGCTATCATCGGGTGATCAACGCCCACCGCAGGCCGTACCGCACGAAGGACGGCTATGTCTGCATCATGCCCTATTCGAGCGAACAGTGGCGCACCGTGTTCCGCCTCGGCGGCACGCCCGTCGCCGATGACGATCCCCGCTTCAAGTCCATGGCCGGCATCGCCGGCAACATCCGCGAGCTTTACCGCATGCTGGCCGAGGTGACGCTGACCCGCACCAGCGACGACTGGATGAGCCTGCTGACCGAGGCGGACGTGCCGGTCATGAAGGTCAACCGGATCGAGGATCTGAAGACGGAAGAGCATCTGAGCGCCGTCGACTTCTTCGAGCACCGGCAGCACCCGTGGGAAGGCGGCTATCGCTCCATGCGCCAGCCGGTCAAGTTCTCGGCGTCACCCGCCTCGTTCCGCTACGACCCGCCGGGTCTTGGCGAGCACAACCGCGAGGTCATGCGCGAGCTGGGCGTGCCCGACGAGCGGATCAGCGCGCTCGAGGCCTCGGGCGCGCTGCACAGCCGCATGCCGAAGCAGTAGGGCGGCTCAGTCGTCCCAGACGACCCGGTTCTCGTCGACGAACATGACCCGCGTCGCCTTGCGGTCCACATGCTTGTCCAGCTGCAGCGACAGCGCGGCGGTCGCCGCGTCGCGGTCATGGGCCGCCTGGTCGGGCCACCACAGCTCCTCGACCCCGTCATAGAGCGCGTCCGTGCCCGCATAGGCCTGCGGCACCAGCGTGGACTTGACCCAGCGCTGGAGATGATCGCCACCCGTCAGCAGCGGCGTGTCCCGGTGCAGCCAGAAATCCTCGAAGGCCCGCTGCGACACGGAGGCGCCGCGCTTCAGGAAGAACAGCGCCTTCACGGGCCGGTCGTCGCGCGACAGTTTCGGCCCTTCCTTGACCACCGTCTCGCGCACCAGCACGCCGTCCGACCGCACCCGCATGAAAGCGGGCTCGTCGATGAAGGCGCCGGTCATGTATTCCGGCATGGTGGTCAGGATCTTCGCCGTCTCCACCGAATCCAGCCACACCTCGGGGCACCCGTCCGATGGCGGCGCGTATCCGGGATAGGGCGTCGCCGCCCGGTGGTTCTGGACATAGCGGCGCATGATGGGCACCAGCTTCACAGCATGCTCGGCATGGGGGCCGCGCCAATGGGCGTGGAACTGTTCCTGACTGATGTCGCCGCGCTTGTGCAGCATGCCGAAGGATTTGATCATGATTGTCCCCTGTTTCGCGCCGCCGCTCCCCTGCGCGCCGCTTTCCTGACAGAAATGTAACAGGCTCAAGGCCTTCCGCAACGCGGGTTTCGCTTGGCAACCCCGATACCAGCCTGCAAACATGTTACCGGGGAGAAAATTAGCGATGCCGAACCATGAGACCGCGCCCGCGGGCGCCCGCCTGAGCAAACGGACCATCTTCTTCTACGGCCTGACGGACATGCCCGTCATGATGGCGCTCATCCCGCTGGCCGTTTTCCTGCCGAACTTCTACACCAGCGACCTGGGGCTCGACCTGGTCATGGTGGCGAATGTCCTGTTGATCACCCGGCTGCTCGACTTGCTGGTCGATCCGCTGATCGGGCGGCTCAGCGACATGAGCCAGTCGCGCTGGGGCCGGCGCAGGCCCTGGATCCTGGCCTCGGCGCCCATCCTGGCCCTCTCGTTCTACATGCTGTTCCTGCCGCCGCCGGATGCCACCATCTGGTATCTGGCCGGCTGGATGATGTTGATGTGGATCGGCTGGTCCATGCTGCTGATCCCCTATTACGCCTGGGCGGCCGAGCTGACGACCGATTTCCACGAACGCTCGGTGGTCACGGGCTGGCGCTCCATGGCCGGCGTCATCGGCCAGCTGCTGGCCCAGGTCCTGCCGGTGATCGCGCTCGCGTGGTTCGGCTATGGCGGCACCGGCGAGACGCTGAAGCTGGTCGGCATCCTCGTCGTCGTGATGATTCCCGTCTGTATTCTGCTGACCGTGACCCAGGTGGACGAGAAACGGAACTACATTCGCTCGGTCATGCCGCTGATGACGGGCCTCAAGCTGATGTGGACCAACGGGCCGTTCCTGCGCCTGGTCTTCGCGTTCCTGCTCAGCTTCACGGCGCTCGCCATCACCACCACGCTTTACCTCTATTACATCCGGCACGTGGTGGGCGAAGAGAAGCGCGGCATCTACATGCTGCTGTTCTTCTACGTCTTCAATATGGCCGCGGTACCCTTCTGGGTCTGGCTGTCGCGCCGCATCGGCAAGCACAAGGCCTGGATCGCCAGCTTCGTGATGATCAGCGTCGTCAACCCGTTCTACATGCTGCACGGCCCGGGCGATTTCTGGTGGATGGCGCCGCTCACCATCCTCTCGGGCTTCGCGGCCGGCGCCTTTGCCTCGCTGCCCAACTCCATGAAAGCCGACGTCATCGACGTGGATTCCCTGCGCAGCGGCGAGGACCGCGCCGCGCTCTATTTCGCCGTCTGGTCGGTGGCGCAGAAAGCCTCGACCTCCTTCGCCGCCTGGGTGGCGCTGATGGGGCTGGCCTGGTTCGGCTTTGACCCGAAGGTGTTCACCAACGGTCCCGACCAGATCCAGGGCCTGAAGATCATGTTCGCCCTGGTCCCGTCCGTCTTCTTCCTCGCGGCCGGCGCGGTCGCCTGGCGCTACTCCATCACCGAGGAATCCCACGCGCAAGTCCGCGCCGAACTGGAAAGACGGCGGCAGGCGGCGGCTGGGGTTGCGGAATAGGGGGGCGGATCGGCGGTCCAGCGGACTGGGCAATCCGCCTCATCAGGCCTGTTGCAGGTCTATGGCCTCTTCACTGTCAGAGATTGCTTGCGGCGCCAGCGTGAATCCATAGCCAAGCGCCGCCGCGATCTTCAGCACGGTCTCAAGCGTGGGGTTCGCGCCATGATTGAGTGCCGAGTAGATAGTGGCTCTCGGGAGCCCGCTGTCGCGTGCGATCTTCGATATCCCGCGCGCCTTTGCGATGACGCCAAGGGCATCGGCGATATGGCCGGCATGACCGCTCTCCAGCGCGTCACTCAGGAAGCGGGCTTCGGCTGCCGGGGTCCTGATGTACTTGGACGCATCGAATGCCTTTGTCTGACGAGGCATGCGTTGGCTCCTTTTCTAGACGTCCGCCGCCAATGTCTTGGCGCGCCTGATATCCCTGGACTGAGTTTTCTTGGTGCCGCCGCAGAGCACGATCACGGTCGTCAACCTGCGGATGACATAGTAGGAGCGATAACCCTGTCCTACATCCACCCGCAGTTCGCTGACGCCGTCGCCTACAGCGGCCCAGTCGCCGAACAGACCCCGGCGCATCCGCTCCACCCGGTTGGCGATGGCAGCCTGAGCGACATCGTCCGTGATAGCGTCAAGCCACTCATCGAACTCGGGAAGGGTTTCAACCCTGTAGTCCATGTCTGATATATGAGACAGTTCTGCCCGGGTGTCAATTATATCGACACGTCGCAGGCCACCGGTGCTAGCCCATCAATAGCCTGAGAAGCGCCGCGTCCTACGGCACCACGCCTTCCATGGCGGTGACCGTGTTGTCGACGATCATCTCGGCGCCATTGGTGTATTTGGATTCGTCCGAGGCCAGATAGACCACCATCCAGGCGATGTCGTTGGGCTCGCCCGGGCGGGTGCCGCGCACCGGCGCGGTGTTGCGCGGGTCGGCGGCGCGGGCTTCGGCGACCTGCTTGCCCACGGCGATGGTCATGGGCGTGACGATGCCGCCGGGATGGACCGAATTCACCCGGATCTTGTCGCCGTTCTGAGCGCAGTGCACGGCGGCCGCCTTGCTCATCAGGCGCACGGCGCCCTTGGCCGCCGCGTAGGCGAACACATAAGGCACGCCGACAATGCCGGCGATGGACGACATGTTGATGATCGAACAGGGCTCGCCGCTCTCGCGCATCAGCGGAATGGCATGCTTCATGCCGAAGAAGGTGGCGTCGGTGCTCACCGCGTTGACCTTGCGCCACTGGTCTTCGGTGCAGGTTTCCACCGTGGCGGGAATGACGATGCCGGCATTGTTCACCAGCACGTTCAGCTTGCCGTATGTCTGCTTCACATGGGCGATGAAGTCGATCCACGCCGCCTCGGTGGTGACGTCGAGATGCACGTATTCGGCGCCGATCTCCGCCGCCAGGGCCTTGCCCTTTTCATCGGCGATGTCGGCGATGATGACGGTGCCGCCTTCCTGCGCCAGCAAGCGGCAATCCGCCTCGCCCAATCCCATCGCGCCGCCCGTGACGACGCACACCTTACCTTCGACCCGTCCCACCATGTCTCGTTCTCCCCCTTATCGTCCAGGATGCCGTGGGTCCCACAGCCGCTCCTCGTAATCCTTCTCGTAGGCCTTGCCGCCCGGATAGCTGATCAGTTCCATCTGGAAATCCCAGGGCGTCAGGAAATAGCATGACCGCGCGCCCGCCTCGGGGCCGCTGGCGATCTCCGGGCCGGGATCGCCGCCCTTCATGATCCGTACCCCATGCGCCTTCAGATGCGCCACGGCGGCGTCCATGTCGTCCACATAGATGGCGATGTGGTGGCCGCCCCAGTCGGTGTTGCGCGGCATCTTCTGGCGCTGGTCGGGCGAGGCGTATTCGAACAGCTCGATGTTCAGGCCGGCGCCGCCGCACAGCTGCTGCACCTTCCTGATCTCGGCCTCCGGATGCACGTTCAGCGTGCCCTCCATCCACTCGCCCTTGTAGGGGCCGTGGCGGTAGAAAGGCCGGAAACCCATCACGTTGACGAAGAAATCATAGGCTTCGTCGAAGTCCGGGACGGTGATGCCGATGTGCTCGACGCCGCGCAGCCCGGGCATTCCCTTGCGTTCACTCATGGTCATCTCCCCGATGAGCGGCCATTGAAGCCCGGACCGGACGGGTTTGGCAATGCGATTTACCGGATTTCCGTTTCCGCCTCGCGGCCCAGCGCCACCAGCTTGAGCACGCCGTCATGGTTTTCCACGACGGTGATCGAGCAATTGTCGGGCCGGAAGCACACCAGCGCGTCATTGCCCAGCAGGTGACCGGCGATGACGTTGATGGCGATGTAGTGCGAGGTGATGACGGTCGGCTCGCGGATTTCGCGGATCGCGTCGATGACGCCGTCGCGCCAGGCGATCAGATCGTGCTCGCCCGCGCGCTGGGCCGCGTCGTCCTTCCACGTCCCGGCCATGGCCTCGAGCAGCCAGGCCTTGCGCGCCTCCAGATCCTCGCTGGGCGAGGGGATTTCGGAAATACGCGGCTCGATGCGCGGCACGGTGCCCCACTGCGCTGCGAAGGGCCTTGCCGTTTCCTGGGTGCGGCGCATGGGGCTGGTGACGATCGGCAGCGGGCCGAGGCTCTCGAGGGACGCGGCGGCCTCGCTGGCCTGTTCCCAGCCCAGATCGCTCAGGCCGGGGTCCATGTCCTGGTCCCAGCCGCCGGTGGCCTGGCCGTGACGGATCAGATAAAGGCGGACGGGTTGGCTCATGATGGGTCCTTTCAGGCGAAACTGGCGGCGGCGAAAGTGAACAGCTCGGCGTTGAAGCGGTCCATCTCCTCCATGAAGGGGGAATGGCCGGTGCCCTCATAGACCGACAGGCGGGCCTGCGGGAAGGACGCCGCCACATGCTCGCCCGCGCTCAGCGGCATCAGCATGTCGGCGCTGCCATGGGGCACCAGCACGGGCAGGCCGCTCTCGCGCGCCAGCGCCGTGTTGTCAGCCTCGCGGTGCAGGATGTTGAAGCGCGCATGGGGCGGCACCACCGCCGCATAGCCCAGGCATTCGTAATACAGCGACTCCGGCATGGGCTCGGCGGTCAGGTAGCCGGCGAAGGCCTGCAGCGCAGGCATGTTCTTGGCCGGATTGCTCGACACCAGGCGCGGGAACATCCCGGCCACGTCCGGCGACAGGATGCGGGCCGCCGCCTCTCCGCCCAGATGAAGGCTGGTGCCGACCATCACCAGGCCGGCGGCGCGCGCCGGTCCCGCATGGCGCAGATGATCGGCGATCACATAGCCGCCATAGGACCAGCCCACCAGCACCGCCCGGTCGATGCCCAGGCCATCCAGCACCGCGCTGACATCCTCGGACCAGCGCCGGGCTTCCAGATACGCCTCCGGCGCTTCCGGCTTGCCGGACTGGCCGTGGCCGCGCAGATCGAACGCGACCAGCCGGAAGGCGTCGCCCAACTCGGGGTCGTCCAATTGAAACTGCCAGGACAGGCTGTTCTGCAGGAAGCCGTGAATGAACAGGATGGCCGGCAGATCGCTCTGGCCGCTGTCCCGGTAGAACAGGCGCGTGCCGTCCGCGCTGGTGACGAATCCCGTGTCCATGCCTGCTCCCCGCTGTGCGGTTGAATTTGTATGGCGCGGCGCCGCCGCCGTCCACCATGTTGCGTTGACCGGGGCCGCGTCTCATACTCCCGGCTTGGTCCATGGGAGGAATTCATGCAGACGCTTGAAGCGGCCGGTCCCAACGCCGAACAGATCGAGTTCTGGAACGGCGAGGGCGGCGAGAAATTCGTCCGCTACCAGAACGCCCTCGACGCCATGCTGGAGCCTTTCGGCGCCGAGGCCATCCGCCAGGCCGTCGTCCGCTCCGGCGAGGCTGTGCTCGACATCGGCTGCGGCTGCGGCGAAACCACCATCGACCTCTCGCGCCTCGTCGGCGTGACCGGCGAGGTGGTCGGCGTCGATATCTCGGAACCCATGCTGGCGCGCGCCGAATATCTCGCGGCGCAGACCGAGATGACCAACGTGTTTTTCGAACTGGTGGACGTGGAAACCGGCAAGCTCCACGAGGAAAGCTTCGATCTGGCCTTCTCCCGCTTCGGCGTCATGTTCTTCCGCAACCCGGCGACGGCGTTCCGCAACGTCCACGGCGCGCTACGCCCCGGCGGGCGCATCGCCTTTGCCTGCTGGCAGCCGCTCGACCGCAATCAGTGGGTGTCGCTGCAGCTCAAGGCGGTATTGCCGCTGGTGCCGCCGCCCGAGCGGCCGGGACCCGAGGATCCGGGGCCGTTCTCGTTCGGCGATCCCGAACGCATCCGGCGCATCCTGACCGAGGCCGGCTTCACCGACATCGCCATCGAGCCCTTCGCGCCCAAGGTCGTGCTGGGCGGCATGCTGGTGCTGGACGACGCGGTGGATTTCAGTCTGGAGATCGGTCCGGTCTCGGCGCTGCTCAAGGACGCGGACGAAGCGACCCGCGCCAAGGCGCGCGAGGCCGTGCGCGCGGCGCTGGAGACCTACCGGACCGAGCGCGGCGTGATGCTCTCGGCGGGCGCCTGGATCGTCACCGCCCGGAAGGGCTGAGACCCTCTCAGTTGGTCGCGGGCGCGGATGCCGCCGGTTGCGCGGGGGTGCCGGTACCAGCGGCGGGCGCGCCTTCGGCGGTCGCCGCCGCCTCGCCCGGCGCGGCTCCGGCGGTTCCGGCTTGCGCCTGACCCGGAATGGAGAAGCCCGGCACCAGTTCGTAAAGCGCCACGGGCGGCAGGTCCTTGCGGCTCTTGAACGGTGCCTTGGCAAAGGGCTCCAAGGTCTGCGTCTCTACCTCGAATACCCATTGCCCCAGGCTGTTGCCGTCCTTGTCGCGCATTTCGAAGGACAGGGGCGGCACGGTCTGCTTCCGGTCGCCCTTGTTGATCAGCACGCCCTGTAACTGCAGGTACCGGATGCCGTCGATTTCCTCGACCGAGGACTCGACGTTTTCAAAATCCAGCGTCATGGGAACCGGCTCTTCCGGGACCGGCGCGGGCGGCGCCTCGCTCGCCGCCGGCGCGGCCGTCTCGGTGACGGCCGGTCCGCCGAGCCCTGTCAGCGCCGCCAGCTGGTCCTTGAACAGGACGGCCGCACCGAGCGCGAAGACGACCAGGATCACGGCGGCGATGGCCCATTTGCGACCCGCGCCACCCGAGTCATCGCCGTCGTCGCCTGGCCTCGGACGCACCAACTCCTCCTTGGAGCCGCTTAGCGGTTTCGTCTCCTGATGGAAATCGGCGAAGCCCGCGGCCGCCGGGGCCGGTTCGGCAGGTGCAGGCGGCGCGGCGGCGGCAGGCGGAGCCTCGTCCGGCGGCATGGCCGCGGCGGCGTCGGCGGGAAGATCGGCGCCCGATGGCGGCACGAAGACGGGTTCGGCGACCGGCTCAGGCGCCGCGGCCTCGTCTGGCTGCTGATGCCAGACATTGCCGCACTTGGCGCATCGGACCCGTTGTCCCCCCGGCTTGATCTTGTCCTGCGGCAGCGTGTAGCGCGTCGAGCAGTTGGGGCATGTAATGATCATAAGAGGCGATGCGACCTGAGAAACGGTTATATACTGGGTTGGGTTGGCCCGGGCACCGTCCCCGATCGCGACGGGCGCGTCAACGTGAACGAAGCCATCCCGTCCACTTTACTGAGACAGTCCAAAGCCGATGCGTTAGGGTGTCATGCATGATCCGCTTTGACAATGTTGGAATGCGCTATGGCATGGGCGAGGAGGTTCTGCGCGACATAACCTTCCACCTGGAGCGCGGTTCCTTTTACTTCCTCACCGGCCGCAGCGGCGCCGGAAAGTCGTCGCTGATGAAGCTGATGTATCTGTCCGAGCGACCGTCGCGCGGGCTGATCAGCATGATGGGCGTCGATATCGTCACCGCCAAGCGCTCGGCGCTGCCGCGGCTGCGGCGCAACATCGGGGTGGTCTTCCAGGACTACCGGCTGCTCGACCACCTCTCCGCCTACGACAATGTGGCGCTGCCGCTGCGCATCAGCGGCGCGCCAAAATCGGAGGTGAAGAACCATGTGGAGGAGCTGCTGGTCTGGGTCGGCCTGAAGGACCGCATGCAGGCCCGGCCGTCGACCCTGTCCGGCGGCGAGAAGCAGCGCGTCGCCATCGCCCGCGCGGTCATCAACCGTCCGTCCGTGTTGCTGGCCGACGAGCCCACCGGCAACGTGGACGAGGAAATGGCCGACCGCCTGATGCGGCTGTTCATCGAACTGAATCGTCTCGGCACCACCACCGTCATTGCCACCCACGACATGCGGCTGGTGGAGAGTATCGAAGTGCCGAGGCTTCATCTGGAGGCCGGAGACCTGATAGAACTGCCGCCGGGCGCCGACGCCACGCTCTTGCCGGGATCGTTCGCCGGCCCCAAACTGCCCGATGCCATGCCGCAGGCCCTGGGATCCTCCCGCGACTGACCGGCCGGCCGAACCATTCGCGAGTTTCATGTTCCGACAGATCCGCTTCCTGCCCAGTGAAAACGTCCATGGCCGCCTGTTGCCCTGGGTCGTCGCCGTCATGGTGTTCCTGGCCGGCGTGGCCATGCTGGTCGCGCTCGGGCTGCAGGCCACCGCGCAGACCTGGCACGAGGGCCTGTCGCGCAGCCTGACCGTGCAGGTCATCAACGCCGACCCGGACGGCCGCGCCAGGGAAGTCGCCGCCGTGCTCGACGAGCTGAGGCGCACGCCCGGCATCGCCGACGCGCGCGAGGAAACAGGCGACGAAGTCGCGGCGCTGCTCGAGCCCTGGCTCGGCAAGGGCAATGTCGGCCCCGACCTGCCGATCCCGGCGCTGATCGACGTCAAGCTGGCGCCCGAGGCGACGGTGGATGTGGAAGCGTTGGGCCAGGCCCTCGTCAAGGTCGCGCCCAGCGTGCGCGTCGACGCCCACGAGCGCTGGCTCGCCGATCTGCTGGTGCTGATGCGCATCGTGCAATGGGTCAGCGGCATCATCGTCGGCCTCGTCGGCCTGGCGACGGTGGTCATCATCGTCTTCGCCACCCGCGCCAATCTGGCGGCGCAGCGCGACACGGTGGAAATCGTGCACATGATGGGCGCGCGCGACGGACTGATCGCCGGCGCCTACCAGCGGCGGTTCCTTGTGGTCGGGATCAAGGGCGCCATTCTCGGCCTGATCTTCCTCGGCCTCGGCATGCTGGCGATCCATTTCGTCAATCAGCGGCTGGAAGGCGCGCTGCTGCCGCAGCTGATTCCGGACCGGCGCGTGCTCGCGAGCCTGCTGGTGCTGCCCTTCGCCGCCGGCCTGATCACCATGCTGACGGCGCGGTTCGCGGTGAAGCGCGCGCTGGCGGACATGAACTGACATGCGCAAGCTGCTGCTCCTCGTCCTGCTCGCGGCGGCGGGCTGGCTCGCGGGGTTCCTCAACTACATCCACGAATTGCCCGATGTGCCGCCCACCAAGCTGCGCCACACCGACGCCATCGTGGTCCTGACCGGCGGTCCCTCGCGCCTCAGCGAGGCGGTGGCGCTGCTGGCGGGCGGGCATGGCGAGCGGCTGCTGATCTCGGGCGTCAACGCCCGCACCAACGACCCCGAGCTGATTCAGAGCCTGGGCCTCAACCGGCGCCGTGACGTCGACCTGTTCGCCTGTTGCATCGATATTGGCCGGCAGGCGCTCGACACGGTCGGCAATGCCCAGGAAATCGCCGAATGGGCCGCGCGGCACGAGTACCGCTCGCTGCGGGTGGTCACCGCCGATTTCCACATGAAGCGCAGCCTGCTGGAAATCCGGCGCTACACAAGGGATCTGGTGCTGGTGCCCCATCCGGTATTCAGCGACTACGTCCGGCCCGCGACATGGTGGCGTCACGCGCCCTCCGCGCGCATCCTGTTCGCCGAATACAACAAGCTGCTGGTCGTTTGGGCGAAAGCCAACCTCTATGACCGCATCGCCGGAGCGCCCAACGCATGATGATGATCCGGTCCGTGCTGTTCACGCTGTCGTTCTGGGCGTGGACCGCCATCGCCGTCATCGGGCTCTCGCCGGCGCTGGTCGGGCCGCCGCGCTGGTCGATGAACGCGCAGAACATCTGGGCGACCGGCGCCGAATGGCTGGTGCGCCACATCGCCGGCATCCGCTACGAGGTGCGCGGCGCCGAGCATGTGCCCGAAGGCACGTTCATCGTCGCGTCCAAGCACCAGTCGGCCTACGAAACCTTCCTGTTCCAGATACTGCTGCGCGATCCCGGCATCGTCATGAAGAAGGAGTTGCTGGCGATCCCGCTCTATGGCTGGTTCAGCCAGCGCATGGGCATGATCCCCATCGACCGCGCGGGTTCGGCGGGCGCCATGCGGCAGATGCTGCGCGCCGCCGACCGGATCAAGGCCGAGGGCCGCCCTGTGCTGATCTTTCCCGAAGGCACCCGGTCGGCGCCGGGCGCGGTGCCCGACTACCGCCCCGGCGTGGCCGGCCTCTACCGGCATCTCAAGGTGCCCGTCGTGCCCGTGGCACTGAATTCCGGGCTGTTCTGGGGCAAGAACGCCCTCGCGAAGCACCCGGGAACGGTGATCATCCACTATCTGCCGCCCATCCCGCCCGGCCTCGACAAGCGGGAGTTCATGGCCGAGCTGGCTGGACGGATCGAGCCCGCCACCGCCGCGCTGCTCGCCGAGTCGGGCTTCCGGCCTGTGGATAACAATGGGGATTAATGCCGCGTAGCCTGTGGGCGGCGGTGGATAACTCGCCTCAGTGCTCTCTGTGACAGAAACATAACAGGAACACGCGCGGTTGCCCGTCCGCCGCGGACGGCCTATCATGGCCGCAGCAACAGGATGGATTCTGCCATGACGGCGACCGCACCGATTTCCACCCAGATCTGGGACATGAAGTACCGCCTGAAGGCCGCCGACGGCACGGCGGTGGACAAATCGGTCGACGATACGTGGTGGCGAATCGCCCGGGCGCTGGCCGAACCGGAAGCCGCCGACAGCCGCGAGTCCTGGGCGGCGCGGTTTCACGCGGCGCTCGAAGGGTTCAAGTTCCTGCCCGCCGGCCGCATCGTCGCCGGCGCCGGCTCGGGCCGCGACGTCACCCTTTTCAACTGTTTCGTCATGGGCACCATCCCGGACGACATGAGCGGCATCTTCGACAATTTGCGCGAAGCGGCGCTGACCATGCAGAAGGGTGGCGGCATCGGCTATGACTTCTCCACCCTGCGGCCCAAGGGCGCGCGGGTGAAGGGCGTCGGCGCCGACGCGTCCGGCCCGCTGCCCTTCATGGACGTGTGGGACGCCATGTGCCGCACCATCATGAGCGCTGGCCACCGGCGCGGCGCCATGATGGCGACCATGCGCTGCGATCATCCGGACATCGAAGCGTTCATCGCCGCCAAGCAGGACCCCGGCCGGCTGCGCATGTTCAACATGTCGGTGCTGGTCACCGACGCCTTCGTCGAGGCGGTCCGGAACGACGGCACCTGGGATCTGGTGTTCGACGGCACCGTCTATCGCACCATGGCGGCCCGCGCGCTGTGGGACAGCATCATGCGCGCCACCTATGCCTACGCCGAACCGGGCGTGATCTTCATCGACCGGATCAACCAGCGAAACAATCTGTGGTACGCGGAAACCATCGCGGCGACTAACCCGTGCGTGACCGCCGACACATGGGTGATGACCGCCGGCGGCCCTCGCCAGGTCTCCAGCCTTGTCGGCACGCCGTTCGATGCCGTGGTGGACGGCAAGGTTTGGCCGTCCGGTGAACAGGGATTCTTTTCGACAGGCCGCAAGGCGGTGCTGCGCCTGTCCACCGACTCCGGGCATGAGTTGCGCCTGACAGCCGATCATCCCGTGCAGGTGACGGTCAGGCTGACACGCGATGTCCGCGAAACGGCATGGAGAAAGGCGGGTGAGCTTCAACCGGGTGACCGGGTCGTCCTGCATGACCACCGCGCCGCTCCGGGCTGGGCGGGCGCCTATGGCGAGGATGAAGGCTATCTGATGGGGCTTCTTGTCGGCGACGGCACCCTGAAGGACGACAAGGCGGTGCTCTCCGCATGGCCGGGCAGCATGGTGGTCTGCGGATCGGTCGAGCGCCCTGGCGTGCTCGCCGTGATGGATCGCGCGCTGGACGCGGCCCGCCGCCTGCCGCATCGCAGCGACTTCAGGGGATGGTCGGCCGTTGCCGGGCGCGGCGAGCGTCGTCTGTCGTCGGCCGCCATCAAGTCCCTCGCCGAATCGCTGGGCATGGCGCCGGGCACCAAGGCGACAACCCCCCAGGTCGAGACCACATCGTCCGGCTTTCATCGCGGCTTTTTGCGGGCACTCTTTGATGCCGATGGATCGGTGCAGGGCACTCATGCCAAGGGTGTCAGCGTCAGGCTGGCGCAAAGCGATGTCGAAACCCTTCGGGCGGTGCAGCGCATGCTGGCGCGTTTTGGCATCGCGTCCCGGCTGTACCGTGACCGCAGGCCCGCGGGCCCGCGCCTCTTGCCCGACGGCAAGGGCGGCAAGGCGGCCTATGAATGCCGCGCCGACCACGAACTGGTGATCGCGGGCGATAATCTGTCTGTATTCGCGGAGCGTGTGGGATTCGAGGATACCGACAAGGACGCGCGCCTGCGCCAGTCCCTGTCGGGTTATCGCCGCCAGCTCAACAAGGAGCGTTTCGTCGCCGTGGTCGAGGCCATCGAACCCAATGGCGACGCGGAGGTTTTCGACGTGCAGGTGCCTGGCGTCAACGCGTTCGACGCCAACGGTCTGTACGTGCACAATTGTGGCGAGCAGCCGCTCCCTCCCTATGGCGCGTGCCTGCTCGGCTCGGTCAATCTGGCCATGCTGGTGACCGATCCGTTTACGCCGGCGGCGGCGCTCGACATGGACGCGCTGGACGATCTCGTCACCATTGCGGTCCGCATGATGGACAATGTGGTCGACACTTCCCGTTTCCCGCTGGAGCAGCAGGCGCATGAGGCACGGGCCAAGCGGCGCATCGGCCTGGGCGTGACCGGTCTGGCCGACGCCCTCATCATGTGCCGGGCGCGCTACGGTGCTCCCGAGGCCATCGCCCTGATCGAACGCTGGATGGCGCGGATCCAGCGTGCCGCCTATCTGGCGTCGGCGGCGCTAGCCGCCGAGAAGGGCGCGTTTCCGCTGTTCGATGCGGAAAAATATCTGGCGGGCGCCAGCGTGTCCGAGATGGACGAGGATGTACGCGAGGCGATCCGGACCCACGGCATCCGCAACGCCCTGCTGACGTCGATCGCCCCCACCGGCACCATTTCCCTGTTCGCCGACAATGTCTCGTCCGGGCTGGAGCCGGTGTTCAGCTTCACCTACACGCGCAAGGTGCTGATGCCCGACGGCACGCGCAAGGAAGAGACGGTCAGCGACCACGCCTACCGCCAATACATCCGCCAGTTCGGCGAAAACGCCGTGCTGCCCGACTATTTCGTGACCGCCCAGACCCTGCAGCCGCGGGATCATGTGCGGATGCAGGCGGCGGTCCAGAAATATATCGACAGCTCCATCTCCAAGACCATCAACTGCCCCGAGGACATCTCGTTCGAGGCGTTCAAGGACGTCTACATGCAGGCCTACGAGATGGGTTGCAAGGGCTGCACCACCTATCGGCCCAACGACGTCACCGGCTCGGTGCTGGAGGCGACGCCGCAGGCCGACGCCGACGAGCCGCGCCTGCCGCTGGAGGAACCCGCACCGCGCCATGCCGACGAATACGCCGCGGGCGGCGTGGTCTACATGACCCGTCCGCTCGATCGGCCCGAGGCGCTGCCGGGCAAGACCTACAAGATCAAATGGGCTGACAGCGACCACGCCATGTACATCACCCTCAACGACGTGGTGCAGGACGGACGGCGCCGGCCCTTCGAAATCTTCATCAACTCCAAGAACATGGAGCATTACGCCTGGACGCTGGGCCTGACCCGCATGATCAGTGCCGTGTTCCGGCGCGGCGGCGACGTGTCCTTCGTGGTCGAGGAACTGAAGGCCGTGTTCGACCCGCGCGGCGGCCAGTGGATGCGCGGCCACTATGTGCCGTCGCTGCTCGCGGCCATCGGCGAGGTGATCGAGGCGCATCTGATCGACATCGGCTTCATCAAGGCGGAACAGGACTTCAATCCCAAGGCCGAGCGGCTGCGCTTGGCCGTGGGCGACGCGGAAGGGCGGCCCGCCATGCGCTCGTGCCCCAAATGCGGCGCGCCGTCGCTGATCCGCCAGGAAGGCTGCGACACCTGCATCTCCTGTGGCTATTCCAAGTGCGGATAGAATCGACGCTCAGGCGGGCGCGCCCAGCAGTTTCCAAACCTGGTGCAGCGGGCCGTCCTTGATGCCCATCTCGTCCAGATGGGCGATGGTGCTGGCCAGATAATCGATGTTCACGCCCGAGACGCCGCTGGCCCCGTTCATGATCCGGGCCTGTTCTTCCACCGGCAGCTTGCCGGCATATTGCTCATGGGCGCGGTCCACCGCATAGGCGCGCGCCAGTACCTTCCCCTCGGGCAGCCGCACGGGATGCAGGATGGGCCGGTAGACGGCGGTGACCATCTCGCGCGCGTCCAGATAGGCGATGACCTCCTCGGCCCGCTCCGGGGCGACGCGGAAGGCCCGCCCCAGGCACGAGCCGCCCGAATCCAGCCCCAGCACCAGTCCGGGCCGCTCGCGGGTGCCCCGGTGGTGCCAGGAATAGATGCAGAAGGCGCGGTGAAAGCCGTGCAGCCGCGCCGGCTGCGCTTCCACGAAGTCGAAGCCGGGCCGCCACATCAGCGAGCCATAGCCGAATATCCACAGATCGTCCTGTTGCCGCATGCTCTTCGGTTGCTCTTGCTGCCGTCTCATCCTAGTTAGTCGGGGCGATCAAGGGAAAGGCCTCGCCATGTTCAATCGCTATGTGGTGCTGTTCGGCGTCCTCGGCCTGCTCCTTGCAGGTTACGCGGTCTGGTGGCACCGGGAAGCGGCCCGGCTCGAGGCCGCGGTGCCGGGCTACATGGCCCGGGCCTTGCCGGAGGGCGCGCGCTTGAGCCAGACGGTCGCCGGTGTGGACGGCTTTCCGTTCCGCCTGAACGTCCAGCTGACCGATGTGACGCTGGCCTGGGGAGATGGGGACACGATCTCCACGCCGTCGCTGACCGTGATGTTCCAGCCGCTCAACAACGATCATCTGATTTTCCACCTGGATGCGCCCGTCGCCTTCGCCATCGACGGCGCGTCGGGTAGCTTCACCGCCGAACGCGGGCTTGCCAGCATGGTGGGCTACGAAACCGGCCGTCTGCGTCTCGATGCCGATTCGGTAAACGTGGCGCTCGCGGTGGATGGCGGGGCGCCGGTCATGGTCGAACGGGTTCAGGGACACATGCTCCTGGCGGATGGACAGCGGGCGCTGTCCGTCGCCGTCAAGGACGCGGCACCCGGCGCGGCGAGCGGCCGCCTCGCCAGCCTCTTCGAGCGCTATGGCGAGCCCGGACAGAACGGAAATCTCACGCTGGTGATCGACGAGAAGGACGGCGTCTATCACGCCCGGGGCAAGGCGCTGGACGCCGCCGATGGCGAAGCGCTCAGGCGTCTGGTTCGGGGCGACTAGTCGGGCTGCCGTCACGACACCGGTCCTTCAGGGCGCCGGTTCCGGCTCGTCATCCTCGAACGGTCCGGCATCCGCTTCCTCGTCGTCGGGATAGCTGGCGAGCGGGTCATAGATGGCGCCCGAATGGGCAAGGTGGCTGCGGTACAGGGTGAAGCGGTCCACCGTCCAGGGCGGCGACCACAGCTGGTCATATTCGGCCAGGAAGCGATCGAGCCGCCCGCTCGGCCCCTTGAAGCGCGACAGGGTGATGTGCGGCAGGAACTTGCGGGTCTCGGCTGGCAGGCCGATCCGCACCAGCGCCGTCTCGATCTTCTGCGCCAGATGCGCCAGCGGCGCTTCAGGTCCGACGCCGGCCCACAGCATGCGGGGCTTGCGGGTGTCGCCGAACAGCCCGACACCCGCAAGCTGGACTTGGAACGGCGTGAACTGCACCGCCCGCAGCGCGCTGTCGATGTCCTCTGCCCGCGCCTCGTCCACCTCGCCGATGAACCGCAGCGTCAGGTGCAACTGGGCGTCGGTCTGCCAGCGTGCGCCGTGAACGCCGCCCATCAGGCCGGTCAGGCGCTCACGCACCTCGAAGGGCAGGGGCAAAGCGACGAAAAGGCGCAGCATGGCATCTACCGTAGCGTCTCAGCAGGCCGGATTGGCATGCGAATTATGAATCTCTTCGATGCCTTTCAGCACGTCCTCGCTCAGGGTGACGTCCTTGCTGGCGATGTCGGTCTTCAGCTGTTCCATGCTGGTCGCGCCGATCAGGTTCGAGGCGACGAAGGGACGCGAGGTGACGAAGGCCAGCGCCATTTGCGACGGATCGAGCCCATGATCGCGCGCCAGCTTGACGTAGCGGGCCGCGAGGCCGTCGATGGCCGGCGGATCATAACGGGTGAAGCGGTCGAACAGCGTGCGCCGCGCGCCTTCCGGCTTCGCGCCGCCCAGATATTTCCCCGACAGGATGCCCATGGCCAGCGGCGAATAGGCCAGCAGGCCGATCTCTTCCCGGTGCGAGATTTCGGCCAGCGCGATCTCGAACAGGCGGTTCAGGAAGTTGTAGGGGTTCTGGATGGTGGCGATCCGCGGCAGGCCCTTGGTCTCGCTCTGGCGCACATAGTCCAGCAATCCCCAGGCGGTTTCGTTGGAAACGCCGATATGGCGCACCTTGCCGGTCCTGATGATGTCCTGCATCACCGCAAGCGTCTCGGCGACGGGAATTGTGTCCGGGTCGTCCTTGTGGACATAGCCGAGCGTGCCGAAATGGTTGGTCTTCCGGTCGGGCCAGTGGAACTGGTAGAGGTCGATGTAGTCGGTTTGCAGCCGCTTCAGGCTGGCGTCCACCGCGGCCTCGATGTTCTTGCGGTCGAGCCGGATATTGCCGTCGCGGATATGGTTCATGCGGCCGGCGCCCGACACCTTGGTGGCGAGCACGAACCTGTCGCGGTTCTTGCGGCTGGCGATCCAGCTGCCGATATAGGCTTCCGTACGGCCCTGGGTCTCGGGACGGGGCGGCACCGGATACATCTCGGCGGTGTCGATGAAGTTGATGCCTTCGCCCAGCGCATAGTCGAGCTGCTCGTGCGCCTCGGCTTCCGTGTTCTGCTGGCCCCAGGTCATGGTGCCCAGGCAGATGGCGCTGACAGTAAGATCCGTGCGCCCGAGGCGTCGGTATTCCATGTGTTATCCCCCTGATTCGATTATGATTACTGCTTGGTCAGCAGACTATGAACCATGGGCGTGATGCGTGCCACGATCACATCGATGCCCTCGGCGGTCGGATGGATTCCGTCGGGCAGATTCAGTTTCCTGATCCCCGCGACACCCTCCAGGAAGAAGGGATAGAGCGCGACGCCATATTTCCTGGCCAGGTCCGGATAGATCGCATCGAACTGCTTCAGGTAGTCGCTGCCCATGTTCGGCGGCGACTTCATGCCGGCCAGGAGCACCGGGACGCCGTCCTTGCGGAAGCGGTCGAGGATGCCGGACAGGGCCTTGATGGTCACTTTCGGGTCGATGCCGCGCAGCGCGTCATTGGCGCCCAGCTCCACGATGGCCAGGTCGGGCTTGCCGCCGGGCACGCCGGCCAACGCCCAGTCCAGCCGGCTCAGGCCGGCGCTGGCCGTGTCGCCCGACACGCCCGCATTGTGGACCTTCACCTTCAGCCCGCCCGCGATCAGCTTCTTTTCCAGCTTCGCCGGAAATGACTGACCGGGTTCCAGCCCATACCCGGCGCTCAGGCTGTCGCCCAGCACCAGCACGTCCAGGGTGTCATCCGCCGCCGCCGTGGCGGCGTAGCAGAAGGCGGCCAGAAGAAACGCGGCGCAGAAATTGACAACCCGGCCGAACGTCCCATATCGCTGGCTTGTGTCCGGCCTCATGAGTGTTCCTTTATGATTCGTCTCGACGACATCCACCTAACACTTAAGAGCCGGGCAGGACCCGTCAACATTCTTCGGGGCATCGACCTCGCCATCGACAGGGGCGAGGCGATCGGCATGGTCGGCCCGTCCGGCTCTGGCAAGTCGACGCTGATGAGCGTGATGGCGGGGCTGGAAAAGCCGTCGCGCGGCCGTGTCGAGATCGACGGCCAGGACGTCACCCATATGAGCGAGGACGGGCTCGCCACCTTCCGGCGCGGCCGGATCGGCATTGTCTTCCAGTCGTTCCACCTGATCCCGACCATGACCGCGCTCGAGAACGTGGCGGTGCCGCTCGAGCTGATGGGCGACAAGGACGCGTTCGACAAGGCGGCCCGCGAATTGAAGGTGGTCGGTCTCGGCGCGCGTACCGAACATTATCCCGGCCAGCTCTCGGGCGGCGAGCAGCAGCGTGTCGCGCTGGCGCGGGCGCTGGCGCCGCAGCCGGGGCTCATCCTGGCCGACGAGCCGACCGGCAACCTGGATGCCGCGACCGGTGCGGACATCATCGACCTCATGTTCTCCCTGCAGGCGCAGCGCGGGACCACGCTGGTCCTGATCACTCATGATGCGGGCCTTGCCGCCCGCTGCGACCGGCAGGTCCGGGTCCGAGATGGCCGCATTGAGGCGTCCGGCGCCCCGATCCTCGCCCGTGCCGGAGCAGCCGGCTGATGCCGCTCTCGCTGCGGCTGGCGCTGCGGGAATTGCGGGGCGGCCTGAAAGGCTTCACCGTCTTCCTCTTGTGCATCGTGCTCGGCGTCGCGGCCATCGCGGCGGTGGGCGGTGTGCGCGAGGCGGTGATGCAAGGCATCAGCGAGCATGGACGGCCCATCCTCGGCGGCGATATCGAGTTGCGCATGACCAGCGAGCCGCTCCCCGCGCCGGCGCTCGACTACATAACGGCGCGCTATCCGGTGAGCCGAACCCTGACGCTGCGCTCCATGGCCGCCGCCGATCTGGACCGGCGGGCGACGGTCGAGCTCAAGGCCGTCGACGGTGCCTATCCGCTCTACGGCGCGGTCGAGCTCGTGCCCGCCATGCCGCTCGCCGAGGCGCTCGCCGAACGGAACGGCCGCTGGGGCGCCATCGCCGAACAGGCGGTGCTGGACAAGACACGCACCACGGTCGGCGATACCCTGCGGATCGGCGACCTGGATTACGAAATCCGCGCTGTGACCCTGACCGAACCGGACAAGGCGGGCGACGGCTTCACGCTGGGCGCCCGCGTGATCGTGTCCGACGCCAGCGTCGGCGCGGCGGCCCTGATCCAGCAGGGCAGCATCGTGCGCCACCAATACCGGCTGAAGCTGCCGCCGGACACCGATCTGGAGCAGGTGAAGCAGGATCTGGACACACGGTTCCCCGATGCCGGCTGGCGCATGCGCGACCGGCAGAACGGCGCGGACGGGGTCAAGCGCTTCCTCGAGCGGCTGGCCGTGTTCCTATCGCTGTCCGGCCTCACCGCCCTGCTGGTCGGCGGCGTCGGCGTCGCCAACGCCACGTCCGGCTACATGGCCACCAAGCGCGAGGCGATCGCCACGTTCAAGTGCCTGGGGGCGGGCGGCGGCACCATTTTCCGGATCTATCTGTGGCAGGTGCTGCTGATCGCGCTGGTGGGCGTCGCCATCGGTCTGGTCATCGGTGCCGCGATCCCCTTCGCCGCCATCGCGCTCCTGCAGGACATGCTGCCGGTCCCCGCGCGCGCCGGCCTCTATCCGGGGCCGCTGCTGCTCGCCAGCGCCTACGGCGTTCTCACCGTGCTCGCCTTCGCGGTCTGGCCGCTGGGACGCGCTCGCGATGTGCCGGCGGCAGGCCTGTTCCGGCAGATCGTCGCGCCGGTCTCGGGCCGACCACACTGGCGCTACATGGCCATGACCGGCGCGGCCGTGCTGGCCCTGGCCGGGCTCGCGGTGCTGTTCTCCGACGAGCGGCGGTTCACTCTGTGGTTCCTGCTCGGGGCGGCGGCCAGTTTCGTCGTGCTCTGGCTGGCGGGGCTGGCGCTGATGCGTTTCACCGCGCTGCTTCCGCGACCGTCGAGCCGGGTGTGGCGCATGGCGCTGGGCAATCTGCACCGGCCCGGCGCGGCGACGCCGAACGTGGTGCTCTCGCTTGGTCTCGGTCTCACCCTGCTGGTCACCGTCGCCCAGATCACCACCAATCTGGGCGCGCAGATCGAGGACGGCGTGCCCGCCGACGCGCCGGCCTATTACTTCATCGATATCCAGCCCGACCAGATCGAGGGCTTCGAGACCATGCTGCGCGCCATGCCGGGCGTCAGCGACGTCACCCGCGCGCCCATGCTGCGGGCCACCATTACCGAGGTCGACGGCGTGCGGGCCGAGGACGCCAAGATCGCCGGCGATGCCCAGTGGGCGGTGCGCGGCGACCGGGGGCTGACCTACGCGGCAGAGCTGCCCAAGGACAATCGCGTCGTCGCGGGCGAATGGTGGCCGAAGGACTATGCCGGGCCGCCGCTGATCTCTTTCGACGCCCAGCTCGCCGAAGGCATGAACCTGTCCATTGGCGATACGCTGACCTTCAACATCATGGGCCGGCCGATCACCGCCGCTATCGGCAATCTGCGCGATATCGACTGGTCCGGCATGGGCATGAACTTCTCGGTCATCTTCGCGCCGGGCACGCTCGAGGCCGCGCCCCACTCCCATCTGGCCACGGTCAAGGTGGACGCCGCGCACGAGGCGGCCATCGACCGTGCCGTGGCCGAGGCGTATCCCAACGTCACCGCAGTGCGGGTCCGCGACATCCTGAACACCGTCGGTTCGCTGCTGGAGCAGATCAATCAGGCGGTCTCGGCGGCGGCCTCTGCCGCGCTGGTCGCGGGCGTGGTTGTCCTGGCCGGCGCGATGGCCGCGGGCTATGCCGACCGGGTGCGCGATGCCGTGGTGCTGAAGGTGCTGGGCGCGCGCCGCAGCGACATCGCCCGGGTCTACCTGGTCGAGTACGCGCTGATGGGCCTCATCACGGCGCTCATCGCCATGGCGCTCGGCACCCTGGGCGCCTGGCTGGTCATTACCCGGATCATGGACGCGCGCTGGATCTGGCAGCCGGAAATTCTTGTCGCTACCGCCATCGGGGGACTTATCGTTACGGTCGCGTTCGGGTTCCTGGGCACATGGCGCGCGCTCGGAGAGAAGCCCGCGCCGCTTCTTCGAACGGAATGACAATATCGTAATCTTGATTCGCTTGAATTGCCGGGAACTCCCCTCAATATTAGGGGCCACTGGTTTAGCCTTCGTGCGTGGCCTGTTTGAAAAGGAGTTGGTCAGAAATGGCACAAGACTACAGAACGCCGTATAGCGTCGGCGCCGGCACCGCGGCCGAGATCGATCAGGGTCTCCGCTCGTACATGCTCGGCGTCTACAACTACATGGCGTCGGGCGTGCTGCTGACGGGCATCATCGCCCTTCTCGTTTCCAACATGGCCGTCACGGACGCGGGTGAGCTGACCTCTTTCGGTCAGGCGATCTACATGTCGCCGCTGAAGTGGGTCGTGCTGTTCGCTCCGCTCGGCCTTGTTCTGCTGATGAGTTTCGGCGTCAACAAGCTCAGCGTGTTCGCCTTGCAGGCGACATTCTGGGTTTACGCGGCCCTCATGGGCCTCTCGCTCAGCAGCATCTTCATGATCTACACCGGCGAGAGCATCGCGCGGGTGTTCTTCATCTCGGCGGCCATGTTCGGCAGCCTCAGCCTCTACGGTTACACGACCAAGCGTGACCTTGGGCCGGTCGGCAAGTTCCTGTTCATGGGGCTGATCGGCATCATCATCGCCAGCGTCGTCAACCTGTTCGTCGCCTCGAGCATGCTGAGCTTCGTGGTTTCGGTGATCGGCGTGCTGGTCTTCGCGGGCCTGACCGCCTACGACACCCAGAGGATCAAGGAACAGTATTACGAGGGCCATGGCGAGGAGACGCTCGCCAAGCTGTCCCTGATGGGCGCGCTGACCCTCTACCTGGACTTCATCAACCTGTTCCTGATGATGCTCCGCCTGTTCGGCAGCTCGCGCGAGTAGCGGCTGTCTCACGGATTACGGAACGCCCGGCCTCGTGCCGGGCGTTCTCGTTTGGGCGTCAGTCGACGACGTTGAGCTTCTTCCGGTCGAAGAAGCGCAGCACGGTCTCCAACTCATGGCCGCGCTTGAGGATCTGGTCGCCGGGCGCGAGGATCGCATAGGCGCCTTGGCGCTTGGCCCATTTCGGACATTTGACGATGCGGTACAGCGGCATTTCGCTGGTGCGGCGGAAGACCGCGAAGACGGCCTGTTCGGCGCCGTCGTTCATGGCGTAATCGCGCCATTCGCCTTCGGCGACCATGCGTCCGTAGACGCGCAGAATCTGGTCCAGCTCCCGCCGGTGGAAGAACACGGTGGGCGGCGGCGCGCGGTAATCCGCGATCGATGTAACGTTCTGCATGACAATTATTAAACTGCCGTGACACGCCGGTTGTCCACGGGTTTTTACCCGGGCGGCCGTCTCGGAAAAGCGACGAAAAGACCTCCGGTTTGCCCGCGGTCGGGCCAAATCGCGCCACAATCCGGAGCGACTATCTGGTTGTTGGCCTCGTCGCCCGGTCGCATCAGTCGGATCTGTAGCCCCCAAGCCCATTCCGTCTGAAGCGACCGGGCATCTTCATGTCCGGAGCACGTCGTTTCCCGTCCGGCCGCGCCTTCCAGAAAAAACGCACTGTCTCAACCTTGCCCCGGGCGAGTCTAAATCCCGCCACATTTCAGGGTAGAATGACCGTTGTTGGCCTCGTCGCCCGGTCGTCTCGAGATGGATCTGTAGCCCCCAAGCCCATTTCATCTCTGACGGCCGGGCATTTCTCTTTTCAGGCCCTGCTTTCCCCCTCCCGATCAATTGACGTCTTGATGCCGCCGTCCCGGTTCCCTATCTAGCGAACCGACCGCGAACCGGGAGAAAGCCATGTCCACCACCGAGACCGTTGAAAAGCACGAATTCCAGGCCGAAGTCGCGCGCCTCCTCAACATGATGGTGCGCTCGGTCTATTCCGAGACCGAGATTTTCCTGCGCGAGCTGATCTCCAACGCGTCCGACGCGTGCGATCGGCTGCGCTATGACGCGTTGACCGATCCGTCGCTGACCGAAGGCGATTCGGCGTTCCGGATCGCCATCACCGCCGATGCGGCCGCGCGGACGCTGACCATCGCCGACAATGGCATCGGCATGAACCGGGACGATCTGATCGCCAATCTGGGCACCATCGCCCGGTCGGGCACGGCGGCGTTCATGGAAAAGCTCAGCGGCGATTCGAAGAAGGACGTCTCGCTGATCGGCCAGTTCGGCGTCGGCTTCTACGCGGCCTTCATGGTGGCGGACAAGGTCGAGGTCACCAGCCGCAAGGCGGGTGACGCGCAGGCGTGGAAATGGACCTCCGACGGCCAGGGCAGCTACACCATCGAGCCGGCGGCGCGGGACGGGCGCGGCACGACCATCGTGCTGCACGTGCGCGAGGACGAGTCGGAATATCTCGATGTCCACCGCCTGCGCCACATCGTCACCACCTATTCCGACCACATCGCCTTCCCGATTCACCTGTCAGAGGTGAAGGACGGCGCGGTGACCGAGGAGGAATCGGTCAACAAGGGCTCGGCGCTGTGGACCCGGCCCAAGGCCGAGGTCACCGACGAGCAGTACACCGCGTTCTATCGCCATGCGGGCCACGCCTTCGATGCGCCGGCGCTGACGCTGCATTACCGGGCCGAAGGCGCGATCGAGTACACGGCGCTGCTGTTCGTGCCGGAGGAGCGCCCGCTCGACCTGTTCGACCCGGCGCGCAAGCCGCGCGTGAAGCTCTATGTGAAGCGGGTCTTCATCACCGACGACACGGACGACCTGATCCCCGGCTATCTGCGCTTCCTGCGCGGCGTGGTCGATTCGGAAGACCTGCCGCTCAACGTCAGCCGAGAGATGCTGCAGAACAACCCGGTGGTCGCGCGCATGCGCAAGGCGGTAACCGGCCGCGTCGTCTCGGCGCTCGAGGCCAAGGCGAAGGATGATGCGGACGGGTTCGACAAGATCTGGTCCAGCTTCGGCCCGGTCATCAAGGAAGGCATCTACGAGGATGGCGAGCGGCGCGGGGCGCTGCTGAAGATCGCCCGCTTCCGGTCGACCCATGGCGACGGCTGGACCACGCTGGGCGATTACCTCGCCCGCATGAAGGAGGGCCAGGACGCGATCTATTACGTCTCGGCACCGGACATCGACGCGGCGCGGCGCAGCCCGCATCTGGAGGGCTTCACCTCGCGCGGGGTCGAGGTGCTGCTGCTGACCGATCCGGTCGACGATTTCTGGCTGTCCATGGTGCCCGAGCACGAGGGCAAGGCGTTCCGCTCGGTGACGCGCGGCGGCGCCGACCTGTCGAAGCTGGACGGCAAGGACGAGAGCGCGGAGAAGCCAGCCGACGACGCGCGCATGGTCACGCTGATCGCGGCGCTCAAGCACGCGCTGGGCGATCAGGTGAAGGACGTGCGCACCACCGACCGCCTGACCGGCAGCGCCGTCTGCCTGGTGGCCGACGATGGCGACATGGACCTCAACCTGCAGCGCCTGTTGAAGCAGCACAACCAGCTGGGGTTCGAGGCGCAGCGTATCCTGGAGATCAATCCGGGCCATCCGCTGATCGCGGCGCTGGCGGAGCGGGCCGACCAGCCCGGCGCGCTGGACGCGCTCGGCGATCCGGCGCTGCTGCTGCTGGATCAGGCGCGGATTCTGGAAGGCGAGCTGCCGGCCGATCCGGCGGCGTTCGCCCGCCGCCTCGCCGACCTGATGGCCAAGGGCCTCGCCTAGACCGACGCGTCCCTGGGCTTCCTGGCGCCCGCGTCCGCGTCTTTCAGGCCGGGCGCGGGATCGTAGGTCGCCCATCCCGTCTCGCCGTTGGTGGGCGGCAGGTCGCCCTTCACCCGGTCATTGCGGTGCAGGAACGTCTTGGCGACCATGCTCGCCGTGATCGGCGCGGTCAGGAACAGGAACAGGGTGATGATCAGCTCGTGCACCGACACGCGCTGTTCGGTCAGCATGAAATAGCCGATGGAGGCCAGCAGGCAGCTGCCGACGCCGACCGTGGTCGCCTTGGTGGGCGCGTGCAGACGGCTCATCAGGTCGGGCAGCTTGATCAGGCCGTAGGAGCCGACCAGCGCGAACAGGCCGCCGATGACCAGCAGCAGGGAGATGACGATTTCGGCGACGATCATGGCTGCCTCATTCGATCACGTCGCCGCGCATCAGGAAGCGGCAATAGGCGACGGTGGAGACGAAGCCGACCATGGCGAACAGCAGCGCGGCCTCGAAGTAGAGGGTGCTGCTCCAGCGGATGCCGGCGAGGACGATCAGCGCGATGGCGTTGATCGCCATGGTGTCGAGCGCCAGGATGCGGTCGGTCAGGAGCGGGCCGCGCAGCAGCCGCCATAAATTCATCACCAGCGCGAGTGACAGGCAGCCCATGGCGAACAGCAGGGCATAGTCGATCATCCGAAGACCTCCTTCAGCCGGGCTTCATAGCGGGTCTTGATCTGGGCGACCGCGTCTTCCGGGTCCGGCGCGTTCAGGCAATGCACCAGCAGGCTGCGGCCGTCGGCCGACAGATCGGCCGAGACGGTGCCCGGCGTCATGGTGATCGTGCCCGCGAGGACGGTGATCGCCTCGGGCGACTTCACATCGAGCGGCACCGAGATCCAGCGCGTGTGCAACTGGTCGTTGCGCTTGAACACGACCCAGTAGGCGACCTGGATATTCGCGACAATGATGTCCCACAGCACGATCAGGGCGTAGACGCCTGCCGCCCGCCAGCTGCGAATGGGCGCCTTGTCGGGCCAGAACCGGGCGGTGAACAGCGGGATGAGCACGCCGAGGATCAGCCCCAGCACCACGGCGCCCATGGAGAAACCGTTGACCAGGAAGACCCACATGACCGTCAGGATCAGGGTCAGGGTGGGATGCGGCAGCAGGCGTTTCAGCATGGCGGCGTCCTCATGGAGCGGCCTTCAGGCCCGGGGGCAGCACCGCGGCGATGTAGGCCGACGAATCGAACAGGTCGGCGGCGGTCGCGGCGAGATAATCGCTGACCGGACCGGCGGCGACGGTCAGCCCCACGAGCAGCGCCAGGGGCAGGGCGGCGATGCCGATCATCAGCGCCGGGCGGGGCTGGGGTGCCGCCTCGATGGTGCCATCCTCGGCCGTGCTCTTCCAGAACAGGCGGCTACCGGCCCGGGCGAATCCGATGGTGGTGACCAGCGAGGCGATCAGGATCGCGGCCCAGATCCACGGCGCCGTGCCGGGATCGCGGGCGCTGTCGAGGATCAGCAGCTTGCCGATGAAGCCCGACAGGGGCGGCAGGCCGGCCATGGCGATGGCGCCCAGGAAGAACAGCGCGCCCAGCGCCTCGGCCTGGGCAAAACGCGGCGCGATGTCGAGGGTGCCGCCATGGGCGCCGCGCCGCGCGGCGATCAGGTCGGCCACCAGGAACAGGGCCGCCACGGTCAGCGTCGAGTGCAGCAGATAGTAAAGCGCCGCCGTCATCCCGGTTTCGGTGAACAGCCCCACGGCGGCCAGCAGGGTGCCCATGGAGCCGATGGTGGCGAAGGCGACGAGCCAGCCCAGCCCGCGCGCCGCGAGCACGCCGGCGGCCCCGACCGCGATGGTCACCAGCGCCGCCGGCAGCAGCCAGTCGGCGGCCATCCACGCCGACGCGCCGGCGTCGCCGCCGAAGATCAGCGTGTAGACGCGGATGATGGCGTAGGCGCCCACCTTGGTCATGATGGCGAACAGCGCGGCGACCGGGGCCGGCGCGTTGGCATAGGTCCCCGGCAGCCACAGATGCAGCGGCACCAGCGCGGCCTTGATGGCGAAGACGATCAGCAGCACCAGCGCGCCGGTCCGCAGCAGCGCCTGGTCGGCCTCGGCCACCAGCGGCACCTTCACCGCGAGGTCCGCCATGTTCAGCGTGCCGGTCATGCCGTAGATCAGGCCGACGCCGATCAGGAAGAGGGACGAGCCCACCAGATTGATCATCACATAGTGCACGCCGGCCCGCAGCCGTTCCCGCCCCGCGCCGTGCAGCATGAGGCCATAGGAGGCGATGAGCAGGACCTCGAAGAACACGAACAGGTTGAACAGGTCGCCGGTCAGGAACGCGCCGTTGATGCCCATCAGCTGGAACTGCCACAGGGCGTGGAAATGCCGTCCCCTGGCATCCCAGCCATTGACGGCATGGAGCAGCGCGATCAGGCCCACGACCGAGGCCAGCAGCACCATCATGGCCGACAGGCGGTCCAGCACGAGGACGATGCCGAAGGGCGCCGGCCAGTTGCCCAGGGCATAGAGCGCGGGCGGATTGTGCGCGGCCGACCAGGTCAGCGCCAGCGACACGGCGAGCACGGCGACGGTGCTGGCGACGGAAAAGATGCGCGCCAGCGACAGGTGATGACGCATGAACAGCACGATCAGCGCCGCGCTGAAGGCCGGAATGACGATGGGGGCGATGATCCAGTGGTTCACCGTTCGGCCTCCGGCGCCGCGCCCGGTTCGCGGCCGTCCACGTGATCGCTGCCGCTTTCGATGAAGCTGCGCAGCGCCAGGACGACGACCACCGCCGTCATGCCGAAGGCGATGACGATGGCGGTCAGGACCAGCGCCTGGGGCAACGGATCCGTATAGGAGGTGGCGGTGTCGCCGAGGATCGGCGGCTGATTGATGGCCAGGCGGCCCATGGAGACAAGGAACAGATTCACCGCATAGGACAGCAGCGCCAGCCCGAGCACGACCGGGAAGGTGCGCGCCCGCAGGATGAGATAGACCCCGGCGGCGGTGAGCACGGCGATGGCGGAGGCAACCAGCATTTCCATGTCAGGGCCTCGCCATGCCAGCGGAAGGATCGTGGTCCATGGGGGTATCCGGTAGTTTCTGATGTTCGGCGAGACGGCCGACGCGGGACAGGGTGGCGAGCGCCAGCATCACGGCGCCGACGACGGTGAGGAAGACGCCGATATCGAACGCCATGGCGGTCGCCAGCTCGAAGGTGCCGACGATGGGCAGGGTGACGTAGCCGAAATCCGAGGTCAGGAACGGCCGGCCCGCGAACCAGGCACCCACGCCGGTGAGGCCGCCGGCCAGGATGCCCCAGCCGATGAAGCCGTGATAGTCGGCCTTCATCCGGTTCTGCGTCCAGGTAAAGCCCGAGGCCATGTACTGCATGATCAGGGCGATGGCGACCATCAGCCCGGCGATGAAGCCGCCGCCCGGCTGGTTGTGGCCGCGCAGGAAGATGTAGACGCCGACCAGCAAGGCGAGCGGCAGCATGACGCGGGTGGCGACCACCATCATCAGCGGATGATGATCCTTCGAGCGGGCCTGATCGGGTATCCAGCGCGCCAGCCGGCGGCCCGCCGCGCCGGTACCGACGCTGCTGATCAGCGCGAAGATGGCCAGCGCCGCGATGCCGAGGACGATGATCTCGCCGAAGGTGTCGAAGCCGCGGAAGTCGACCAGGATGACGTTCACCACGTTGGTGCCGCCGCCGCCCGTGTAGGAATTGGCCAGGTGATAGTCGGAGATGGAGGTGAAATCGCGGGTCATGACGCCGAAGACGGCGGCGCCGACGCCGAGGCCGACCATGCCGGCGAGCACGGCGTCGCGCGTGCGCCGCACGACCGAGCTTTCCACCGGGCTTTCATTGGGCAGCAGGTTCAGCGCCAGCAGCATCAGCAGCAGGGTGACCACCTCGACGGAGATCTGCGTCAGGGCGAGGTCCGGCGCCGACAGGTGGATGAAGGCGAGCGAGACGAGCAGCCCGAGGACGGCGACCACGATCAGCGACAGGAGACGCTGGCGGTGCAGCACCACGAGGGCGATGCAGCCGGCGATCAGCACCGCCCAGCCCGCCAGCGCCACGGGCGTCACCGGCAGCATGGGGCGCGGGCCCTGGATGGCGTCGGCGGCGGGAAACACCGCCAGCCCCATGACCACGAGGACGCCGAGGGTGACGGCGATCATGCGCTGGAGCGAGCCGTTGTGGACGGCGTCGGTGAGGCGCGTCGCGGCGCGCACCGCCCGGTCCAGTCCGCCCTCGAACAGCAGCTTGGCTTCGGGACGCGGCGCCTTCAGCCACAGGTCGCTGGCCGCGTCGTGCCGCCACAGCAGCAAAAGGCCGCCGCCGATGGCGATCAGGCTCATGAACAGCGCCGGCGTGACGCCGTGCCAGAGCGACAGATAGTAGTCGGGCAAGGCGCCGCCGATCACGGCCGAGGCCGAGGAGGCGACGAGCGGCCCGGCGATCAGCGCGGGCGCCAGGCCGATCAGCACCACCAGCGCCACCAGCAGCGCCGCCGGCAGCCACATGCCCAAAGGCGGGTCGTGCGGCTTGCTGGGATAGTCGGTGCGCTTGGGCCCGAAGAACACGTGCAGGATGTAGCGGAACGAATAGGCGACCGAGAACAGCGCGCCCAGGGTGGCTACGGCCGGCACCGCCCAGGTGAAATCCGCCCACAGGGTGTTGGCGGCCTCGTCCAGCATCATCTCCTTGGAGATGAAGCCGTTCAGCGGCGGGATGCCGGCCATGGAGGCGGCGGCGACCACGGCCAGGGTGGCGGTGATGGGCATCATGCGCGCCAGCCCGCCGAGGCGGTGGGTGCTGCGGGTGCCGACCTCGTGGTCGACGATGCCGGCGGTCATGAACAGGGCCGCTTTGAAGCTGGCGTGGTTGATGATGTGGAAGACGGCGACCGTGGCGGCCATGGGGGTGCCGAAGCCCAGCAGCATGGTGACGAGGCCGAGCTGGCTGATGGTGGAATAGGCGAGCAGGGCCTTCAGATCGTCCTTGAACAGGGCGAACCAGGCGCCCAGCACCATGGTGACCGCACCGGTGGTGGCGACGAGGTAGAACCATTCGTCGGTGCCCGCCAGCACCGGCCACAGCCGGGCCATGAGGAACAGGCCGGCCTTCACCATGGTGGCCGAATGCAGATACGCCGACACGGGCGTGGGCGCCGCCATGGCATGCGGCAGCCAGAAATGGAACGGAAACTGGGCGGATTTGGTGAAGCAGCCCAGCAGGATCAGGACCAGCGCCGGCAGGTAGAGCGGCGAGGCCTGGATCACTTCGCGCTGTTCCAGAATGACGGTGAGGTCGTAGGAGCCGGCGATGTGGCCCAGGATCAGCATGCCGCCGATCAGCGCCAGCCCGCCGCCGCCGGTGACGGCCAGCGCCATGCGCGCGCCCTGGCGCCCTTCGGGCAAATGGCGCCAGTAGCCGATCAGCAGGAAGGACGACAGGCTGGTCAGTTCCCAGAACACCAGCATCAGCAGCACGTTGTCGGACAGCACGATGCCGACCATGGCGCCCTGGAACAGCAGCAGATAGGCAAAGAAGCGCCCCATCGGGTCCTGGCGCGCCAGATAGAAGCGGGCGAAGACGATGATCAGCAGGCCGATGCCCAGGATCAGCCCGGCGAACAGCAGGCCCAGCCCGTCGAGGAAGAAGGTGACGTTGAGGCCCAAAGCGGGCATCCAGTCCCAGCGGGCCTGGATGGTCTCGCCCGCCAGCACGGCCGGCGCCAGCGACAGCAGCAGGGCAAGGGCGCTGGCGGTGACCAGCCCGGTGGCGATGGCGCAGGCATTGCGCCCGGCCCTGATGAACAGCACGGGCAGCAGGCTGCCGATGAAGGGTAGCAGAACGATCAGGGCAAGGCGCATGAGGGTCCGTGCGTCAGCGGGAGTCGCCGTTGGCGGGGCGATTGGCTCCCCAAGGTACCGGGGGAGGCACGGGGGTCAAGCAAAACCGGTCGGGGGTGGGAGCGGGAGTGGCTCAGATTGGAACTGGAGTGTCATCGCCGCGCCCTTCTACAACAAGCACACTCCGGATCCGTCTGCGAGCTGAAGCTCGCTCGTGTTCGAACTCGGCCCGACAATCAGCTGGTGCTACCAGCGACCACAAATGGTGGAAGTCTGCCGTGCGATACGATAAAATTTATTCAAATTTTTTGGAGTATTCTTATGGGCAAAAAAGGGTTGAACGAGTTGATGCAGAATATGAAGGACCTTGAAAAGGCGATAGCAGCCTTGGACGGCGAAATCACAAACGTTGAATTCGACCCCCATGATCCCCAAAGCATCGACCTTGCGATTCAGCAGGTGGAAGTAGCAATCGACGAACGCGTCGGCGGTTATGGCAGAAGCAATATGATCGAAGGGCTTGTTAGCGAGGTGAAGGAACGGTATCGGCAGGCAATCCTCGACAGTGCTGCTGAGAGCCGTATGAAGCGGGGTGCTGAGTTGTGACGGTCGAAACGGCCCTACGTGAAGTGAATTATGCAGTGTTGGATTTACAGGCTGCTGACTATAATACGTTTGAGCGCCCGCTTAAACGACTTGCATTAGCGTTGAACGCTGATGACTTAAAAATTATAACAGATGATCTGAAGTCAAAAGTAGATTTCGATAAATTTTTAGAGAATTCTAGTCCAGGCGGTGGAATGGCGGGAAGTGCCCGACTCAATTGGCCATCTGTGCGCGAAGAAGAGTTTGGGATAACTATCCATCTTATCGAGCGAGCAGCTAACAATCCAGAGTGGTTTCTCGATTTAGCATTTAGATATTTTTACAGCGGCTCCAAGCTGCTTGGGAATCTTAGAAAGATCGTCTCTTCAGTTATAATACCATTCAACCGTGATTTTTTGGCTTATGTAAATGAAATTTTGCCGCCGCCTCCACAGGAAAACCCGAGCACGTCACCCACTGTAGCTTACAATATTAATAATATGTATAACTCTCCGATACAAAATATTGCCCCCGGGGGGCACGGGGTGCAGGCGACTTTTTACTCATATGACGAACTTGAGAGCATTGTAGCGCTATATAAGCGACATGTTGACGAGCTCGGTCTCGATAAAGCGCAACGTCGGCGAGCTGATGCGCAGGTCGCTACTATCGAAGCCCAACTAATTGATGAGCCTGATCCTACCATTATTAGGGCGGCAGGCAAATCGTTGAAAACGATAATTGAAGGTGCCATTGGTGGGGCAGCTGGTAACGCAATAGCAGCAGCTCCAATCTGGACTCCTCTTTTTTCGATGTTCAGCTAAACATAGATGTTTGACGTGAAAATGCCTCCAGTTTCGAAGTCTTGTCGGGGAGCAGACCTCGAAAGACTCGGACGTAGGCATTCAACTCGTACCCGAATAAGAGCGTTCGCTACAGATAAGGGCATATTAGCTAGCTGATTATACCCTTAGATCGACTGCAACAGCTATCCTTGGTGGGAAGACCGAGCGTCTTGCACTGGGGTTTGGGAAAGGATTCTATTAATGGCAATTTTCGACCTATTCTCCAAGAGACAGGCGGAAGTCAAAGGTACGAGTCAGGCTGATTTTTTTCAGTATGCCCTTATCCCGTCCAGCCTTCGCGTTCAGATCCAACAGATCGCACTTGAGGCGATAGGGGCTGTTGGCTATCGCGGAGATTCCGTACTACGAGCGGACGAGGACAATGGGGCGTGGGGCAAGATCGAGCGTGTGTTTCTTCGCGAAAAAGGTTTGGAAGCTCTGAATTACGAGACCTTTTCCGGCGCACGGATTTTAACCTTCATGCGCGACTGCTCGACCGAAGATTGGCTTGACCTTGTTGAATTGATCGCGACCGGAGTAGGCATGGTCGGAAGCGATGAATTTCGTCAGCATCGACAGAGATGGAGGGTCACTACAGTTGCTGGTCAAGCGATCGAAGAAATCAATTACCGCCTCCAGCAGGCCGGTGTAGGCTATCAAGTGGAAGATTACCGGTTAATCCGCGTCGACAGCCAATATATTCACGTTGAAGTGGTCAAACCCGCCCTTGCCCTCTTGAGCGGCCCCGGTTTTGAAGGACCCCGGCAGGAATTCATCGCCGCTCACACCCACTATCGCGCTGGGGAGCACCGTCAAGCGGTGGCCATGGCGGCGAATGCTCTGGAGAGTACTTTCAAGGCGATCTTCGATCAGAAGGGGTGGACGTATCAAAAAGGAGCGCGCATCTCTGATCTCGTCAAGATCGCGCGCGCCAATGTCCTTTGGCCTGACTATATGGACAATAGCTTCGACCAGTTGCTGGCGACGCTGCAAAGCGGCCTTCCGAAAATTAGAGATAACGACGCTTCTCATGGCCAAGGCTCTAAGCCAAAGGACTTGCCGGCCTATATCTCGGCCTACGCTCTCCATCTAGCAGCAGCAAAGATTGTCTTTATTGCTGAGGCCGCTCGATAGAGAGCAAGCGTGTCCGTACTTAATCGGCATAGACGCGCTCCGGGGCCGTTTCTCGACTTTCGCTATTTTCAACCGAAAAAACCGGCCCACCATGGCCCAGACTGAGATGCTGAGCTAAGACTATTGACCCGGTGTCAGCACACTTGATGAAGGCATGACCTTAAACAAAAAACGGGAGGCCGAAGCCTCCCGTCCGGTCGTCCTTGGCGGAATGAGCTAGGCCGCCTTGGCCAGGTTCTTCAGCACGTATTGCAGGATGCCGCCATTCTTGTAGTAGGCGACCTCGTCCAGCGTGTCGATGCGGCAGGTCAGGGTGGTGACCTTGGTGGTGCCGTCCTCGTAGGTGATGGTCGCGGTCACGTCCATGCGCGGCGTGATGCCGGCGGCCAGGCCGGTCAGCGAGATGATCTCCTTGCCGGTCAGGCCCAGGGACTGGCGGGTCTCGCCGTCCTTGAACACCAGCGGCACGATGCCCATGCCGACCAGGTTGGAGCGGTGGATGCGCTCGAACGTCTCGGCGATCACGGCCTTGACGCCCAGGAGGCGCGTGCCCTTGGCCGCCCAGTCGCGCGACGAGCCGGTGCCGTATTCCTTGCCGGCGACCACGATCAGGGGCGTGCCCTGTTCCTGGTACTTCATGGAGGCATCGTAGATGCTCATGACTTCGCCGGTGGGGATGTAGGTGGTCACGCCGCCTTCGGTGCCCGGGGCCATTTCGTTGCGGATGCGGATGTTGGCGAAGGTGCCGCGCATCATCACTTCATGGTTGCCGCGGCGCGAGCCGTAGGAGTTGAAGTCGGCGGGATCGACGCCGTGATCCATAAGGTACTTGCCGGCGGGGCCGTTCTTCTTGATCGAGCCGGCGGGCGAGATGTGATCGGTGGTGATGCTGTCGCCCAGCAGCGCCAGCAGGCGGGCGTTGGCGATGTCGGCGACCGGGGCCGCGTCGCCGGCCAGGCCTTCGAAGAAGGTCGGCTGGCGGACATAGGTGCTGTCCGGCTGCCAGTCATAGGTCAGGCCGGTCGCGACCTCGATCTTCTGCCAGGCCTCCGTGCCGGCGAACACGTCGGCATAGCGTTCCTTGAACATCTGCGGCGTGACCGACTGCTGCATGGCGGCGGCGATGTCGGCGTTGGACGGCCAGATGTCCTTCAGGAAGATCGGGTTGCCGATCTGGTCGTGGCCGAGCGGCTCGGTGGTGATGTCCTTGCGGATCGTGCCGGCGATGGCGTAGGCGACGACCAGCGGCGGCGACGCCAGATAGTTGGCGCGCACGTCCTGGCTGACGCGGCCCTCGAAGTTGCGGTTGCCCGACAGCACCGAGACGCCGACCAGATCGTTGGCGTTGATCGCCTTGGAGATCGGCTCGGGCAGCGGGCCCGAATTGCCGATGCAGGTGGTGCAGCCATAACCGACCAGGTTGAAGCCCAGCATGTCGAGCGGCTGGGTGAGGCCGGCGCGGTCGAGATATTCGGTCACGACCTGCGAGCCGGGGGCCAGCGAGGTCTTCACCCACGGCTTCACCTTCAGGCCCTTGGCGATGGCGTTCCTGGCCAGCAGGCCGGCGCCGATCATCACGCTGGGGTTGGAGGTGTTGGTGCAGCTGGTGATGGCGGCGATGACCACGTCACCATTACCGATGTCGTAATTGGCGCCTTCGACGGCGACGCGCAGCTCCTTGCTGTCCGCCTTGCCGAAGCTGGTCTCCAGCTCCTTCTCGAAGGACGGGGCGACCGCGGTCAGCAGCACGCGGTCCTGCGGGCGCTTGGGGCCGGCGAGGCTGGGCTCGACGGTGGTGATGTCCAGCTCCAGCGTGTCGGTGAAAACCGGCTCGAGCGAGGTGGAATCGCGCCACATGTCCTGCGCCTTGGCATAGGCCTCGACCAGGGCGACCCGCTCCGGCGCGCGGCCGGTGAAGGCCAGGTAGTTCAGCGTTTCCTTGTTGATCGGGAAGAAGCCGCAGGTGGCGCCATATTCCGGCGCCATGTTGGCGATGGTCGCCATGTCGGCCAGCGACAGCTGATCGAGGCCCGAGCCGTAGAATTCGACGAACTTGCCGACGACGCCCTTCTTGCGCAGCATCTGGGTCACGGTCAGCACCAGATCGGTGGCGGTGGTGCCTTCCTTCAGCCGGCCGGTCAGCTTGAAGCCGACGACTTCCGGGATCAGCATGGACACGGGCTGGCCCAGCATGGCCGCCTCGGCCTCGATGCCGCCGACGCCCCAGCCCAGAACGGCGAGGCCGTTGACCATGGTGGTGTGGCTGTCGGTGCCGACCAGCGTGTCGGGATAGGCGATCTCGGTGCCGTCGACCTTGTTGGTCCAGACGGTCTGCGCCAGATATTCAAGGTTCACCTGGTGGCAGATGCCGGTGCCCGGCGGCACGACGCGGAAATTGTCGAACGCGGTCTGGCCCCAGCGCAGGAACTCGTAGCGTTCCTTGTTGCGGTCCATCTCCAGGTCCACATTGTCCTGGAACGAGCGGTTCTGGCCGAAATGATCCACCGACACGGAATGGTCGATGACCAGATCGACCGGCGCGAGCGGGTTGATCTTCTTCGGGTCGCCGCCCAGCTCCAGCATGGCGGCGCGCATGGCGGCCAGATCGACCACGGCGGGAACGCCGGTGAAGTCCTGCATCAGCACGCGGGCCGGCCGGTACGCGATCTCGCGCTCGGAGGTCTTGTCCTTCAGCCAGTCGCCCATGGCCTTGATGTCGTCGACGGTGACGGTGACCCCGTCCTCGAAGCGCAGCAGGTTCTCGAGCAGAACCTTGAGGGAATAGGGAAGTCGCGTGAAGTCGATCCCCAGGGCCTTGCTGGCCGCGTCGATGCTGAAATAGTCATACGTCTTGTCACCGACCGTCAATTGGCGGCGGGTCTTCAAGGTGTCGTGCCCTGCGCTCACGTCACGCTGCTCCTGAATTGTGTGGTTTCCGGCTGATCGTGCCGGTTTTGCACCAATACGACTCCCTTGCCAACCGCAAAGTTGGACGGGCGCCGGGCAACGGGGATAAGGTCTCGCGCCAGATCAGCGGAGAATTCCTCGCCTCATGCCAAATGCCGACGCCACCGGCCTTGTCGCCGAAAACCTCACCTGCAGGCGCGGGGAACATGAGGTTTTCGCAGGGCTGTCGTGCGGGGTGGTACCGGGCGGCGCGCTGGTGCTGCGCGGCCCGAACGGCGCCGGCAAGTCGAGCCTGCTGCGAGTCCTCGCGGGCTATATCCGGCCGGCCGAGGGTTCGGTGCGCTGGAATGGCGAGGACGCGTGGGCCGATCCCGCCGCGTACCGGGCGCGGCTTCACTATGCCGGTCATCTCGATCCGCTCAAGCCGGTGCTGACGGCGGCCGAGAACCTGGCGTCGCTGGCTCTAGTGATGGGCGGGCCGGCCGATGTGGACGGCGCGCTGGACGCGTTCGGGCTGGCGGCGCTGCGCGACCTGCCGGTGCGCTTCTTCTCGGCGGGCCAGCGGCGCCGGCTCAACCTGGCGCGTCTGCTGGTCACGCGCCGGGCGCTGTGGCTGCTCGACGAGCCGACTGTGGCGCTGGACACAGCCTCGACCGCCCGGATCGAGGCGGCCATCGCCGCGCACCGGGCCGGCGGCGGCAGCGTCGTCATCGCCACCCATATCGGCATCGACGTGCCGGGGGCGCAGGTGCTGGAGATCGCCGGCCGGCGGCGGGCGGTGTTCGCATGAGCGGCTTTTTCGCCATCGTCCGGCGCGACCTGCTGATCGCCCGGCGCCAGGGCGGCGGCTCGCTGCTGGCGGTCGGCTTCTTCGTCATCGTCGCGGCATTGTTTCCGTTCGCCATCGGCGCCGATCCCATGGCGCTGCGGCGGGTGGCGCCGGGGGTGATCTGGGTCGCCGCGCTGCTCGCCACGCTGTTGTCGCTCGACCGGCTGTTCCAGGCCGATTTCGAGGATGGCAGCCTGGACATCCTGGCGCTGTCGCCGCAGCCGCTGTTCGTGACCGTGCTGGCCAAGGTGCTGGCGCACTGGCTGGTGGTCGGATTGCCGCTGGTGATCGCCTCGCCGCTGCTCGGCGTGCTGCTCAACCTGCCGCCGGCGGCGTTTCCGGACCTGCTGCTCGCCGTCCTGATCGGCACGCCGGCGCTCAGCCTGATCGGCGCCATCGGCGCGGCGCTGACCGCCGGAATCCGGCGCGGCGGCGTGCTGGTGCCGCTGCTGGTGCTGCCGCTCTACATCCCGACGCTGATCTTCGGCGTGGCGGCGTCCGGCGCCGAGTCCGGCGGCGAGGCGCTGATGCTGCTGGGCGCGGTCAGCCTGGTTTCGCTGGTGCTCGCGCCGGTCGCCGCGGCGGCGGCGCTGCGGCTCGCGCTGGAATGATCCGACTCCGCTTGCACGTAATCCACGGGACCGCTACATGACTGCCATGTCCGGCTGGCACCGTTTCGCAAATCCCACGCGTTTCGCCCGCCTCAGCGCCCTGGTTCTGCCGTGGGCGCTGGCGCTGACGGCGCTGCTGTTCGCGGTGGGTCTTTACCTGGCGCTGGTCGGGTCGCCGCCCGATGCCAAGCAGAAGGAAACGGTGCGGATCATGTATCTGCACGTTCCCGCCGCCTGGATGGCGCTGGCCACCTATGTGACCATGGCCGTGTTCAGCGCCATGGGCTTCATCTGGCGTCATCCGCTCGCCGACATCGCGGCCAAGAACTGCGCGCCGATCGGCGCCGGCTTCACCCTGCTGGCGCTGGTCACCGGCGCGCTGTGGGGCGCGCCCATGTGGGGCACCTGGTGGGAATGGGGCGATGCGCGGCTGACCTCGTTCCTGATCCTGTTCTTCCTCTATCTGGGCTACATGGCCTTGTGGCAGGTGTTCGAGGACCCGGAAAAGGCGGCGCGGGCCGCGGCGATCCTGGCGCTTGTCGGCCTGATCAACATCCCGGTCATTCACTTCTCGGTGCAGTGGTGGAACACCCTGCACCAGCCCGCCAGCGTGTTCCGCCGCGATGGGCCGACCATCGACCCGGCCATGCTGTGGCCGCTGTTTGTAATGCTGTTCGCGTTCAAGGCGTATTTCGTCTCGGTGCTGCTGTGGCGCATCCGCGCCGAAGTGGCCGAGCGGCGCGTGCGCGCGCTCCAGGCCATGCAGGCGGAAGGCTGATGCCCATGTGGGAGCACGGGTTCTACATCTGGTCGTCCTACGCGGCGGCGGCGATCATCCTGCCGGGGATCGCGCTGGCCAGCTATCTGAAGCTGCGCGCGGCCTTGCGCCGTCAGGCGGTGCTGGAGCAGCGGCTGGAGACCCTGCGAGGCGCCGATGAAGCGTAAGACCCAGCGCATGCTGTTCGTCGCCGCCGGGCTGGCCATCCTCGGTTTCGCCGGCGCGCTCGTGTTTTTCGCCATCGGCGACAATGTGCGCTTCTTCTACAGCCCGGGCGACCTGAAGCAGCTGGCGGCGCCGCCGTCCGCCTCGTTCCATCTGGGCGGTCTGGTCAAGGAAGGCAGCGTGCGCCGGGAAGACGGCATGATCGTCCACTTCACGGTGACGGACATGGCGGCGGAAGTGCCGGTGGTCTACGACCAGAAGCAACATGGGTTGGTGCCCGATCTGTTCGCCGAAGGGCAAGGCGCCGTGGCCGAGGGCGAGCTGGGCGCGGATGGCGTGTTCGTCGCCACCCGCGTGCTGGCCAAGCATGATGAGAACTACATGCCGCCGGAAGTGACGGACGCGCTCAAGCGCTCGGGCGAATGGCAGCGCGACGGCGCGGGATACGAAAAATGATCGTCGAAACCGGCCACTTTGCCCTCATCCTGGCGCTGGTGGTCGCGTTGTTGCAGGGCACCTTGCCGCTGCTCGGCGCCCATCGCGGCAATCCTTACCTGATCGCCTTCGCCCGCCCGGCGGCCTTCGCGCAGCTGTTCCTGGTTTCGATCTCCTTCGCGGCGCTGACCTGGGCCTATGTGGTCTCGGACTTCTCGGTGGTGAACGTGGCGCTCAATTCCCACACCCAGAAGCCCATGCTCTACAAGATCAGCGGCGTGTGGGGGAATCACGAGGGGTCGATCCTGCTGTGGATCCTGATCCTGGCTCTGTTCGGCGCCGCCGTCGGCGCGTTCGGGCGCAACCTGCCGCCGGCCTTCCGCGCCCGCGTGCTCGCGGTGCAGTCGCTGGTCACGCTCGGCTTCATCGCCTTCTCGCTGTTCACCTCCAACCCGTTCGCCCGCATGGACCCGGTGCCGCTGGACGGCGCCGGCCTCAATCCACTGCTGCAGGACCCAGGTCTCGCGTTCCATCCGCCCATGCTCTATCTGGGCTATGTCGGCCTTTCCATCGCCTTCTCCTTCGCCATCGCCGCCCTGATCGAGGGCCGGGTCGATCCGGCCTGGGCGCGCTGGGTGCGGCCCTGGACGCTGGCCGCCTGGTCGTTCCTGACCGCCGGGATCGCGCTTGGGTCGTGGTGGGCCTATTACGAACTGGGCTGGGGCGGCTGGTGGTTCTGGGACCCGGTCGAGAACGCGTCCTTTATGCCCTGGCTGGCGGCGACCGCGCTGCTGCACAGCGCCATCGTGGTCGAGAAGCGCGACACGCTGAAAAGCTGGACCATCCTGCTCGCCATCCTGGCGTTCTCGCTCAGCCTGCTCGGTACCTTCCTCGTGCGCTCGGGCGTGCTGACCTCAGTGCATTCCTTCGCCAACGACCCGGAGCGCGGCGTCTTCATTCTGGCGTTCCTCGTCGTCGTGGTCGGCGGCTCGCTGGCGCTCTACGCCATTCGCGCGCCGTCCCTGCGCCCGACCGGCATGTTCTCGCCCATCTCGCGCGAGACCAGCCTGATCGTGAACAATCTGGTGCTCGCGGTGGCGACCTTCGTCATCCTGTTCGGCACGCTCTATCCGCTGTTCGCCAAGGAGCTGGGCTATCAGGTCTCGGTCGCCGCGCCGTTCTTCAACGCGGTGTTCCCGGCGCTGATGGCGCTGCTGATCCCGTTCATGGGACTGGGGCCGCTGTTGGCCTGGAAGCGCGGCAATCTGCGCGGCGCGCTGAAAAAGTTGCGGCCGGCGCTGCTGCTGGCGGTCATCGCCGGCATCGCCGTGGCGCTGCTGACCGAGGGGCCTTTCTGGGCCAGTCTCGGCGTCGCCTATGGCGTCTGGCTGACGGCGGCGGTGCTGACCGAATTCGCCCAGCGCATCAATCTGTTCCGCGCGCCCGGCCAGGCGCTGCGCCGCGCGCTGGGCCTGCCGCGCGGGTCGTGGGGCATGATTATCGCTCATCTGGGCATCGCAGTGATGATCTTCGGTATCGCCGTCTCCAGCGCCTGGCAGCGCGAGGAAATAACCGTCATCGAACCGGGCGACAGCGTGACCGTCGGCGGCTACCGTTTCGTGCTCGACGCCGTGGGGCCGGTGCGCGGCCCCAATTACGCGTCAGTGCGCGGAACTTTTTCGGTCTATGATCATGACAGCCGGTTCATCGCCCGGCTCTATCCGGAAAGCCGACGCTTCAGCAACCCGCCGCAGGAAACCACGGAAGCGGCCATTTATCCGCTCTTTACCGGCGACCTTTACGCGGTGATCGGCGCGGCACAGAGCGACGGGCGCTGGGGCGTGCGGCTCTATCACAAGCCGCTGATCTCGTGGATCTGGGCCGGGGCGCTGATCCTGGTGCTGGGCGGCGCGGTATCGCTGTCCGACCGGCGGCTGCGCGTCGGCGCGCCGCGCGCGGCGAAGGTGCCGGCGGGAGTGCCCGCCGAATGAAGCCGCAGCATGTCCTGCCGCTCGGCATCTTCCTGACCATCGCCGTGGCGTTTGGCGCGGCGTTCTATCTCAATCTGGATCCGTCCGAGACGCCGTTCGCCATCAAGGACAGGCCCGTGCCGGAATTCGACCTGCCGCCGGCCCTGGACGGGACGCCCGGCCTGTCGTCGGCCGACCTCAAGGGACAGGTCACCATCGTCAATTTTTTCGCCAGCTGGTGCGCGCCGTGCCACGAGGAGCATCCGGTGCTGATGCGGCTCGCCGAACGGACCGGCGTCGCCGTGGTCGGGATCGACTACAAGGACAAGCGTCCGGCCGTCGCCGAATGGTTCGCGCGCGACGGCAATCCCTTCAGCCGGGTCGGCTTCGACGAGACAGGCCGGGTCTTCATCGACTGGGGACTGGCGGGCGTGCCGGAAACCTTCGTCGTCGACCGGGCAGGAAACGTGGTGTGGCGCTACCAGGGCGCGCTCAACGAGGCTGTTGTCGCCAAAGGACTCGAGCCCATGCTGGAGAGCCTGAAGTGAGGGCGCTGGCGCTGCTGCTCGCGCTGCTCTGGTCGGCACCCGCCTTCGCGGTCGGCGCCGACGAGACCATGCTGGCCGATCCGGCGCAGGAGACGCGCGCCCGCGAGCTGATGGAGGATCTGCGCTGCCTTGTGTGCCAGAACCAGTCGATCAACGATTCCAACGCCGATCTGGCGCGGGACCTGCGCGTCGTGGTGCGCGAGCGCATCGCGGCGGGCGATGACGACCGGCAGGTGCGGGAATTCATGGTCACCCGTTACGGCGACTGGATCCTGATGAAGCCGCCCTTCAACATCCGCACCGCTTTGCTGTGGCTGGCGCCGGTGCTGCTGCTGCTCGCGGGCGGCTTCGGCGCCTGGGCATTCATCCGCCGCCAGCGGCCCGCCTCGGCGCCCGAACGACTCGATGCCGACGAGCAGGCGCGGCTCGATGCGCTGCTGGGCCGGGACCGCTGATGCTCTACGCCCTGTTCACGCTTCTCGCGGTTTTGGTGACGGTGGTGCTGTGCCTGCCGTTTCTGCGCCGGCGGGGCGGTCTGCCGGATCGCAACGCCTATGACGTGGCGCTGTACCGCAAGCAGCTGTCGGAGCTGCAGGTCGAGCTGGATGCGGGCGTGGTGCCGCGCGAGGAAGCCGCCGCCGCGCGGATCGAGATCGAGCGCCGCCTGTTGCGGGCCTCCGAGCGGCACGAGCAGCCGGGCAGCGCGGCGTCTCCGGCCGGCCAGCGCGGCTGGGCGGTGGCGGTGGCGCTGACGACGGTCATCCTCGCCGCCGTGACCTATGCGGCGCTCGGCAATCCGGGGCTGCCCGACACGCCGGCGGTTCGCGAGGCGGATGTGGCGGCGGAGGACGCGACTCCCGATGAACTGGCCGTCCGCATGGCCGCCGTGATGCGCACGCGCCCCGACGAGATGCAGGGCTGGCTGATGCTCGGCCCGCTTGCCCGTTCGGTGGGCCGTTACGATCTGGCCGCCGAGGCCTATGCCAACGCGGCCCGGCTCGAGCCTGGACGGGTCGAGCACTGGCTGGCGTTGGGGCAGGCCTATGTGGCGCGGGACGCGGGCATGGTCAACCGGGAGGCCCGCGCTGCCTTCGACAAGGCGCTGCTGCTGACACCGGGCGAACCCATGGCGCGCTATTATCTCGGGCTTGCCGATTTCCAGGATCACAAGGACCGCGCCGCGTTCGACCGCTGGACCGCGCTGGCCGCCGACACGCCGCCCGATGCCGCCTGGGCGGAGATTCTCCAGCGCGGACTCGACCGCGCCGCGCGCCGCCTCGGCCTGCCGGCATCCGCTGCAGTCGCGGCGCCCGCGCCGGGTCCCAGCGCCGCCGATGTGGCGGCCGCGCAGGAGATGGCGCCGGAAGACCGCTCGGCCATGATCGAGGGCATGGTGCAGCGCCTGGCCGCCCGTCTTGAGGAAACACCCGAGGATCTGGAGGGCTGGCTTCGTCTCGGGCGCGCCTACACGGTGCTCGAGCGCACGGACGAAGCTGCCGCCGCCTATGCACAGGCGCTGCGGATCGATCCCGGCAATGTCCAGGCGAAGGATGCGCTGGCGGCGTTGAAGGCCGACTGAGGCCGTGCCAAAGTGGCGGCATGGTCCATCATCCCATGCATCTCGACAACTTCACCAAGCGCGTGCCCGATGGCGACAACCGGGACCGGCTGATCTGTGACAATTGCGGCCTGATCTTCTACGACAATCCGAAGATCGTGGTCGGCGCCGTCGTGACCCATGACGGCCGGTTCCTGCTGTGCCGCCGCGCGATCCAGCCGCGCCGCGACTTCTGGACCCTGCCGGCCGGCTTCCTCGAGGAACATGAATCGACCGAGGACGGTGCGCGCCGCGAAGCCTATGAGGAAGCGACGGCGGATATCCGGATCGAGCAGCTTCTGGCGGTCTACAACGTGCCCCGGATCAGCCAGGTGCAGCTGATCTACAAGGCGGTCCTGGACGAGCCGGTGTTTTCGCCGGGAACCGAGAGCCTCGATGTCCGGCTGTTCGCGTGGGACGAGATTCCCTGGGACGAACTGGCGTTTCCCAGCGTCCATTGGGCGCTCAACCAGTTCAGGGAGATCGACGGAAAAGGGCCGTTCAGCCCGTTCACCAATCCGCCGGGCGAGTGGGGCAATCTCGGCGTGAAGAAATAGCCTAAGCCTCGTCGGCGGGCTTTTCCTGGATGGCGTAGCGGTTCATCAGCGGGATCTGCGCCATGGCGAAGACCATGGTCAGGGGCAGGAAGCCGAACAGCTTGAAGCTGACCCAGAACTCCTCGGAGAAATTGCGCCAGACGATCTCGTTCAGCACCGCCAGCGCCGCGAACAGGCAGGCCCAGCGGATGGTCAGCAGCCGCCAGCCCCGGTCGACCATGGGCGGAAACGCCGCCTCGAAGACCAGCTTCAGGAACGGACGGCCGGTCAGCAGGCCGCCGAACAGGATGGCGGCGAACAGGGCATAGATCATGGTCGGCTTCATCTTGATGAAGCGGTCGTCATGCAGCCACAGGGTCAGCCCGCCGAAGATCAGGACGATGGCCAGGGTGATGAGCTGGTTCGCCGGAATGTGCCGGGTCTTGATCCAGTAGACGCTGATCGCGGCCACGGTGGCGACCATGAACGCGCCGGTCGCGATATAGATCTGGCCGGCGAAATAGGCGCCGAAGAACACCACGAGCGGCCCGAGATCGAGCAGCAGCTTCAGTCCGGCGCTCATGAGGCGACTCCCGCGATGGTGTTGGCGAACTCGTTGGCGTCGAAGGGTTGCAGATCCTCGATGCTCTCGCCGACGCCGATGGCGTGGATCGGCAGCTTGAAGCGCTCGGCGCAGGCCACGAGGACGCCGCCGCGCGCGGTGCCATCCAGCTTGGTCATGATCAGCCCGGTCACCTGGGCGACGCTGCGGAACACGTCGACCTGCTGCACCGCGTTCTGGCCGGTGGTGGCGTCGAGGACCAGCAGCGTGTCGTGCGGCGCCGAGGGGTCGTATTTGCGGATGACGCGGACCACCTTGGCCAGCTCTTCCATCAGGCCCTGCTTGTTCTGCAGGCGGCCGGCGGTGTCGATCATCAGCACGTCCACATTGGCCGCGCGGGCCGCGTCCAGCGCTTCATAGGCGACGGCGGCGGCGTCCGAGCCGACCGGCTTGGCGATGACGGGAACGTTGTTGCGCTCGCCCCAGACGGCAAGCTGCTCGATGGCGGCGGCGCGGAACGTGTCGCCCGCCGCCAGCATCACCGATTTGCCCTGGGCGCGGAACTGGCGCGCCAGCTTGCCGATGGTGGTGGTCTTGCCGCTGCCATTGACGCCGACGACCAGGATCACATGGGGCCGGTTGGCCGGGTCGATCACCAGCGGTTTGGCGACGGGCGCGAGGGTCCGGGCGACCACGCTGGCCAGCGTACGGCGGATTTCCTCGGACGAGACTTCCTTGTCCAGACGGGTGCGGCCCAGTTCCTCGGTGACCTTGGCGGCGGTGACCACGCCGAAATCGGCCATGATCAGCACGTCTTCCAGCTCGTCCAGGGTCTCGGCGTCCAGCTTGCGCTTGCCGCTGAGAATGCCGGTGGTGAACAGGCCGCTGATTCCGTCGGAGACCGACGAGGTGCTTTTCTTCAGGCCGTCCTTGAGACGGGTGAACCAGCCTTTTTTCTCGGTGTCACTCACGCGGCGAGCCGCCCCGTCAGCGACAGGCCTTCACGGCCGGTGATGCGGGCGCGGACGATCCCGTCGGCTTCGCCCTCGATCACGATGGGGGCGAAATGCTGGGTGTGGCCGATGCTGACGCCGCCCTCGACCTTTTCGACCAGCACCTCGGCGTCGCGGCCCTGCTGGCGCGCATAGAAAGCATCGCGGCGCTGTTCGCCGCGCAGGCGCAGAATGGCGGCGCGCTCGCGGATCACATCGCCCTTCAGCTGCGGCATGCGCGCGGCGGGCGTGCCGGGCCGGGCCGAATAGGGGAAGACGTGCAGGAAGGCGATGTCGGCTTCATCGACGCAGGCCAGCGTGTTGGCGAACATCTCTTCGGTTTCCGTCGGGAATCCGGCGATCAGATCGGCGCCGAACACCATTTCCGGGCGCAGGCTACGGACCTGCTCGCAGAAGTCGATGGATTGCTGGCGGCCGTGACGGCGCTTCATTCGCTTGAGGATCATGTCGTCGCCCGCCTGGAGGCTCAGATGCAGATGCGGCATCAGGCGCTCCTCGCCCGCGATCAGTTCCATCAGCACGGGATCGACCTCGACCGAATCGATGGACGACAGGCGCAGGCGCGGCAGCGCGGGAACCGCCTTCAGGATCTTGGCGCACAGCGTGCCCAGCGAGGGCGCGCCAGGCAGGTCGGCGCCATAGGACGTGATGTCGACGCCGGTCACGACCACCTCGCGGTAGCCGCTATCGACCAGCAGCTTCACCTGCTCGACGACCGCGCCCATGGGCACGCTGCGGGAATTACCGCGGCCGTAGGGAATGATGCAGAAGGTGCAGCGGTGGTCGCAGCCATTCTGCACCTGCACGAAAGCGCGGGTGCGGCCATCGATGCCGTCGACCAGATGACCGGCGGTCTCGCGCACGGACATGATGTCGTTGACCTGGACGCGCTCGGTCTGGCCGATGCCGAAATCGAATGATCGCGGCTGCAGCTTTTCCTCGTTGCCCAGCACGCGGTCGACTTCGGGCATGCCGGCGAAGGCGGCGGGGTCGGTCTGGGCGGCGCAGCCGGTGACGATGATGCGCGCGTCCGGCTTTTCGCGGCGGGCGCGGCGGATGGCCTGGCGGGCCTGGCGCACGGCTTCGTTGGTGACGGCGCAGGTGTTGAAGATTACCGCGTCGTCGAGGCCGGCGGCCACCGCGTTGCGGCGGATCACTTCCGATTCCAGCGTGTTCAGCCGGCAGCCGAAGGTGACGATCTCGGGCGCGCTCACAGCCGCACCTGTCCGCTGAAGCTGGTGGCGACCGGGCCGCGCATGATGATGCGGTTATCGTCGCCCCAGCTGATCTCCAGCGGGCCGCCATCGAGCCGCACCATCACGGCGCGGCCGGTCAGGCCACGGCGCATGGCCGCGACGGCGGTCGCGCAGGCGGCGGTGCCGCAGGCCTGGGTGATGCCCACGCCGCGCTCCCAGACCCGCAGGCGGATCTCGTCGCCGGAGAGGATCTGGGCGATGCTGACGTTCACCTTCTCGGGAAAGAACGGATCGGTTTCGATGCGCGGGCCAAGACCGGCCAGATCGACCGCGTCGGCGTCCTCGACGAAGAATACGGCGTGGGGATTGCCCACATTGACGCAGCCCGGCGCCGACAGCGGCCCCAGCGCGTAGTCGGCGGCGGCGGTATCGGTTTGGCGCGCCAGGGGAATTTGCGTCCAGTCGAGGCGCGGCTCGCCCATGTCGACCGAGACCAGTTCCTCCTGCACCGCTTCCAGCTCGCAGCGGAGCAGGTCGGCGGCGGTCTCGATGGTCACCTGGTCGCGGCCGGATTCGCTCATCAGCCGGCTGGCGACGCAGCGGGTGGCATTGCCGCAGGCCGAGACTTCGCTGCCATCGGCGTTCTGGATGCGCATGAAGGCGTCGGCCTTGCCGGAGGGCAGGATGGTGATGATCTGGTCGCAGCCGATGCCCAGATGGCGGTCGGCGACGAAGCGCGCCTGTTCGGGCGTCAGGACGAGCGGATGGGAACGGGCGTCGAAGACAACGAAATCGTTGCCCAGCCCGTGCATCTTCACGAAGTCCCGCACTGTAGCCTGATGGTCCATGGCGCCTGCTCGTTCCTGGCGCGGTTATATGGGCCGGGCCCTCGGCGACTCAAGAGAAAACCAAGGGCACCAGCAGCAGGCCCAGCGCCGTGACCAGCGGAATGGCGACCAGGTTCAGCAACAGGCCAGCGCGCATCATCTGCGGCACGGTGACGTAGCCCGATCCGAAGACGATGGCGTTGGGCGGCGTGGCGACCGGCAGCATGAAGGCGCAACTGGCCGCGATGGCGACCGGCGCGGCCAGCATCATGGGGTCCAGGCCGATGCCGAGCGCGAGGGCGCCGACCACGGGGACGAAGGCCGACACGATGGCCGCGTTGCTGGTCAGCTCGGTCACGCCGATGATGATCGTCACGATCACGACCATCAGCGCCAGAAGCGGCCAGGTCCCCACGACCGCCAGATGCACGCTGATCCACGCGGCGAGGCCGCTGGTGCCCATGGCGTCGGCGAGAGCGAGTCCGCCGCCGAGCAGCAGCACGATTCCCCAGGGCAGGCGGCCGGCGCCTTTCCAGTCCATCAGCGTTCCGGCCTGCCCGCCGCCCGCGGGCAGCAGGAACAGCGCCAGCGCGCCGGCGATGGCGATGCCGGCGTCGGAGGCACCGGGGACGGCGTCCTTGAAGAAGCCGCGCAGCACCCAGGCCAGCCCGACCAGCGCCGCGATGGCGGCGACTCGCATCTCCGGCGCGGTGATCGGGCCCATCCGGCGCCGCGCTTCGGCCACATGGGCGCCGGCCTTGTCGGCGTGCGCGAACCGGAAGGGATAGGCGAAGCGGGTCAACGCGAACCAGGACAAGGGCAGCATGATGGCGACGAACGGCATGCCGACCATCATCCATTCGGCGAAACCGACCTCGATATAAAAGGGGGCGCCTTTCAGGATGTTGGCCATGGCCACGTTGGTCGCCGTGCCGATAAGCGTGCCGACGCCACCGATGCTGGCCGCGTAGGCGATGCCAAGCATCAGACAGACGGCGAAATTGGTCTTGTCCCTGTCATCGCCGTCCTCCGCGCTATCGGCCAGCAGCACGCCGATGACGGAAGTTGCGATGGGCAGCATCATCATGGTGGTGGCGCTGTTGGTGATCCACATGCTGAGCAGGGCGGTGGCCAGCATGAAGCCGAAGACCAGCCGGTGCGGCCCGGCGCCGACCTGCGCGATCACCCACAGCGCGACGCGCCGGTGCAGGCCCCAGCGTTCCATGGAAAGCGCGACGACGAAGCCGCCCAGAAACAGGAAGATGATCGCGCTGCCATAGGGCGCGGTCGCGCCCTCGATGTCGGTGATGCCGAGCACGGGAAACAGGGTGATGGGCAGCAGCGAGGTGACCGCCACGTGAGTCGCCTCGGTCGCCCACCAGATCGCCATGATGAAGGCGACCCCGGCGGTGTGCCAGGCGGCCTCGCCAAGACCGGCGGGTGGAGGAAGGACGAGCGTCAATGCCAGCGCGGCGATGCCCGCGACAAAGCCGATGATCCTGGCGCGCGACGCGGCCGGCATAGTTTCCGCCATGATGGACTGTCCCGTTTCGGGCGCGGCTGCGCTGTTTCCCCGCATGCCTTGTAGGAGGCGCGGCGCCCGTGACTCAAGCCAAAAGCTGACTCAAGCCAAAAGCAGGATCACAGACGTTTCAGGACCATGACGTCGACGAGCAGCAGGGTGGCGTTCCAGCTGGCGTGCAGGGCAATGGCGGCGAACAGCGAGCCGGTGCGCACCCGGGCCAGGGCAAAGATCAGGCCGGCGCCGAACAGCACGCCCAGCCCGTAAATCTCGTTGAACCATTCGACGGTGAAGTGGCGGTGGACGGCGGTCCACATGGCGGTGGTCAGCACGATGGCGCCGGCCATGCCGATCCTCGAGCGGGCCAGCCCGGCGAAGATGAAGCCGCGGAACAGGATTTCCTCGAACACCGGCGCGATGGTCACGGCGCTGACGAAGTAGAAGAAGGTGCCGCCGGCGATCAGGCCGCTGCCGACGCCGTCATGGGCCATCACCAGCTCGGGCAGCACCACGAACAGGCAGAAGTACAGCGCCAGCACCCCGATCCACGGCAGCAGCGCCAGATGCGGAATGGGCCGCAGGTCGAGATACTCGCCGAAGCTCACGCCCCGGCGGCGGCGAATGGCCGCGTAGATCAGCACGAGGCCGGCCAGGGCGCCCAGCCAGTAGATATGCATCAGCGCGTCGGTCTCGATCGGCGGACTGAACATGCCGGGCAACTGGAACGAGTCCGGGAACAGGATCGCGAGAACCGGGAACAGATCGACCAGCAAGGTAGCGATGTGCAGCTTGCCCACCAGCCCGACGAAAACGGCGCCGGCGGCGTAGGCCACGCCGACGCCCAGCAGGATCAACGCCGACAGGCCAATGGTGGGCCATCCGCCCCAGTAGCTACTGGAGGCGGGTGCGGGCCTCGTCATTTCGGCGTGGTCGTTGGCCATGTCGGCGCAAAGCGTAACCGGCGGCAGGGCCCGCTGGCAAAGGAAACCCGCCGCTCGTTACAGGCCTGAAAGCGTGATGGACGCCGTGTTGAAAACGGCGTGGAGAACGATGGGCAGGAGGAGCGATCCCGTCACCACCCGCGCGACGCCGAGCAGCACGCCGAAGCCGAACAGCAGCAACATGGTGATGACGTCGTATTGGCTGTGCAGCAACGCCCAGCTCAGCGCCGCGATGGTGATGGCGCCGGACTGGCCCAGCAGTGTCGGCGACAGGCCTTCCATCACGAAGCCGCGGAACAGGACCTCCTCGAACACCGGCGCGACGAAGAGCGTGGCCAGCAGGAACAGCGGGCCGATCGCCGCATTGGCCAGGGGATTGTGCGGCGAGACCACGTCGAAGCTCACACGGGCCATGTTGTCGACGAGCAGCGCGAGAAACAGGTAGCCGACGGTCAGCAGGCTCCAGCGCCAGGCGGTGCCGTTGTCGGTCCAGCGCAGCGCCAGATAATCCGCGACCCGGCCGGGCGCGCGCAGATGCACCAGCTCGGCGGTCATGGCGGTGCCGATGATGCCGCTCAGGATCATGGCCGTCAGCATGGCGTTCGTATCGCCGCCGGCGACGCTGTCCTGCACGCCGCGTCCGGTGACGACGCCGACCAGTCCGCTGGCGATCATGCCCGCGCCGATGAAGATGACCACCGTCAGCCCAAGCGTCGCCCACGGCCCGTAAGGGACAGGCGGCGCGGCTTCTGGCGGTGCGGCGTTCATGGCGCAAGCATACGGAGTGGGCCGGTGCGGCGGCAATAGGGCAGGTGGGGCGAAGCTCCGCGTCCATTGACACCCGGACGGCGCCTTATAAGCTCCCTGATATGTATGGATGGATGATCGTTGTCTTTGCTGGGGTCATTCTCGCCGGTTGTTCCGACGGTTGCGAGAATATCGAAGTCTCGCGGTCCGATTCTCCTGATGGGCGTCATGTAGCTGTGTTGTTCCAGCGTGACTGCGGCGCCACGACTGGCTTAACCACGCAAATTTCGGTCATCGAGACTGGCGACATGCTTCCGAATAAAGGAGGGAACGTATTCATCGCCGATGGTGGGCGAGGGGCCGCCGAGCCGTCGACTTGGGGCGGACCTTGGGCCGACGTGAGATGGTTGACGCCCGACAATCTCGAGATCTCGTACGATCCCCGGTCTCGCACTTTCCAGCAGGCCGAGACGTTTGGAGAGATAGAGGTAGCCTACCGGCCGCAAACGCCTGGCGAATGAAGACTGGGCGTAGGGCGGACTACCGCATCGCGCCGTCCAGCGCCCTCTCGCCGGCACGGCCGATGCTCTGCACATCCTGGCCGGCGCCCTGGACCGTGTTGCAGGCGGTCGCCAGGGTGGCCAGCGCGATGATGGCGAGCCGCTTCAGTATGGTGGAGTTCATGGTCCTGCCCTTCTTTTATTGGCGTTTCTGTCGTTTCGCCGGGAGGATGTGGCGGCGAATTGGGGCGATTTGAAGGTACCTTGGCTGTCCGAGGCGCGATCGCCACGGTTTTCAGGTACCACGGCCAGGCCGCGCCGTGCCCCGCGACGCCAGATCTCTTGACTCAGCCCCGCTTCGCGCCTAGGTTCCGCGCGCTCAACGAAAGCGCCGTGTTTTCGTGTCCAAGGATACCCACCCGTCAGCGAGTGTTCGCCCGCGGGTGGCGTTGGTGTTTGGAAAAATGTTCGAGACGCTGTCAGGCCGTTTAGGCGACATCTTCGATACGCTGCGGGGACGCGGGGTTCTCAATGAATCCGACGTCGGCGCCGCCATGCGCGAGGTGCGCGTGGCGCTGCTCGAGGCCGACGTGGCGCTGTCGGTGGTCAAGGACTTCGTCGAGAAGGTGCGCGCGCGCGCCGTCGGCCAGGAAGTCCTGAAGTCGGTCACGCCCGGCCAGATGGTGGTCAAGATCGTCAATGACGAGCTGGTCGCCATGCTGGGCGGCGAGGCCGAGGAGCTTTTCCTCGCCGCCGTGCCGCCGGTGCCGATCATGATGGTCGGCCTGCAGGGCTCGGGCAAGACGACCTCCACCGCCAAGATCGCCAAGCGGCTCACCACCAAGGACCGCAAGCGGGTGCTGATGGCCTCGCTGGACACGCGCCGTCCCGCGGCGCAGGAGCAGCTGAAGATTCTCGGTCAGCAGATCAACGTGGCCACGCTGCCGATCATTCCCGGCCAGATGCCGCTGGACATCGCCAAGCGCGCCATGGAAGCCGGCCGTCTCGGCGGCTACGACGTGGTGATGCTGGACACCGCCGGCCGCCTGCACGTGGACGAAGGCCTGATGTCCGAACTGGACGCGGTCAAGTTCGCCGCCATGCCGGCCGAAATCCTGCTGGTCGCCGACGCGCTGACCGGTCAGGACGCGGTCAACGTGGCCAAGCAGTTCAACGACCGTCTCAGCGTCACCGGCATCGTGCTGACGCGCATGGACGGCGATGGCCGCGGCGGCGCCGCGCTCAGCATGCGCGCCGTCACCGGCCGCCCGATCAAGCTGGTCGGCACGGGCGAAAAGCTGGACGAGATCGAGGGCTTCCATCCCAGCCGGGTCGCGTCGCGCATCCTGGGCATGGGCGACGTGGTCAGCCTGGTCGAGCGCGCCCAGGAGATGGTCAACGAGAAGGACGCCGAGGCGCTGGTCAAGCGCCTGAAGAAAGGGCAGTTCACGCTCATCGACTATCAGAAACAGCTGCAGCAGATGCGCAAGATGGGCGGCATGGCCGGCATCCTCGGCATGCTGCCGGGCGTGGGCAAGCTGAAGAAGGCGCTGGCCGGCGCGAACATCGACGAGAGCATGCTGGTGCGCCAGGACGCGATCATTAACTCGATGACGGCGCGGGAGCGCGAGAACACCAAGATCATCGCCGCCTCGCGCAAGAAGCGCATCGCGGCCGGGTCCGGCACTTCGGTGCAGGAGGTCAACAAGCTGCTGAAACAGCATCAGCAGATGGCCGACATGATGAAGAAGATGGGCAAGGGCGGCAAAGGCATGCAACTGCCGCCCGGCTTCGACGGTCTGCTGCCCCGTTAGCGCAACAGCAAGGCGGTGGCCATGCGGCCGCCGAGAGACAGAAAACGCCCGTCGCCGGGCAACGACACGAAGAACGATAGAGGAGCGAAGGAAAGCCTCATGGCACTGAAGATCAGACTGGCGCGCGGTGGCGCGAAGAAGCGTCCCTACTACCGCATCGTGGTGGCCGACTCGCGCGCCGCCCGCGATGGTGGCTTCATCGAGCGTCTCGGCAGCTTCAATCCGCTGCTGGCCAAGGACAACGAGCAGCGCCTGACGTTCAACACCGAGCGCATGCAGTACTGGCTGCAGCAGGGCGCCCAGCCCACCGACCGCGTCGCCAAATTCCTGGCCTCGGCCGAGCTGATCGCCGCGCCGGCGCAGAAGAACAACCCGATCCAGGGCAAGCCGAAGGCGAAGGCGCAGGAGCGTATCCGCGCTGCCCAGGCCGCCGAGGAAGCCGCCGCCGCCGCCGCCGCCAAGGCCGCGGAAGAGGCGAACGCCGCCGAAGCGTCGGAGTAAGTCTTGGCTGGCCAGCCCGATACGGGCCTGGTCTGCCTGGGCGCGATCGCCGGGGCGCACGGTGTGCGCGGCGAGGTCCGGGTCAAGGTCTTCACGGAAACCCCGGAAGGCCTTGCCGCCTACGGTCCGCTGACCGGTTCGCCGGGCGGGCGGATCTTTCGGATCCGCAGCCTGCGGTCGGTCAAGGACGGCGCGGTGGTCCGCCTCGACGGTGTCGAGGACCGGGACGCCGCCGAGGCGCTGAAGGGCACGCAGCTGTGCGTGCCCCGCGAGGCGCTGGGCGAGCCGGACGAGGATGACAGCTACTACCACGTGGATCTGATCGGCCTGCGGGCCGAGGACGAGAGCGGGGCGGTGCTGGGGACGGTCAAGGCCGTTCACGATTTCGGGGCGGGCGACATGCTCGACATCCGCCTCGACGAGACCGGCAAGTCGGTGCTTGTCCCGTTCCGGCGGGAAACGGCGCCGGTGGTGGACATCAAGGGCGGACGCATCGTCGTCGTGCTTCTCGATGACGCCGAGGATGAGGAAGGAGAGTCGGCATAGACGCGTCATTCGCAGTGACGGTGCTGACTCTGTTTCCCGAGATGTTTCCGGGGTCGCTCGGCCATTCGCTGGCTGGCAAGGCCCTTGAACGGGGCACTTGGTCGCTCGATGTACAGGACATCCGCGATCACGGGCTCGGGAAACACCGGACGGTGGACGACACGCCCTCGGGCGGCGGCCCCGGCATGGTGATGCGGCCGGACGTGCTGGCCGCCGCGATCGACGCGGCGCTGGCGAAGCCGGGCAGGACGGATCGACCGCTGGTCTATCTGTCGCCGCGCGGCCAGGTCTTCGACCAGGCCATGGCGCGGCGCTGGGTGGAAGCCGGCGGTGTCACGCTGGTGTGCGGCCGGTTCGAAGGCGTCGACGAGCGGGTGCTCGAGGCGCGGCAGGTTGAAGAGGTGAGCCTCGGCGATTTCGTGCTGTCCGGGGGCGAACCGGCGGCGATCGTCATGCTCGACGCGGTGGTGCGGTTGCTCCCCGGTGTCGTCGGCGACGAGGCGGTGCTGAACGAGGAGAGTTTCGCGGACGGGTTGCTGGAGTACCCCCAGTACACCAAGCCGCAGAACTGGGAAGAAAGAGAGATCCCCGCGGTCTTGCTTTCCGGCCATCATGCCGAAATTGCGGCTTGGCGGAAAAGGAAGGCTGAGGATATAACGCGGTCACGCCGGCCCGACCTATGGGCGCGGTACGTGGCCGAGAAGAACAACAAGAGCGGCTAAGGACAGGTGCAATGAACATTATCGAACAGCTCAACCAGGAACAGGTTGCCAAGCTGACCGAAGGGAAGACGATCCCCGATTTCGCTCCCGGCGATACGGTCCGCGTCAACGTGCGCGTGGTGGAAGGCAACCGCGAGCGTGTGCAGGCCTTCGAAGGCGTGTGCATCGGGCGCAAGAATGACGGTCTCAACTCGTCGTTCACGATCCGCAAGATCTCCTACGGCGAAGGCGTGGAACGCGTGTTCCCGCTGTACTCGCCGCGCCTCGACAGCATCGAACTGGTCCGCCGTGGCCAGGTTCGCCGCGCGAAGCTCTATTATCTGCGTGGCCGCACCGGCAAGTCGGCGCGTATCGTGGAAAAGAAGGATTACGGCCGCACCAAGAAGGTAGCGGGCGCGTCCCAGGAATAAGACGGCGGGAGACCTGCGGCATGAGCGGACCTAAGACGCTCTACGACAAGATTTGGGATAACCACCTGGTGCATCAGGCGGAGGACGGCACCTGTGTCCTCTACATCGATCGCCACCTGGTTCACGAGGTGACCAGCCCGCAGGCCTTCGAGGGTCTGCGCATGGCGGGGCGCAAGGTGCATCGTCCGGAGGCCACGCTCGCCGTGCCGGACCATAACGTGCCCACCCTCGGCCGTGCGAACGGCATCGACGATCCCGAATCGCGCACGCAGGTCCAGACGCTGGAGAACAACGCCAAGGAATTTGGCGTGACCTACTACGGCATGGACGACATCCGTCAGGGCGTGGTCCATGTCATCGGTCCCGAACAGGGCTTCACCCTGCCGGGCACGACCATCGTCTGCGGCGATTCGCACACCGCGACCCACGGCGCTTTCGGGTCGCTGGCGTTCGGCATCGGCACCTCCGAGGTCGAGCACGTGCTGGCCACCCAGACGCTGATCCAGAAGCGCTCGAAGAACATGCGCGTCACCGTCACCGGCACGCTGCCGGTCGGGGTGACCGCCAAGGACGTGGTGCTGGCGATCATCGGTCGTCTGGGCACGGCCGGCGGCACGGGCTATGTCATCGAATTCGCCGGTCCGGTCATCGAGGCGCTGACCATGGAAGGCCGCATGACGGTCTGCAACATGGCCATCGAGGCAGGCGCCCGCGCCGGCCTGATCGCGGCCGACGAAAAGACCTTCGAGTATTTCAAGGGCCGTCCGCTGGCCCCCAAGGGCGCCGCCTGGGAAATGGCCGTCGCCGCCTGGAGCGACCTCAAGACCGATCCGGGCGCCAAGTTCGACGCCGAGATCGTGCTCGACGGCAACGAGATCATCCCGCAGGTCACCTGGGGCACCAGCCCGCAGGACGTGCTGCCGATCACCGGCAGCGTGCCCTCGCCGGAGGATTACGCCGAAGACAACCGCCGGCACGCCGCCGAGCGCGCGCTGGAATACATGGGACTGACGGCCCGTACGCCGCTGAATCAGGTCCAGATCGACCGCGTGTTCATCGGCTCGTGCACCAATGGCCGGATCGAGGACATGCGCGCCGCCGCCGCCATCGCCAAGGGGCGCAAGGTGGCCGCGAACGTGACCAGCGCCATGGTGGTGCCGGGCTCCGGTCTGGTGAAGGAGCAGGCGGAAGCCGAAGGCCTCGACAAAATCTTCGTCGAAGCCGGCTTCGAATGGCGCGAGCCGGGCTGTTCCATGTGCCTGGCCATGAACGCCGACCGGCTGGAGCCGGGCGAGCGCTGCGCGTCGACCTCGAACCGCAACTTCGAAGGCCGCCAGGGCCGTGGCGGACGGACTCATCTGATGAGCCCTGCCATGGCCGCCGCCGCCGCCATCGCCGGCCATCTGGTCGACGTGCGCGAGTTCCAATAGTCTTTCGCATCGACCACCGGGTGAAGAAGGGGAGACCGACACCATGGCGCTGATCAGTGACGAACTCTGGGCCGCAACGCTCCGCCGTGCCATCGAACTGGCGAAGGAACATGCCTCGCCGTCCGAGAAGGAGCGGATGGAGAAGCTGCACGTGCTCGGCATCGCCGACGATTTCGAGGGCAAGAAGGGCGAGTACGGCATCATCAAGGTGCTGAACGGCTAGCCCCGACGCTTCCGCCCCCGGGCGGAGGTCGGGAACGACCATCTGACAGGGGGCCGGTCAACCGGCCCTCTTTGGTATTGAGGAAAGAGACTCATGGAAAAGTTCACCAAGCTCACCGGCGTGGCGGCCCCGCTGCCTCTGATCAATGTCGATACGGACATGATCATCCCGAAGCAGTACCTGAAGGTGATTTCCCGTGAAGGTCTCGGCCGCGGCCTGTTCGATGAGATGCGTTTCAACCAGGACGGAACCGAAAAGCCCGATTTCGTGCTGAACCAGCCGGCCTATCGCGAGGCGAAGATTCTGGTCGCGGGCGAGAACTTCGGCTGCGGCTCGTCGCGTGAGCACGCGCCGTGGGCGATCCTGGACTTCGGCATCACCTGCGTCATCGCGCCCAGCTTCGCCGACATTTTCTACAACAATTGCTTCAAGAACGGCATCCTGCCGATCGTGTTGCCGCAGGCCGACGTGGACAAGCTGATGGACGACGCCGAGCGCGGCGCCAACGCCATTGTCAGCATCGACCTTGAAGGCCAGGAGATCACCGGGCCGGACGGCGGCAAGATCAAGTTCGACATCGATCCCTTCCGCAAGCATTGCCTGCTGAACGGCCTCGACGACATCGGCCTGACGTTGGAGAAGAAGACCAACATCGACAGCTTCGAAGCCAAGCAGCAGGCTTCCCAGCCCTGGCTTTACAGCGCCGCCGTCTAAGGGAGTAGACCACATGGCCACCAATCGCAGCCTTCTGATCCTGCCGGGCGACGGTATTGGCGCCGAAGCCATGGCGCAGGTCCGCCGCATCATTGCCTGGCTGGAGAAGAACCGCTCGCTCAGCTTCGACCTCGACGAGGACTTGGTCGGCGGCTGCAGCATCGACGCGCATGGCGTGCCGGTCACCGACGCGGTGATGGACAAGGCCTTCAAGGCTGACGCGGTGCTGCTGGGCGCCGTGGGCGGCCCGAAATGGGACAATATCGACTTCTCGATCAAGCCGGAGCGCGGCCTGCTGCGCCTGCGCAAGGATCTGGAACTGTTCGCCAATCTGCGCCCGGCCGTGTGCTTCGACGCGCTCGCCGACGCCTCCTCGCTGAAGCGCGACGTGGTCGCCGGTCTCGACATCCTGATCGTGCGCGAGCTGACCGGCGGCGTCTATTTCGGCGAGCCGCGCGGCATCACCAGCCTGCCCAACGGCCAGCGCCGCGGCGTCAATACCCAGGTCTACGACACCGAGGAAATCCGCCGCGTCGTGCGCGTTGCCTTCGATATCGCCAAGGCACGCCCGAACGGCAAGGTGACCAGCTCGGAAAAGGCCAATGTGATGGAATCGGGCATCCTGTGGCGCGAGGAAGCGCAGTGGGTGCATGACAACGAGTATGCCGACATCGATCTGCAGCACATGTACGCGGACAACTGCGCCATGCAGCTGGTGCGCAATCCCAAGCAGTTCGACGTGATCGTCACCGACAATCTGTTCGGCGACGTGCTGTCCGACATCGCCGCCATGCTGACCGGCTCGCTGGGCATGCTGCCGTCGGCCTCGCTGGGCGCCGCCGACGCCAACGGCAAGCGCCGGGCCATGTACGAGCCCGTGCACGGCAGCGCCCCGGACATCGCGGGCCAGAACCTGGCCAATCCGATCGCCACCATCCTGAGCTTCGCCATGGCGCTGCGCTACTCGTTCGATCTGGGCGCCGATGCCGATCTGGTCGAAGGCGCGGTGCAGGACGTGCTCGCCGCCGGCTACCGGACGGGCGACATCATGCAGCCGGGGATGACCAAGACGTCGACCACCGGCATGGGCGACGCCATTCTGGCCGCGCTCGACAAGCGCGCCGCCTAAGCGCCGAGGAGACACGAGATGGGTTACAAGGTTGCCGTCGTCGGCGCGACCGGTGTGGTCGGCCGCGAAATGCTGCAGATTCTGGCCGAGCGCCAGTTTCCGATCTCTGAAGTCGTCGCGCTGGCCTCGCGCCGCTCGCAGGGCAAGGAAGTGTCCTTCGGCGACACCAAGATCCTGAAGTGCCAGACGCTGGAGAATTACGACTTCACCGGCACCGATATCGCCCTGTTCGCGGCCGGGTCCACCGTGGCCAAGGAATGGGGGCCGAAGGTCGCCGCCGCGGGCTGCGTCGTCATCGACAACAGCTCGTTCTACCGCATGGATCCGGACGTGCCGCTGATCGTGCCGGAGGTGAATCCGGACGCCATCGACGGCTTTACCGCCAAGAACATCATCGCCAACCCGAACTGCTCGACCGCGCAGCTCGTGGTGGCGTTGAAGCCGCTGCACGACATGGCCAAGATCAAGCGCGTCGTCGTCTCGACCTATCAGTCGGTGTCCGGCGCGGGCAATGAAGCCATGGACGAGCTGTTCACCCAGACCCGTGCCATCTTCGTCAACGATCCGATCAAGAAGGAACGCTTCACCAAGCAGATCGCGTTCAACGTGATCCCGCACATCGACGTGTTCCTCGACGACGGCTCGACCAAGGAAGAATGGAAGATGTCGGCCGAGACCAACAAGATTCTCGACCCAAACATCAAGCTGACCGCCACCTGCGTGCGCGTGCCGGTGTTCGTCGGCCATTCGGAGTCCGTCAACATCGAGTTCGAGAACCCGATCGACGAAAACCGCGCCCGCGACGTGCTGCGCGAATCGCCCGGCATCATGGTGGTCGACCAGCGCGAGGACGAGGGCTACATCACGCCGCTGGAGTGTGTCGGCGACTATGCCACCTTCATCAGCCGCATCCGCAAGGACCCGACGGTGCCGCACGGCCTGAACCTGTGGTGCGTGTCCGACAATCTGCGCAAGGGCGCGGCGCTGAACGCCGTCCAGATCGCCGAACTGCTTGGCCGCCGGCACCTCAAAAAGGGCGACTGAACCGCGGCCAGCCACGGCATTGAGGGCGCGCTCCGACCGGAGCGCGCCTTTTTTCATGGGGCCAGCCATGGTCCCCGGCCTGCGTTCGTCAAAGTTCCCGGGAACCTTCTTCATCCCCCGGCGTATGCACTGAGAGCCAATACGGTCCGAAGGGCCGCGCAGCCGCATGCGGCCGACTTCCCGGGGATGAGATGTCCGATTCACTTTCAGCGACCGGCGCGCCCTATTGCGGCATCGCGCCGCTGCCCGCCACGCTCGCCGACCGGTGGAACCTGGACCCGGTGCTGCTGGCCGTGATGGCGCTCGGGGCCGCACTTTATCTGGCCTGCTCACGATCGCCCCGCGAACGCGCCGCGTTTCTGGCGGCGCTTCTCGTGCTGTTCGCCGCGTTCATTTCCCCTCTGTGCGCGCTGACCTCGGCCCTGTTTTCGGTCCGCGCCGCCCATCATCTGCTGCTCGTCGCGGTGGCGGCGCCGCTTCTCGCCCTCGCGGCGCCGGCGTTCGGGCGCGGCCTCGGCATGACCGCCGCTCTGGTCCTGAGCACGGCCGTCTACTGGGTGTGGCACGTACCCGCGGTGTACGAGGCGGCGCTGGCCAGCACGACGCTATACTGGGTTCTTCAGGTGGCGCTGATCGGATCGGCCGCCGCGTTCTGGACGCAGGCCTTTCGTCCCGACGCGCCGCTCGCCGATCTGGTCATCGGCCTGCTCGCCGCCATGACGCAGATGGGGCTGCTGGGGGCGTTGCTGACCTTCGCGCCGTCGCCGCTCTACACGCCTCATTTCGGCGCCACCGGTCCCTGGGGGCTGACCGCGCTGGAGGACCAGCAACTCGCGGGCCTGCTCATGTGGGTCGTCAGCATTCCGGTCTATATCGGCGCGATCCTCCTGCTGGCGGGACGCCGGCTGGGGTCCCTTCTCAAGGAACAATCCGCCTGATGCTGGTGCTCAAGGCGGTGCATATTGCCGGCCTGCTGGTCTGGTGCGCGGGTCTGCTCTATCTGCCCGGCCTGCTGCTGGCGCATCGCAGCGCCTGGGACCCGCAATCCTTCGGCCGTGTCCGCATGGCCGTGCGCATGGGGTACATGGGGCTGGCGTCGCCGGCGGCGTTCCTCGCCGTGGGGGCGGGCTCGGCTCTCGTCTTCGTGGCGGATGCGCTGCATCCCTGGATGTTCGTGAAGCTGATGGCCGTGGGGGTGCTGGTGATCGCGCATATCCAGGTAGGCCACCTGATCGCGCATCTCGCCGATCCTGATCACGCGCCGCCGCACCGGCGGATCATCGTGATCTGGTGCCTCGTCGGCGGCGCCATTCTGTCGATCCTGTGGCTGGTCCTGGCGAAACCGGAATTCTCTATCGAGCGCCTGCCGGTCTGGATGCGGGAGCCTGGTCTTCTCGATCCGCCTCGCCCTCTTCCCCGATCATGATGCCGATCTGATGCTCGAACACCAGTTTACCGCCCTGCCAGCCCGCGAGCCCGACGAAGATCAGGCCGCCCAGCGACAGCACGACGCCCCAGGGCAGGATGGCCGCCTCGGCGCCGATCAGGCGAATGCCCCAGTTGGTGCCGATGGTGGCCAGCAGCATCATGGCGGCCACCGCATGGGTCCAGCTTTCCGGGCGGCGGCGGATACCGCGTCCTGCCAGCAATTCCGCGGTACCGGCGAAACCCGCGAGCACGCCCATGCCAAAACCCCAGCCGCTGGTCCACAGGCTGACGCGGGCAAAGAACGGATCGGCCGTCAGCCAGTAGAGGATGTCGCCGCCCAGCGTCGCCGCGACCAGCGCGATGGGGAAGGTGACCATCATGGCGTGAAGGGGATGACCGGCGAGGGCGATCCTGGAGCTGACGTCCAGATGCCGCGATTCATTGTGTTTGACCATGTCCAGCCAACGCGGGCGATCCCGTGGGGTTCCCCATGGCTCGCCGTGGCGGCGCTGGGCCTTGGCGGTTGCGCGGGTCCGCTGTCCACGCTGGACCCGGCGGGGCCGGCCGCGCGCGACGTCGCGGAAATCTGGTGGGTCATGTTCGCCGGTGCTCTCGTCATCCTTGCCGGCGTGATGGGTGCTGTGCTGGTCTCGCTCCGTCGGGGCGGGCGCGACGTGCCGAAGAACCTGATGCTGGTCGGGGGCGGGCTGGTGTTTCCCGTCCTCGTCATGGGGCTTCTGCTGGGCTGGGCGCTGTTCCGGGGCGAACATCTGCTGGCGCGTGGCGCGAACCAGATGCCGGTGATTCATGCCCATGCGGTGCGATTCGGCTGGGAATTCCGCTACCCGGACGCGGGCCTGACGACGCTCAACGTCCTGCATGTCCCGGCCGGCCAGCCGTTCCAGGTGAGGGTGACGAGCGCGGACGTCATCCACGCCTTCTGGGTGCCCCGGCTGGGCGGCAAGATCGACGCGGTTCCGGGCAAGACCAACCGTATCGTGCTCGCCGCCGATGCGCCCGGCACCTATGCCGGACTGTGCGCCGAATATTGCGGGGTGGGACACGCGCACATGAATTTCCTCGTGCGCGCCCACGCGGCCGGCGACTACGACGCGGCGCTGGCTGCCTCGGGCGCCGCCGCCGCGCCGCCTCTGGTGTTCCATGACGACAGGCCGCCGCCTGTCTCGCGGCAGATCAGGGCCGCCTACGAGAATGTCCTGCGCTGGCTGGGAGTGGCGCCATGATGAAGGACACGCACAGGCAGGCGCTGCGGCTGCACCGTCTGCTCCAGCCGCTGTGGGATGCGCCGCCGGGCCGATTCGGGTTCCTCGCCGACGTCAATCACTCGGTGATCGGCAAGCGGTTCATGGTCACGGCGCTGGTCTATTTCCTGATCGGCGGCGTCCTCGCCATGCTGATCCGCGCGCAGCTTGCCGGTCCGCATACCCAGTTCCTCGACGCGGCGAGCTACAGCCAGGTCTTCACCATGCACGGCACGGTGATGATGTTCCTGTTCGCCATTCCGCTGATCGAGGGCTTTACCATCTACATGCTGCCCAAGCTGCTGGGGACGCGGGATCTCGCGTTCCCGCGCCTCGGCGCCTTCGGCTACTGGTGCTATCTGTTCGGCGGGCTGCTGCTGATCATCGGCATGCTGGCGGGCGTGGCGCCCGACAGCGGCTGGTTCATGTACACGCCGCTGTCGTCCAAGCCGTTCTCGCCCGGGATCAATTCGGATCTGTGGCTGATCGGGGTCACCTTCGTCGAGGTGTCGGCCGTCTGCGCCGCGATCGAGTTCATGGTCACCGTGCTGAAGGTGCGGGCGGGAGGCATGTCGCTGGCCCGCATGCCGCTGCTGTGCTGGTACCTCTGGGTCACGGCCGCCATGATGCTGGTGGGCTTTCCGCCGCTGATCCTGGGCAGCATATTGCTGGAGCTGGAGCGGGCGTTCGGGCTGCCGTTCTTCGACCCGACGCGCGGCGGCGATCCGCTGCTGTGGCAGCATCTGTTCTGGCTGTTCGGCCATCCCGAGGTCTACATCATCTTCCTGCCCGCGGCGGGCGTGATCTCGACCATCATTCCGGTGTTCGCGGGACGGCCGATCATCGGTTACGGCTGGATCGTCGGCGCGTTGATCGCGCAGGCGTTCATCAGCTTCGGGCTGTGGGTGCATCACATGTTCACCACGGGCATTCCGCATCTGTCGCTGGCGTTCTTCTCGGCGGCGAGCCTGCTGGTCGTGGTGCCGACGGCGGTCCAGGTCTTCGCGTGGCTGGCGACCCTGCTGTCCGGAAGGCCGCGGCTGACCTTGCCCATGCTGTATGTGCTCGGCTTCTTCTTCACCTTCGTGGCCGGCGGGCTGACCGGGGTGATGGTGGCGGTGGTGCCGTTCGACTGGCAGGCGCACGACACCCATTTCATCGTCGCGCACCTCCATTATGTGCTGATCGGCGGTTTCGTGTTTCCGGCCATGGCGGGTATCTATTACTGGCTGCCGCACATCACCGGCCGGCGCTCGGACACCGGGCTGGGGAAAACCGCCTTCTGGGTGGTGTTCACCGGCTTCCATGCCGGCTTCCTGCTGATGCATTTGACCGGGCTGCTGGGCATGCCGCGCCGGGTCTATACCTATCCGGGCGGGCTGGGCTGGGATACGCTCAACCTGATTTCGTCGATCGGCGGCTTCGTGATGGCGATCGGCTTCGCCATGGTGCTGATCGACCTGGTGCTGCAATGGCGTTTCGCGCCTCACGCGAAGAAGAACCCGTGGCGCGCGGGAACGCTGGAGTGGGCGATGGCGATCCCGCCGACGACTTACAACATCGCCAGCATTCCGAAAATCGAGCACCGCGATCCGCTGCATCACGATCCGTCGCTGCCTGCCGCGCTTGCCGCTGGCGCGGGATATCTCGCCGGGGCACCGCGCAACCGGCGCGAGACATTGTGCGTCGATCCGGTGACGGGACAGCCGGACCAGGTTCTGGTCCTGCCCGGTCCCTCCTATCTGCCGCTGGTCGCGGCGCTGGCGACGGGGCTGTTCTTCGTCGCGTTCCTGTTCAAGCTCTACTGGCTCTCGGCCATCGGCGCGGTGGCGGTGCTGGCGCTCAGCCTGATCTGGATGTGGCGCTCGGGATTGCGCGAGGACCCCGAGCCCATCGATATCGGCTTCGGCGAACATGTCCTGCCTCACGCGGCCAGCGACCGTTCGACGGCGTGGTGGGCGATGGTGTTCACGCTGACGGTGGATGCCGCGTTCTTCGCGGCGCTGGTGTTCGGCTATCTGTTCCTGTGGCTGATCGCGCCGAACTGGCCGCCGCCGCGTCTGGTCGATCCCGGCCTGGGCGTGCCTGCCGCGACCACGCTCGCCCTGTCGGTCGCCGTCCTCGCGGCGCGGCGGGCGCGGGCCTGCAACGCGCGCGGGTCGGCGGCGGGACGCGAGGCGGCGCTGCTGGCCGCCGCCATAGCCGGTGTGCTCGCCATGGCCGGGTTCCTCGCGGTGCCCTTCTGGCTGGCGCCGCCGCCGACCGAGCATGCCTATGGCGCGGTCGTGGCGGTGCTGGCGGGCTATGGCGCTTTTCATGCGCTGATCGCCGCCATCGCCTCGGCCTACAGCTTCCTGCGCAGCCGGGCGGGGTTCATGTCGGCCATGCGGGCCATCGACGCCGTCAACCAGGACATGTTCTGGCGGTACGCCGCCCTGACCGGCCTGGTAATTCTGGTGCTGGTCCACGGGTTGCCGCGATGGGCCGGCGCATGATCAAGGGTGCCCAGCCGGCCGAGACGCTCGGCCTGATCGCCGGGTTCGGCATCTGGAGTTCGGCGTTCATCGCCTTCTATGGCCTGCATGGCGCGCTGTGCGCGGCGGGCGGCGCGCCGTTCGCGCGGGGCGGCATGATCGCGGTGCTGGCGCTGCACCTGATCGCCCACGGGCTGCTGGTCTGGTGGTTTGCGCGCCGCGTGCGAGGAGCGTCGGGCGGTGCGGTGTTCATCCGGCGGGTCTCGCTGGTTCTCGCCGTCGCGGCGGCCGGCGCCACCCTGTGGACGGGTGTCCCGGCGGTGCTGCTCAAGGTCTGCGCCTAGAAGGTGCGGCCCGCGCGGAAATTGAACTTTACCACGGGTGCGAACCGCCTCTAGGTTGGCGCCACCAAAACCATCCGTCAGCAGGAGAGTCTCCCATGGCCGCCACTTTCCGTCCTCGCCGCAGCGTGCTTTACATGCCGGGCTCCAACGCTCGCGCGCAGGAAAAGGCCAAGAGCATTCCGGCCGACGCAATCATTCTCGATCTCGAGGACGCCGTGGCGCCGGACGCCAAGGCCGCCGCGCGCGAGACCGTGTGCAATTCGGTGATCGGTGGCGGCTATGGCGGCCGCGAGATGATCATCCGCTGCAACGGCCTGGACACGCCCTGGGGCGTCGAGGACGTGAAGGCGGCCTGCGCGGCGCAGCCCGACGCGATCCTGATCCCGAAGGTCGAATCGGCCGAGATGGTGCATGAGCTGGAAAGCCTGATGGACGCCAGCGGCGCGCTCGCCACCACGGCGATCTGGTGCATGATCGAAACGCCGCGCGGCGTGCTGCGGGTGCAGGAGATCGCCGCGGCCTCCTCTCGCGTCGCCGCGCTGGTGATGGGCACGTCCGATCTGGTGAAGGACGTGCATGCCCGCCACACGCCGCTGCGCCTGCCCATGCTGACCAGCCTGTCGCTGTGCATCCTGGCGGCTCGCGCGGAAGGCCTCGCCATCCTCGACGGCGTCTATCTGGACCTTCAGGACGCGGGCGGCTTCCGCGATGCCTGCGTGCAGGGCCTGGAATTCGGCTTCGACGGCAAGACGCTGATCCATCCGTCGCAGGTCGATCCTTGCAACGAGGTCTACGCGCCCGACGCCGCCGAGGTCGATCTGTCGCGCCGGATCATCGAAGCCTTCGCCGAAGCCGAGAAGGAAGGCAAGGGCGTCGTGGTCGTCGACGGCAAGCTGGTCGAGAATCTTCACGTGGAGAACGCCAAGCGCGTGGTCGCGCTGGCCGAGGCGATCCACAACCTCCAGGAAGCGAGCGCCTGACATGACCAAGACCGCGCGCGGCAATTTCTTCGAGGACTTCACCCTGGGCCAGGAGATCGTCCACGCGACACCGCGGACGGTGACCGAGGGCGATGTCGCGCTCTACACGGCGCTCTACGGGTCGCGTTTCGCGGTCAATTGCTCCGATCCGTTCGCCATGGATCTGGGGCTGGCCGCCGCGCCGCTGGACGATTTCCTGACGTTCCATTTCGTCTTTGGCAAGACGGTACCCGACATCTCGCTCAACGCGGTGGCCAATCTGGGCTATGCGGACGGCCGTTTCCTGCGCCCCGTGTACCCGGGCGACACGCTGACGGCGGTCTCGCAGGTGATCGGCCTGCGCGAGCTGTCAAACGGCAAGGCGGGCGTGGTCTATGTCCGCTCCACGGGCACCAACCAGGCCGACGAGGTCGTGCTGGACTACGTGCGCTGGGTGATGGTCAACAAGGGCGACGTCAACGCGCCGGCTCCGGCGGAAACCATTCCCGAGCTGCCCGCCGCCGTCGCGGCGCGCGATCTGGTGGTGCCTGAGGAGCTGGACTTCTCGGCCTATGACACGGTCCTGTCGGGCTCCGCTCATCTGTGGAACGACTATTCGGTGGGCGAGAAGATCGACCATGTGGACGGCATCACCATGGAGGAAGCCGAGCACATGCTCGCGACGCGCCTGTACCAGAACACGGCGCGGGTCCACTTCAACCAGGTGATGCAGGCCGAAAGCCGCTTCGGCAAGCGGCTGATCTATGGCGGCCACATCATTTCGCTGGCCCGCGCCATCAGCTTCAACGGGCTGGGCAACGCTTCTTTCATCGCCGCGCTGAATGGCGGCCGTCACGTGGCGCCCAGCTTTGCCGGCGACACGATCTTCGCGTGGTCGGAAGTGCTCGACAAGGCCGAGATCCCCGGCCGGCCGGACATCGGCGCGCTGCGCATTCGCACCGTGGGCGTCAAGAACCAGCCCGCCACGGATTTTCCCGACAAGGGCGCTGACGGCAAGGATCACGCGGCCGTCGTGCTGGATCTGGATTACTGGGTGCTGATGCCGCGCGGCTGACGCATCGAGGCGCACCGATTCCAAACGAAGGCCCGCTCGCGGGCCTTCTTCATGTCAGCAGGCCGCTACAGCCACCAGCCGTAGCCGCGCTGCCGCAGAATGGCGAGGCCGAAGCGTTCGTCGCGTTCGGCTACGGGGATGCCGCCCAGCCATTCGTAGAAGCCGACGGACGGATTCTCGGTCAGCACCCAGGTCAGCAGATTGCGGTGACCATCCTTGGCCAGCAGCGCGCAGGACTGCCGGAAAAGGGCATGGCCGATGCCCTCGCTCTGCCAGTCTTCCAGGACATAGAGGGTATACATCTCGGCGGTGAACGGAACGCCAGGCGACCGGTTGCGGCCGCTGGTGGCGAAGCCGACGATCTGGCGCCCGCTTTCCGCCACGAGCACCAGCCGTTCCGCGTCACGGCTGAGCGTCTGCCGCCACAGGGCAAGGCGCCGCGCATAGGTCTGCGCCGACAGGACCCGTGCCGGCAGGATGCCGCGATAGGTGTCGCGCCACGTCTCCACGTGCACCTGCGCGATACCTTCGGCATCGGCGGCGTTGCCGGGGCGGATCGAAATGCCGGACTGGGTGATCACGGACGGGGTTCCTCCAGTCTGCAACGATAGCCCCAATCGCTCAAAACGCAATCGAGTCGCAACAAGAAGCCCTTTAATGCTCCATGCATAGCCGTTATGCGCTGACCAGCACGAATGAACGGAGTATAAGCGACAGAACATCGGAGTATGGCGTTGACCTGACTAGTCTCACGACTAATATGGCGCGCCAATCTTACCGGGGACTGTCAACGGGGGAGCCGTCATGGCGCAGGTTAAACGCCCTGTCTCACCGCATCTACAGGTCTATCGCTGGACCGTTACAATGGCGAGCTCGATCCTGCACCGCGCCACGGGCGTGGGGCTGGCGGCGGGCGCCGTTTGGCTCGCTTGGTGGCTGATCGCCGCCGCGACCAGCTATGAAGCCTTCGAATGCGTCCAGGCGTTCAGCGCCAGCATCGTCGGCATGATCCTGCTGCTCGGTGTGACGTGGGCCTTGATGTTCCACCTTCTCAACGGCATCCGCCACCTGGTGTGGGACGTGGGCCACGGCTTCGACGTCGCGACCGCCACCCGTTCGGGCTGGGCGGTGGTGATCGGGTCCGTGGTGCTGACCGTTCTGGCCTGGGGCATCGGCCTCACCATGACGGGAGGCTACTGATGAGCCTGCGTTCACCACTCGGCAAGGTCCGCGGCCTCGGTTCGGCCAAGGAAGGCACGCATCATTTCTGGGTGCAGCGCGTCAGCGCCGTCGCCCTGGTGCCGCTGACCCTCTATCTGGTTGCGTCGCTGGTCTGCCTGACGGGCGCGGGCCGGGACGATGTGCTGGACTGGCTGTCGCGCCCGTTCCCGGCCATCATGATGCTGCTGCTGATCATCGCCGGCTTCTATCACCTGAAGCTGGGCTTGCAGGTCATCATCGAGGACTACGTGCATGGCGAGGGCAGCAAGCTGATCGTCAACATGCTCAATACGTTCGGTTGTTTCGCGGCGGGCGCCGTCGCGGCGTTCGCCGTACTCAAGATCGCGTTTGGAGGCTGACCGCATGAGCCAGGCTTACCCGCTCATCGACCATCAATATGACGTCGTCGTCGTCGGCGCTGGCGGCTCCGGTCTGCGCGCCACCATGGGCATGGCCGAACAGGGGCTGCGCACCGCCTGCCTGACCAAGGTGTTCCCGACCCGCTCGCACACCGTCGCGGCGCAGGGCGGCATCGCCGCCTCGCTCGGCAACATGGGCGAGGACAACTGGCGCTGGCACATGTACGACACCGTCAAGGGCTCCGACTGGCTCGGCGACCAGGACGCGATCGAGTACATGGTCCGCGAAGCGCCTGCCGCCGTGATCGAGCTGGAACATTTCGGTGTCCCGTTCTCGCGCACCGAGGAAGGCAAGATCTACCAGCGTGCCTTCGGCGGCATGACCACCAATTTCGGCCAGGGCCCGGCGGCGCAGCGCACCTGCGCGGCGGCCGACCGTACTGGCCACGCCATGCTGCACACGCTGTACCAGCAGTCGCTGAAGCATGACGCGCAGTTCTTCATCGAGTTCTTCGCCCTCGACCTGATCATGGACGACGGCGTGTGCCGCGGCGTGATCGCGCTCGACATGGCGACGGGCCAGTTGCATCGCTTCCGCGCCCACATGGTCGTGCTCGCGACCGGCGGGTATGGCCGCGCCTATTTCTCGGCCACGTCGGCGCATACCTGCACCGGCGATGGCGGCGGCATGGCGCTGCGCGCCGGACTGCCGCTGCAGGACATGGAATTCGTCCAGTTCCACCCGACCGGCATCTATGGCTCGGGCTGCCTGATCACCGAAGGCGCGCGCGGCGAGGGCGGCTATCTCGTCAACTCCGAAGGCGAGCGCTTCATGGAGCGTTATGCGCCCTCGGCTCGCGATCTGGCGTCGCGCGACGTGGTCAGCCGGTCCATGACCGTGGAAATCCGCGAAGGCCGCGGCGTCGGTCCGCACAAGGATCACATCTATCTGCACCTGGATCACCTGGACCCGGCGGTTCTGCACGAACGCCTGCCCGGCATCTCGGAATCGGCCCGCATCTTCTCGGGCGTCGACGTGACCAAGGAGCCGATCCCGGTGCTGCCGACGGTCCACTACAACATGGGCGGCCTGCAGACCAACTATCATGGCGAAGTGCTGACCCTGAAGAACGGCGAGCCGGATACGGTCGTGCCGGGTCTGATGGCGGTCGGCGAGGCGGCCTGCGTGTCGGTGCACGGCGCCAACCGTCTCGGCTCCAACTCGCTGATCGATCTCGTGGTGTTCGGCCGCGCCGCTGGTCACCGCGCGGGCCAGATCATCAAGGCGGGCGCGCCGCACAAGGATCTGGGCAAGGACGCCGGCGCCAATGCCATCGCCCTGCTGGATCACTACCGCTATGCCAAGGGCGGCACGCCGACGGCGCAGATCCGCAACAACATGCAGCGCACCATGCAGAACAACTGCGCGGTGTTCCGCACCGGTGAAGTGCTCCAGGAAGGCAAGGTCCTCATCAAGCAGGTGTGGGACCAGATGGCCGACATCCGCGTCACCGACCGCTCGCTGGTGTGGAACAGCGATCTTATCGAGAGCATCGAGCTCGACAATCTGATCCGCCAGGCCATGGTCACCATGTATTCGGCCGAAAACCGCAAGGAAAGCCGCGGCGCTCACGCCCGCGAGGATTTCCCGGACCGGGACGACGCCACCTGGATGAAACACACCCTCGCCTGGCTCGACGATGACGGTAACGTCAGCATCGATTACCGGCCGGTGCACACCTATACGCTCACCGACGAGGCGAGCTACATCGAACCCAAGGCCCGCGTTTACTAAGGCTCAGGATAAGGATCGCTCGGGATGGTCGAATTTTCCCTGCCGAAGAACTCCAAGGTCGGCAAAGGCAAGACCTACAAGGCGCCGGAAGGTGCCACGCGGGTGCGCAAGTTCAACGTCTATCGCTGGAATCCGGACGATGGCCAGAACCCGCGCATGGATACCTACGAGGTGGACCTGGACACGTGCGGTCCTATGGTTCTCGACGCGCTGATCAAGATCAAGAACGAGATGGACTCGACCTTGACCTTCCGCCGCTCGTGCCGTGAAGGCGTCTGCGGCTCGTGTGCCATGAACATCGACGGCAAGAACGGCCTCGCCTGCACCATGGGCATGGACGAGGTGAAGGGCGACGTGTCCATCACCCCGCTGCCGCACATGGAAGTGGTGAAGGACCTGGTGCCGGACCTGACCAACTTCTATGCCCAGTACGCTTCCATCGAGCCGTGGATGAAGACCGAAAGCCCGGCGCCGGCGCGCGAGCGGCTGCAGAGCGAGGAAGACCGGCGCAAGCTGGACGGCCTCTACGAGTGCATCCTGTGCGCCTGCTGCTCCACCTCGTGCCCGTCCTACTGGTGGAACCAGGACCGTTACCTCGGGCCGGCCGTGCTGCTCCAGGCTTATCGCTGGATCGCCGACAGCCGTGACGAGCACACCGGCGAGCGCCTCGACAACCTCGAGGACCCGTTCCGCCTCTATCGCTGCCACACCATCATGAACTGCGCCCATGCCTGCCCGAAGGGCCTCAATCCGGCCAAGGCGATCGCGGAAATCAAGAAGCTGATGGTCGAACGTCGGGTCTGACCCGCGTCATGACCGGTTGCGCGGCCCTTGCCGCGCCTGTAGATAGCGAACGGCGGTCACGGTTGGACCGCCGTTTTCTTTTGCGGACTCCATGAAGCCCCAAGTTCCCGCGACCCTGAAATTCTCCAGCCCGCTCAATGGCTACCGTGCGCTCGTCGCCGACGGGACGCTGACCCATGATGACGCGCAGGAACTGGCGGCGGAAAAGCTGGAGGTCCTGCACAGCCGGCTCAGGACCTATCAGCCGGGCAAGAATGGCGGCTGGCGCAGCCTGTTCCGCCGCGAACGGCAGGAGTCGCCGCAAGGCCTGTACATCTATGGCGGGGTGGGGCGCGGCAAGTCCATGCTGATGGACCTGTTCTTCGCCTCGACCGCGTTCGCGCCCAAGCGCCGGGTCCATTTCCACGCCTTCATGCTGGAAGTTCACGAGCGGGTGCATCGCTGGCGCAAGCTGTCGGCGGCGGAGCGCCGGGCGGAGGGATTCGAGGCCGACGACCCGATCGCTCCGGTGGCGGCCAGTATTGCGCGTGAAGCAATGCTGCTCTGCTTCGACGAGTTCCAGGTCACCGACGTGGCCGACGCCATGATCCTTGGCCGTCTGTTCCGGGCGCTGCTCGATCTGGGGGTGGTCATTGTCATCACCTCCAACCGGGCGCCCGCCGACCTGTATGAAGGGGGGCTCAACCGGCAGCTCTTCCTGCCGTCCATCGACATGCTCAAGACAGAATTCGACGTGCTGCATCTCGCCTCGCCAACCGATTACCGGATGGAGCGAATCCGCGATATGCCGGTCTACCACGTGCCGCTCGGCCCGCAGTCGGAACGGGAACTGGACGAAAGCTTCACCGCGCTGACGGACCTGCCGAGGGGCGAGCCGGTCATCCTGCAGGTGATGCAGGGACGCGCGCTGCCGGTGACCGAGGCGGCCAAGGGCGTGGCCCGCTTCACCTTTTCGGAACTGTGCGCCCGGCCGCTCGGCGCGGCCGACTATCTGGCCATCGCCGCTGCGTTCCACACGGTCATCCTGGCGGGCATTCCCCGGATGGGGCCGGAAAAACGGAACGAGGCGAAACGTTTCGTCACGCTCATCGACGCGCTGTACGACAACCGGGTCAAGCTGGTCTGCTCGGCGGCCACGCGGCCCGACGAACTGTACCCGGCGGGCGACGGAAGCTTTGAATTCGAGCGGACGGTGTCGCGTCTGCTCGAGATGCAGAGCCATGATTACTTCGAATTCGCGCCGACCCGCTACAACACTACAGACCTGTCTATATAATAGACAGTAAAGTCCAATTCTCGCTCTTGCGGGCGGTCAAAATTCGCGTTAAACCCGAGGCCCATCCGAACCGAACCAACAACCGGAGACCTTCATGGCTCGCAAGAAGATTGCGCTGATCGGCGGTGGCCAGATCGGCGGCACGCTCGCCCACCTGATCGCGCTGAAGGAACTGGGCGACGTCGTCGTCTTCGATATCGCCGAAGGCCTGCCCCAGGGCAAGGCGCTCGATCTGTCGCAGTCCGCGCCGGTCGACAATTTCGACGCGAAGCTCTCCGGCACGCAGGATTACAAGGACATCGAGGGCGCCGACGTGGTGATCGTCACCGCCGGCGTGCCGCGCAAGCCCGGCATGAGCCGCGATGACCTGCTCGGCATCAACCTGAAGGTCATGCGGGCCGTGGGCGAGGGCATCGGCAAGTATGCCCCGAACGCGTTCGTGGTCTGCGTCACCAACCCGCTCGATGCGATGGTCTGGGCGCTGCGCCAGTTCTCGGGCCTGCCGCACAACATGGTCGTCGGCATGGCCGGCGTGCTGGACTCGGCGCGCTTCAGCCACTTCCTGGCGGACGAGTTCAACGTCTCGGTGCAGGACGTCACCACCTTCGTGCTCGGCGGCCACGGCGACACCATGGTGCCGCTGGTCCGCTACTCCACGGTGGCCGGCATTCCGGTTCCGGACCTGATCAAGATGGGCTGGAGCAGCCAGGAGAAGATCGACCAGATCGTCCAGCGCACCCGTGACGGCGGCGCCGAGATCGTCGGCCTGCTCAAGACCGGCTCGGCCTTCTACGCGCCCGCCACCTCGGCCGTCGCCATGGCCGAAAGCTTCCTGAAGGACAAGAAGCGCCTGCTGCCCTGCGCGGCGCACCTGACCGGCCAGTACGGCGTCGACGACCTGTATGTCGGCGTGCCCGTGATCATCGGCGCCGGCGGTGTCGAGCGCGTGGTGGAAATCTCGCTGGAAGGCGAGGAGAAGGCCGGCTTCGACAAGTCCGTGGACTCGGTCAAGGGCCTGGTCGAAGCCTGCAAGAAAATCGACACCGGTCTCGCCTGATCGCGGTTGTCAGTCATTCGCACGGTGATATAAGCACCGCGGGGTCCGCGAACCGGGACCGCGAGGAAACGCAAAGAGCATCAGCATGAATATCCACGAATACCAGGCGAAAGCCCTCCTCAAGGAATTCGGCGTACCGGTCTTGGCCGGCGGCGTCGCCTACACGCCGGAAGAAGCCGAGGCGAAAGCCAAGGAACTGGGCGGCCCGGTCTGGGTCGTGAAGGCGCAGATCCACGCTGGCGGCCGCGGCAAGGGCGGCGGCGTGAAGGTGGTCAAGTCGACCGATGCCGTGCGCGAGACCGCGCAGCAGATGATCGGCATGACCCTGGTCACCCACCAGACCGGCCCAAAGGGCAAGGAAGTCAAGCGCGTCTACATCGAGGACGGCTGTGACATCCGCCGCGAGCTGTACCTGGCGCTGCTGGTCGATCGCGGCACGTCGCGCGTCGCCATCATGGCCTCGACCGAAGGCGGCATGGACATCGAAGAGGTGGCCGCGCACACGCCCGAGAAGATCAAGACGATCTACATCGATCCGGTCACCGGCCTGCAGGGTTTCCACACCCGCCAGATCGCGTTCGGCCTCGGCCTCACCGGCAAGCAGGTGGGCGAAGCCGGCAAGCTGATCCAGTCGCTGTACCGTGCGTTCATCGAACTCGACGCCTCGATGCTCGAGATCAATCCGCTGGTCGTCACCGGCGCGGACACGATCATCCCGCTCGACGCCAAGATGAACTTCGATTCCAACGCCCTGTTCCGCCACAAGAACGTGGTGGCGCTGCGCGATCCCGACGAAGAGGATCCGATGGAGCTGGAAGCCGCCAAGCACGAGCTGAACTACATCAAGCTCGACGGCAGCATCGGCTGCATGGTCAATGGCGCCGGTCTGGCCATGGCGACCATGGACATCATCAAGCTCTATGGCGAAGCGCCCGCCAACTTCCTCGACGTGGGCGGCGGCGCGACCAAGGAGCGCGTGACCGAAGCGTTCAAGATCATCCTGTCCGATCCGAACGTGGAAGCCATCCTGGTCAACATCTTCGGCGGCATCATGCGCTGCGACATCATTGCCGAGGGCATCGTGTCGGCGGCCAAGGAAGTCAGCCTCGACGTGCCGCTGGTCGTTCGCCTCGCGGGCACCAACGTGGACCTGGGCAAGCAGATCCTGGCCGAATCGGGCCTCGCCATCACCTCGGCCGACGATCTGGCCGACGCGGCCGCCAAGGTCGCCAAAGCCGTTCGTGAGGAGCAGTAATCATGGCCGTTCTGGTCGACAGCAATACCAAGGTCATCTGCCAGGGCTTCACCGGCTCGCAAGGCACCTTCCATTCGGAACAGGCGATCGCCTACGGTACCAAGATGGTCGGCGGCGTCACCCCCGGCAAGGGCGGCACGCTGCACCTTGACCTGCCCGTCTTCGACACGGTCGCCGACGCGGTCGAGAAGACCGGCGCCGACGCCTCGGTCATCTACGTCCCGCCGCCCTTCGCGGCCGACGCCATCCTGGAAGCCATCGACGCCGGCATCCGCCTCGCGGTGTGCATCACCGAAGGCATCCCGGTGCTGGACATGGTGAAGGTGAAGCGCGCGCTGCAGAACAGCGGCACCCGCCTGATCGGCCCGAACTGCCCGGGCGTCATCACGCCGAACCAGTGCAAGATCGGCATCATGCCGGGCCATATCCACAAGCCGGGTTCGGTGGGCGTTGTTTCCCGTTCGGGCACGCTTACCTATGAAGCGGTGGCGCAGACCACGGCGGTCGGCCTGGGCCAGAGCACCTGCGTCGGTATCGGCGGTGATCCGGTCAACGGCACCAACTTCATCGACGTGCTGGAGCTGTTCCTGAAGGACGACGCCACCGAGTCGATCATCATGATCGGCGAGATCGGCGGCTCGGCCGAGGAAGAGGCGGCGGAATTCCTGAAGTCGTCGAAGATCAAGAAGCCGGTGGTGGGTTTCATCGCCGGTCGTACCGCTCCTCCGGGCCGCCGCATGGGTCATGCCGGCGCGATCATTTCCGGCGGTCAGGGCGGCGCGGAAGACAAGATCGAGGCCATGCGGTCGGCGGGAATCCGGGTGTCCGAATCCCCGGCCGCGCTGGGCACGACCTTGATGGAGCTTTTGAGGGGCTGATCCGGAGGGGATGCCGGCGGCCTGATAACGTGAAGGGGCGCCGGCTGAAATCCGGCGCCGGACCAGGAGCATGGATCTAAATCCCGAACTGTCGGCTATTCTGAACGGGGCCAACGCGCCCTTTCTTGAAACCCTCTATCATCGCTATGAACGCGACCCCGGGTCCGTGGATCCGGAATGGCGCGCTTGGTTCGACAGCCTGTCGACCGGCGCCGCCACGTCCGTGAAGCGCGATGACGGCCCATCCTGGCAGCGGTCCGACTGGCCGCCGCCCGCCAATGGCGACATGACGGCGGCGCTCGATCCGGGCGCGCCGTCTCCCGCCAAAGCCGCGCCCAAGGGCCAGCCGGTCGGCCAGAAGGAAGTCCGCGCGGCGACGATCGATTCCCTGCGGGCGTTGATGCTGATTCGCGCCTACCGCGTGCGCGGGCATCTGCACGCCAAGCTGGACCCTCTCGGTCTCGCGGTGTCGCCCGATCATCCGGAGCTGGACCCGGAATCCTATGGCTTCAAGGAAGCCGACCTCGACCGTCCGATCTATCTCGACAACGTGCTGGGCCTGGAGATGGCCACCCTGCGCGAGATCGTTGAACTGCTCGAGCGCACCTATTGCGGCACCATCGGCGTCGAATACATGCACATCTCCGAGCCCGAGGAGAAGGCCTGGATCCAGGAGCGCATGGAAGGACGTGACAAATACGTATCCTTCACCGACATGGGCAAGCAGGCGATCCTGCAGAAGGTGATCGAGGCCGAATCCTTCGAGCAGTTCCTGAACGTCAAGTACACGGGTACCAAACGCTTCGGCCTTGATGGCGGCGAGGCGACGATTCCGGCGCTCGAGGCGATCATCAAGCGGGCCGGGGCACTGGGCGTGAAGGAAATCGCCATCGGCATGCCGCACCGCGGCCGCCTCAACGTGCTCGCCAACGTGATGCAGAAGCCGTACCGGGCGATCTTCAACGAGTTCCGCGGCGGCTCGTCCACGCCGGACGAGGTCGAAGGCTCGGGCGACGTGAAATACCATCTGGGCAGCTCGGCCGACCGCGAGTTCGACGGCAACACCGTGCATCTGTCCCTGTCGGCCAACCCGTCCCATCTGGAGGCCGTCGATCCGGTCGTCATGGGCAAGGTCCGCGCCAAGCAGGACCAGCGCGGCGATACCTCGCGCAGCGAGGTGATGGGCCTGCTGCTGCACGGTGACGCGGCGTTCGCCGGTCAGGGCCTCGTGCCCGAATGCCTCGGCCTCAGCCAACTGAAGGGCTACCGCACGGGCGGCACGATCCACTTCATCGTGAACAACCAGATCGGCTTCACCACCTCGCCGATGTATTCGCGCTCGTCGCCCTATCCGTCGGACATCGCCAAGGGCATCCAGGCGCCGATTTTTCACGTGAATGGCGACGATCCGGAAGCGGTCGTGCACGTCTCCAAGATCGCCACCGAGTTCCGGCAGCGGTTCAAGAAGGACGTGGTCATCGACATGTTCTGCTACCGCCGGTTCGGTCACAACGAAACCGACGAGCCCATGTTCACCCAGCCGCTGATGTACCAGCGGATCAAGTCCCAGCAGTCGGTGACGCAGATCTACGCGCGCCGCCTCGCCGAGGAAGGACTGGTCGACGACGAGGAAGCCAAGCGCATGCGCGACGAGTTCCGCGCCATGCTGGAAATGGAGTTCGAGGTCGCCGAATCGTTCAAGCCGAACAAGGCCGACTGGCTGGAAGGCCGCTGGGCCGGGCTGAAGCGGGCGCGCGGCACCGTGCGGCGCGGCCGCACCGCCGAGGACGTGAACACGCTGCGCCGGCTGATCGAGACGCTGACCACGGCGCCGCCCGGCTTTACCGTCCATCGCACGCTGCAGCGCCAGCTCGACCGCAAGCGCGAGACCCTGGAAAGCGGCACCGGCATCGACTGGGCCACCGCGGAGGCGCTGGCGTTCGGCTCGCTGCTCGACGAGGGCTTCGGCGTCCGCCTGTCGGGCCAGGATTCGGGCCGGGGCACCTTCTCGCAGCGTCACGCGGTCTTCACCGACCAGGTGACCGGCGAGCGCTACACGCCGCTCGACACGCTCAAGGAAGACAGCAAGTTCGAGGTCATCGATTCCATGCTGTCCGAGGCGGCGGTGATGGGCTTCGAGTACGGCTACACGCTGGCCGAGCCCAATACGCTCGTGCTGTGGGAAGCCCAGTTCGGCGACTTCGCCAATGGCGCGCAGGTCATCATCGACCAGTTCCTCGCCGCCGGCGAGCTGAAGTGGCTGCGCATGAGCGGGCTGGTCCTGCTGCTGCCGCACGGTTTCGAAGGTCAGGGGCCGGAGCATTCCTCGGCCCGTCTGGAGCGCTATCTGCAGATGTCGGCGGAAGACAACTGGCAGGTGGCGAACTGCACGACGCCGGCCAACTATTTCCACATCCTGCGCCGGCAGATGCACCGCGAGTTCCGCAAGCCGCTGATCCTGATGACGCCCAAGAGCCTGCTTCGGCACAAGCTCTGCGTCTCCCACCTCAGCGACATGGCGCGCGGCACGTCGTTCCACCGGATCATGTGGGACCATGCCCAGACCGAAAAGACAGGCTTCATCAAGCTGAAGCCCGATGACGAGATCAGCCGCGTCGTCATCTGCTCGGGCAAGGTCTACTACGACCTGCTCGAGGAGCGGGACGCCAAGGGCCTGAACGACGTCTATCTGCTGCGCGTCGAGCAGCTCTATCCGTTCCCCGGCGATTCGCTGGCGGAAGAGATCGAGCGCTTCCCGCGCGCCAAGATCGTCTGGTGCCAGGAAGAACCCCAGAACATGGGCGCCTGGACCTTCGTCGAGCCCTTCATCGAGAAGACGCTGGAGGATCTGGACCATTTCGTGAAGCGGCCCGTGTATGTGGGGAGGCCGGCGGCCGCGTCTCCGGCGACTGGCTTGCTCGCGCGCCATCAGGCGCAGCAGGCCAAGCTCGTCCATGACGCTTTGTTGGGTTAACAAGAAAGGACCGGCCGAATGTCCACGGATATCGTCGTACCGACGCTGGGCGAATCGATCACCGAGGCCACTGTCGCCAAGTGGTACAAGAAACCTGGCGATGCCGTCGCGCAGGACGAGCCGCTGGTCGAGCTCGAGACCGACAAGGTCGCCGTCGAGGTCAACGCCCCGGCGGCCGGCGTGCTGGGCGAGATCCAGGTCGCGGAAGGCGATACGGTCCAGGTTGGCGCCGTGATCGGCTCCATCGGCGCCAGCGAGGGCAAGCCCGCCGCCAAGGCCGAGGCCAAACCCGAGAGCAAGCCCGCGCCGAAGGCCGAGGCCAAGCCGGCCCCGGCGGCCAAGGCGCCCGCCGAGCCCGCGCCGTCGGCCATGCCCGAGCCGCCCGCGGAGGAGCACGACCCGGAAATGCGCGCGCGCGAGGCCGTGTCCATGGCGCCCGCCGCCGCCCGCCTCGTCGAGGAATCCAAGCTCGACCCGAACGCCATCGAGGGCACGGGCCGCGGCGGCCGGATCACCAAGGGCGACGTGCTCAAGGCGCTGGAGACTCCGAAAGCCGCGCCCGCCGCCCAGGCGCCCGCGGCCCAGCCCGCCAAGCCCGCCGCGCCGCCGCGCGAGCCGGGGGAGCGCGAGGAACGGGTGCAGATGAGCCGCCTGCGGCGCACCATCGCCGCGCGGCTGAAGGAAGCCCAGAACACGGCGGCCATGCTGACCACGTTCAACGAACTGGACATGACCGCGCTGATCCAGGTGCGCAACCAGTACCGCGACCTGTTCGAGAAGAAGCACGGCGTGCGCCTGGGCTTCATGTCGTTCTTCGCCAAGGCCTGCGTCATGGCGCTGAAGGAAATCCCGTCGGTCAATGCCGAGGTGGATGGTGACAGCATCATCTACAAGAACCACTATGACGTGGGCGTGGCGGTGTCGGCGCCTCAGGGACTGGTCGTGCCGGTCATCCGCGACGTGGACGAGAAGAGCCTGGCGGGTATCGAAAAGGCCATTGGCGAGGCCGCCGTGAAGGCGCGGGACGGCAAACTCGCGCTGGCAGACCTGCAAGGCGGCACCTTCACGATCTCCAATGGCGGCGTATTTGGGTCCCTGATGTCGACGCCGATCCTGAACCCGCCCCAGTCCGGCATCCTGGGCATGCACAAGGTCCAGGACCGGCCCGTGGTGGTCGATGGCCAGATCGTGGTGCGTCCCATGATGTACCTTGCCCTGTCCTACGATCACCGTATTGTCGATGGACGCGAGGCGGTCACCTTCCTGGTCCGCGTCAAGGAATGTCTCGAAGACCCGCACCGCCTGCTGCTGGATCTCTAGCGGCCAGATGCGGACACAGATAAAACGAGGGAAAACATGAGCGAATATGATGTGGTGGTAATCGGCGGCGGCCCCGGCGGTTATGTGGCGGCGATCCGCGCGGCCCAGAACGGTCTGAAGGTGGCCTGTATCGAAGGCCGCGGCACGCTGGGCGGCACCTGCCTCAATGTCGGCTGCATTCCCTCCAAGGCGCTGCTCCATGCCTCGGAAACCTTCGACGCGGCCAGCCACACCCATGCCAAGGTCGGCGTCAAGGTCGGCGCGGTCGAACTCGATCTGCCCGCGATGATGGCCTACAAGGACGAGACCGTGAAGGGCCTGACCCGCGGCATCGAAGGCCTCTTCAAGAAGAACAAGATCGACTATCTGAAGGGCTGGGGCAGCTTCAAGGACAAGACCACGGTCGAGGTGAAGGGCGAGGACGGCTCTGCCTCCACGGTGACGGCCAAGAACATCATCATCGCCACCGGTTCCGAACCCGCGTCCATTCCGGGCGTGACGATCGATGAAAAGCGCGTGGTGTCGTCCACCGGCGCGATCGCCCTGCCGGAAGTGCCCAAGCACCTGGTGGTGATCGGCGGCGGCGTCATCGGCCTCGAACTGGGCTCGGTCTGGGCCCGTCTCGGCGCCAAGATCACCGTGGTCGAGTTCCTCGACCGCATCGTGCCCGGCGTCGACAACGAGGTCGCCAAGGAATTCGACAAGATCCTGCGCAAGCAGGGCATGACCATCAAGACCGGCACCAAGGTGACCAAGGTCGAGCCATCGGGCGATGGCCTGAAGGTCAGCATCGAGGCGGCCAAGGGCGGCGATGCCGAGGTGCTTGAGGCGGACTACGTGCTCGTCTCCGTCGGCCGGAAGGCCTACACGGCCAATCTGGGCCTGGACAAGGCGGGCGTGACGGTGACCGACCGCGGCCTGGTGAAGACCGACGACCACTGGCGCACCAATGTTTCCGGCATCTATGCCATCGGCGACGTGACCGCCGGCCCGATGCTGGCCCACAAGGCCGAGGAAGAGGGCGTCGCCGTCGCCGACACCATCGCCGGCAAGGTCGGCCATGTGAACTACAACGCCATTCCGGGCGTGATCTACACGGCGCCGGAAGTGGCCTGGGTCGGCAAGACCGAAGAGGAACTGAAAAGCGCCAGCGCCGACTACAAGGCCGGCAAGTTCCCCTTCATGGCCAATGCCAAGGCCAAGGTTGGCTTGCATCCGGAAGGCTTCATCAAGATCCTGTCGGACGCCAAGACCGACCGCGTCCTGGGCGTTCACATCGTCGGCCCCGATGCCGGCAATCTGATCGCCGAAGCCGTGCTGGCCATGGAATTCGATGCCTCCGCCGAGGACATCGCCATGACCTGCCACGCGCACCCGACCCTGTCGGAAACCATGAAGGAAGCCGCCCTCGCCGTCGCCGGCAAGGCCATCCACTTCTAGGCATCACGGTCATCCCCGCGCAGGCGGGAGAACGTCGAAGGGCACCGCCAGCGCGGTGCCCTTTGTTTTTGGGTGCCTGCATGGCTCGTCACGGTGAGAGGGGCGCGGTATCGTTGCGTCACGACCTGTGCCGATAATCAGCGGGGCAAAGGCGATGATCGTGGGGATCAGAAGGCTTTTGGCGTGGGGTCTTTTTGTCACCGGCCTGGTTTTGGCAATGGCGTTCGGTGCCCTCGGGCTTATCGCCTGGGCGGATGCTGCGTACGTCGGTCCGGATGGCAGCCAGTATAGTGACGCCTACGACGTGATGTGGCTGAGCGGAATCGCCGTGGTGACCGGTATAGTTGTTTGTGTCGTTGCGCTGCGAAGGGCTTTGCCTTCACACTCACGATTGGATGGTCGATAGATGAGTTGCGGACAGGCAGTTTCGTAAGCTGTCGCCGAAATTGAGCGAACTTTCCGGTTGCTCGTAGCCTGCTACCCCGCCACTACCTCGAACGGAAATTCCTCATACGCATAGTCGATGGTCAGTTCCTCGCCGGCGGCGATGTCGCGGGCGGCGTGGAGGCGGATGCACAGATTTTCCTTGTCCAGGTCGAAGCGGCAATTGGGCGCGGGGCTGTGGTTGCAGAAGGAAATCTCGCCGAACGCCACCGCGTACTGTGTGGTCTCGGCGTCAGGCGTCCAGTCGAAGACGTAGTGGCGCAGCAGGCCCTGGTCGGTCAGCGGCGTTTCCTCGGGCGGCAGCACCAGCACGCTGGCGGAGGTGATGAGCGCGCCCTCGGCGATGGGAGCGTCCGCGAACAGGCCGCGGCCGCCGAGCGGCGACGGGCCGATGGACAGCGGGGCCAGGCGTGTCAGCACGTGGGTCACGGCGTGTCCCGGCCCGCGCGCGGGTGTGCGGCGTCGTAGATGGACAGCAGCCGGGCGGTGTCCACCTCGGTGTAGTGCTGTGTCGTCGACAGCGAGGCGTGGCCGAGCAGTTCCTGGATGGTGCGCAAATCGCCGCCGCTGGCCAGCAGGTGGGTGGCGAAGGAATGGCGCAGCGCGTGGGGCGTCGCCGAATCGGGCAGGCCCAGCGCGCCGCGCAGCACGCGGATGCGCTGCTGCACGATGCCGGGATTGAGCTGCTTGCCGCGCACGCCGATGAAAAGCGGGCCATCCGGCGCCAGCACATGGGGACAGGCGGCCAGATAGGCGCGGATGGCGTCGCGCACGGCGGGCAGCACCGGCACCAGCCGCTGCTTGCCGCCCTTGCCGCGCACCACCATGGACTCGCCTTCGGGCGCATCCCGCCGAAGCAGGGTCAGCGCCTCGGAAATGCGCAGGCCGCAGCCATAGAGCAGGGTGACGATGGCGGTGTCGCGGTCGGCGACCCATGGCTCCTCGCTCAGCGCGCCGATCTCGTCCACCACGGCGAGCGCGCCGCCGACGGACAGGGGACGCGGCACGGAATGGGGCACTTTCGGCGTGGAGACGGCCTGCACCGCCGCGTTGGTCAGGACGTCGGTGCGGCCGAGGAAGCGGTAGAAGCCGCGCACCGCCGACAGGGCGCGGGCGGTGGACCGGGACGACAGGCCCTTGCGCCGCCGCGCCGACAGCCAGGCGCGCAGCTCGGGCACGCCCAGTCCGGCCAGCGTGTCCTTGCCGACCGGGCCGCCCTGATGGCCCTGCAGGAAGGCGAAGAAATCCTGCAGGTCGCGCAGGTACGAGGTCAGGGTATTGACGGCGAGCCGCCGTTCCGAGGTCAGGTTGCGGGCCCAGTCACGGGCCAGCGGCGCGGCGGTGTCGTCCGCCGCGAGCGAGGCGAGCAGGCGTTCGATCAGCTCTCCGGCCGCGACCAACGGGCCGTTTCCCTGGCGTCCGGCGCGGGCAGCAATTGCCGCAGGCGCACGGTCAGCACATCGGCGAGGAAGCGGACGAGCTGGGTCGCGTGACCCGGCTCGAAGGTCGCCGGGTCGCGGTCGCCCAGCGCCAGCACGCCGAAGATGTTGTCGCCGAGCTCCAGCTTCACCATGGCTTGGGACTGGATCAGGCTGGTGGCGGGACCGAAGAACTCCTCCGAATCGGGCCGCACCGGCGACAGCGCCACGGTCTGGCCCGGCGCGAACTGGGCCTCCAGCAGCATGGCGGGCAGCAGCAGGACCGACTCGAGCTTGCGCTCCGGCCAGACGCAGCGGTGATCGAGGCACAACAGCGCCACGTCCACGTGCACATGGTCGTGCAGCTCGCGATTGATGAACCAGACCAGATCGTCGAAGGTCGCGGCCCTGATCAGCGCCAGCGCGGCTTCGTGGACCTGATGCTGGCTGGCCAGATTGCTGCGCGAGGTGTCGACCAGCGCGTCACGGTCGGCGGTGCGGGCGCTCAGCGCCTCGCGCAGACGCTCGATCAGATGGCGGTGGAAGTCGACGACCCGAGGGCCCTTGTCGCCTTCAGCCGGCAGCAGTTCGGCGAGCACGTCCGGGTGCTTCTCCAGCCAGGCGAGGACGCTTTCCCGTGTCAGTTTCGCGGCCATGCGTCAGCCGATCTTCTGGCCGGTCTTCGCCCAGTCGGCGAGGAACGCCTGCAGACCGGCATCGGTCAACGGGTGCTTGACCAGCTGGCGCAGGGTGGACGGCGGAATGGTGCAGACGTCGGCGCCGATCAGCGCGGCCTTCAGCACATGGACCGGATTGCGAATGCTGGCGACCAGGATCTCGGTCGTGAACGAATCGTAGTTGTCGTAGATCTGGCGGATGTCCTGGATCAGCTGCATGCCGTCCTGGGAAATGTCGTCGAGGCGGCCGACGAAGGGCGAGATGAAGGTCGCGCCGGCCTTGGCGGCCATCAGCGCCTGGACGGCCGAGAAGCACAGGGTGACGTTCACCATGGTGCCGTTGCCCGTCAGGTGGCGGCAGGCCTTCAGGCCGTCGATGGTCAGCGGCACCTTGACGGTGATGTTGTCGGCGATCCGGGCGAGTTTCTCGCCTTCCTCGATCATGCCCTTGGCGTCGGTGGCGGTCACTTCCGCGCTGACCGGACCATCGACCACGTCGCAGATATCCTTCAGAATCTCGGTAAAGTCGCGGCCCGCCTTGGCCACCAGCGTGGGATTGGTGGTGACGCCGTCCAGCAGGCCGCTTTCGGCCAGGTCGCGGATCTCGGCGATGTCGGCGGTGTCGACGAAGAACTTCATGAAGGGTATTCCTCGGTTCCGTTGTGAAGGCCCCGCGGGGCCAGTTCCATGAGAGGCGCCGGACACTGCCAAGACCGCATGCCATCGACATCGATCCATCGGCTCCCGACGCGTCCTCCGGCGGGCAGGCGACCGTGCGCGTGCTGCTGCCGTTGGCGCTTGACCTAGCATATGACTACCGGACTCCGCCAGAGGCGGTGTTGCCGCCCGGGCAGTTCGTCGAGGTGCCGCTGGGCACCAAGCGCCGAATCGGCGTGGTCTGGGACCCGGCGCCGCAGGAGGCGGCGGTCGATGAGGCCAAGCTGCGCAATGTGGCGCGGGTGCTGGATCTGCCGCGCCTGCCGGACAGCACGCGCCGCTTCATCGACTGGGTCGCCCGCTACACCATGGCGCCGCTGGGCTCGGTGCTGCGCATGGCCATCGCCACGCCCTCGCTGTTCCAGCCGTCGCGCCCGGTCATCACCTATGCCTGGAGCGGAAGGGAGCCCGAGCGGCAGACGGCGGCGCGGGCGCGGGTCATCGATGTGCTGCGCGACGGGCCGCCGCGCGGCGCCGCCGATCTGGCGGAGGCCGCGGCGGTCAGCGACGGCGTGGTGCGCGGGCTCGCCGAGCAAGGCGTGCTGGAGGCCATCGAGAACGATCCGGACGCCGGGTTCCTGGAGCCGCCGCCCGATCCGGACACGCCCGGCCCGGTCCTGTCAGCGGACCAGCGCGAGGCCGCCGGCCGGCTCTCTGGCAAGATCGGCGATGGATTCGCGGCCCTGGTCCTCGAGGGCGTGACCGGCTCCGGCAAGACGGAGGTCTATTTCGAGGCGATCGCGACCGCGCTGCGCTCGGCGTCCGGGGCGCAGGTGCTGGTGCTGGTGCCCGAGATCGCGCTGACCAACCAGCTGCTCGACCGATTCGAGGCGCGGTTCGGCGCGCGCCCCATGTCCTGGCATTCGGAGCTGACCGGCCGGGCCCGCCGCGCCGCCTGGATCGGCGCCGCGACCGGCGGCGCGCGCGTCGTCGTCGGCGCCCGCTCGGCCCTGTTCCTGCCGTTTCGTGATCTGGCGTTGATCGTGGTCGATGAAGAACACGACCCGGCCTACAAGCAGGAAGAGCAGGTCATCTATCATGCGCGCGACATGGCGGTGGTGCGGGCCTCGCTGTCGGCCTGTCCCATCATCCTGGTATCGGCGACACCCTCGCTCGAGACCATGGTGAACTGCTGGAGCGGCAAGTACGAACGGGTGATGCTGCCGCAGCGCCATGGCGGGGCGAGCCTGCCGGCGATCGAGGCCGTCGACATGCGGCGCCAGTCCACGCCGCGCGGCCGCTGGATCTCGCCGCGCCTGGAAGAAGCGCTGCGCGCCAATGTGGAGGCGGGCGAGCAGTCGCTGCTGTTCCTCAACCGGCGCGGCTACGCTCCGGCGGCGATCTGCCGCGCCTGCGGCAACCGGGTCCAGCGCGACAATTGCTCGGCGCCGCTGGTGGTTCACCGCTACGGCAACAGGCTGCAGTGCCATCACTGCGACTTCACCATGCCCATGCCGAAGAAGTGCCCGAAATGCGGGGCCGAGGACACCATCATTCCCTATGGCCCGGGCGTGGAGCGGCTGGGCGAGGAGGTCGAGGCGCTGTTTCCGGGGCTGCGTGTCGCGGTCATGGCCAGCGACACGGTGCGATCGGCGCGGGAGGCGCAGGACTTCATCGAGCGGATCGAGAAGCATCAGCTGGATATCGTCATCGGCACCCAGCTGGTCACCAAGGGGCACCATTTTCCCATGCTGACCCTGGTCGGCATCGTCGACGCGGATCTGGGACTGTCGGGCGGCGACCTGCGGGCGGGCGAGCGGACCTATCAGCAGCTCTGGCAGGTGGCCGGCCGCGCGGGCCGGGCGGAGCGTCCGGGGCGGGTGCTGGTGCAGACCTACATGCCCGAGCATCCGGTGATGCAGGCGCTGATCGGCGGCGACGGGCCTGCCTTCTACCGCAACGAGGCCGCCGAGCGGGAGGAGGCGGGCTGGCCGCCCTATGGCCGCCTTGCCGCGCTGATTCTCTCGGGCGTGGACGAGGGCGAGGTGCTGGCCCATGCCCGCGCGCTGGCGGCGCGGGCGCCGCGCGGGCCCGACATCAGCGTGCTCGGCCCGGCGCCGGCGCCCTATGCGCGGCTCCGCGGGCGCTTCCGCCACCGCTTCCTGGTGCGCGCCAAACGCGGCGTGGACATCCAGGGGCTGGTGCGCGGCTGGCTGGCGCAAGTGCCGGAACGGCGCAGCGTCCGCACCGCCATCGACATCGATCCGCACAGCTTTCTGTGAACGCTGGTCAGCTTCCGAAAAATGCCGGTTGGGGTTGGTTGCATGGTGAATACCGCTGTGTTAACACTCCCGCCGTCTCGCTGCTCCCCCGGGAAGCGCGAGCGCGCCATAGCTTGAGGAAACACGCCGGTTCGCCGGTGATTTTGCTCCGAAGAACGTCTCAATAAGAGTCGCCCTCAAAGAAGAGTCGCCAACGTGGCAGCTGAAAGTTCCATGACATCGGGTGTGGCGGGACGGTATGCCGCCGCGCTGTTCGATCTGGCCAAGGACGCCGGCCTGCTGGACGTCGTGCAGCGGGACCTCGCCGACCTGAAGCACCTGATCGCCGAAAACGCTGATCTGGCCGAATTGGTCCGCAGCCCGCTTTTCTCCCGTGACCAGCAGACGCGCGCCATCGGCGCCATTCTGGAGCGCGCCGGCGCCGATCCGCTGACCCGCCGTTTCCTGGGCGTGGTCGCCGCCAACCGCCGGCTGTTCGCGCTGCGGGGCATGATCGATGCCTACACCGCATTGCTCGCCGAGCATCGCGGCGAAATGACCGCCGAGGTGGTTTCGGCCCACCCGCTGACCGACGAACAGGCGAACGCCCTGCGCGATACCCTGTCGGCCCAGCTCCGCCGCACCATTCAGCTCGAGACGAGCGTGGACAACAGCCTGCTTGGCGGGCTGATCGTTCGCGTCGGATCGCGCATGATCGATAACTCGCTTCGCACGAAGCTTTCCAATCTGCAGCTTGCCATGAAAGGGATTGGCTGATGGACATCCGCGCCGCAGAAATCTCCGATATCCTTAAGGAACAGATCAACAATTTCGGCGCCGGGGCGGAAGTCTCCGAGATCGGCCGGGTTCTGTCCGTAGGTGACGGTATCGCCCGCGTTTACGGCCTCGACAACGTCCAGGCCGGCGAGCTGGTCGAATTCCCCGGCGGCATCAAGGGGATGGCGCTGAACCTGGAAAGCGACAATGTCGGCGTCGTGATCTTCGGCACCGACAAGGACATCAAGGAAGGCGACACCGTCAAGCGGACGGGCGACATCGTCGACGTGCCGGTCGGCAAGGGCCTGCTGGGCCGCGTCGTGGACGCGCTGGGCAACCCGATCGACGGCAAGGGCCCGATCATGTTCGCCGAGCGCCGCCTCGCCGACGTCAAGGCGCCGGGCATCATTCCGCGCAAGTCGGTGCACGAGCCGATGCAGACCGGCCTGAAGGCCATCGACAGCCTGGTGCCGGTGGGCCGCGGTCAGCGCGAGCTGATCATCGGTGACCGTCAGACCGGCAAGACCGCCGTCGCCATCGACACCATCCTGAACCAGAAGGCGATCAACGAGAGCGGCGACGAATCGAAGAAGCTCTACTGCGTCTACGTCGCCGTCGGCCAGAAGCGCTCCACCGTCGCGCAGATCGTCAAGGCGCTGCAGGATTCCGGCGCGCTGGAATACACCATCGTCGTCGCCGCGACCGCGTCCGAGCCCGCGCCGCTGCAGTTCCTGGCGCCTTACGCCGGCTGCGCGATGGGGGAGTACTTCCGCGACAACGGCATGCACGCCCTGATGATCTACGACGATCTGTCCAAGCAGGCCGTGTCGTACCGTCAGATGTCGCTGCTGCTGCGCCGTCCGCCGGGCCGTGAAGCCTATCCGGGTGACGTGTTCTATCTCCACTCCCGCCTGCTCGAGCGCGCCGCGAAGATGAACGACGCCAATGGCGCCGGTTCGCTGACCGCGCTGCCGATCATCGAGACCCAGGCCGGCGACGTGTCCGCGTACATTCCGACCAACGTGATCTCGATCACCGACGGTCAGATCTTCCTGGAAACCGAACTGTTCTATCGCGGCATCCGTCCCGCCATCAACGTGGGTCTGTCCGTGTCCCGCGTGGGCTCGGCGGCGCAGATCAAGGCGATGAAGCAGGTCGCCGGCTCGATCAAGCTGGAACTCGCCCAGTACCGCGAAATGGCGGCCTTCGCCCAGTTCGGTTCGGATCTCGACGCGTCCACCCAGCGCCTGCTGAACCGCGGCGCCCGCCTCACCGAACTGCTGAAGCAGGGCCAGTACCAGCCGATGCCGGTCGAGGAGCAGGTGGCGGTGATCTTCGCCGGCGTGAACGGTTATCTGGACGGCATCGCCGTCGCGGATATCGGCCGCTTCGAGAAAGGCCTGCTCGCGGAACTCCGCAGCGGCAGCTCCGATGTTCTCTCGCTGATCCGCGACAAGCGCGAGCTGACCGATGAAATCCGGTCGAAGCTGCGCGAGCTGCTGGATCGTTACACCAAGACGTTCGTCTAGGCCTGAACCCAGCAGCGGGACCGATTGAATGGCTAGCCTCAAGGACCTGAGGAACAGGATCAACAGCGTCAAGTCGACGCAGAAGATCACGCGCGCCATGCAAATGGTGGCGGCCTCGAAACTTCGCCGTGCCCAGGAAGCGGTGGAAGCCGGCCGTCCCTATGCCGAGCGCATGGAGAAGGTGCTGGCCTCGCTTGCCGCCTCGCTCATCAACATGCCGGGGGCGCCGCAGCTGCTCGTCGGCAACGGCCGCGAGGACGTGCACCTGATCGTCGTCGCGACCGCCGAGCGCGGCCTGTGCGGTGCGTTCAACTCGTCCATCGTGCGGGCGGCGATCCAGAAGATCGAGCTGCTGAAGCGCCAGGGCAAGACGGTCAAGATCCTCACCGTCGGCCGCAAGGGCGCGATCCAGCTGCGCCGCAACTATGGCCACCTGATCATCGACAGCATCGAATATCCCGGCCTGCGCCAGATGGGCTTCGCCCAGGCCCAGCCCATCGCCGAACGCGTGCTCGCCATGTACGAAGCCGGCGAGTTCGATGTCTGCACGCTGTTCTACAACCGCTTCCAGTCCGTCATCAGCCAGATCGTCACCGAAGTGCGGTTGATCCCGGCGCAGCTGCCGGAAATTCCGGCCGGTTCGGCGTCGCTCAACGAAGGTCTCGGCGGCGCGATCTACGAGTTCGAGCCGGAGGAAGAGGAAATCCTGCGCGAGCTGCTGCCGCGCAACGTCGCCGTCCAGGTGCTGCGTGCGCTGCTGGAGAATGCCGCTTCCGAACAGGGCGCGCGCATGTCGGCAATGGATAACGCCACCCGCAACGCCGGCGACCTGATCAACGGCCTGACCTTGACGTACAACCGGACCAGGCAGGCCGTCATCACGACGGAACTGATCGAAATCATCTCGGGCGCCGAAGCGCTTTAGACCCCGTGTATGGGAGCTAGACCATGACCACCAATACTACCGGCAAAATCACCCAGGTTATCGGCGCCGTCGTCGACGTTCAGTTCGAAGGCGAACTGCCCGCCATCCTGAGCGCGCTCGAAACCGACAACCACGGCAACCGCCTGGTGCTCGAAGTCGCCCAGCATCTGGGTGAATCCACGGTGCGCACCATCGCCATGGACACCACGGACGGTCTGGTCCGCGGCCAGTCCGTCGCCAGCACCGGTACGCAGATCACCGTGCCGGTCGGTCCGAAGACGCTGGGTCGCATCATGAACGTGATCGGCGAGCCCGTCGACGAACGCGGTCCGATCGGCGCCGAACAGCGCGCCCCGATCCACGCCCAGGCGCCGGACTTCATCAACCAGTCGACCGAGACCGAAATTCTCGTCACCGGCATCAAGGTCGTCGACCTGCTCGCGCCTTACGCCAAGGGCGGCAAGATCGGCCTGTTCGGCGGCGCCGGCGTTGGCAAGACCGTGCTCATCCAGGAACTGATCAACAACATCGCGAAGGCGCATGGCGGCACCTCGGTGTTCGCGGGCGTCGGCGAGCGGACCCGTGAAGGCAACGACCTTTACCACGAATTCCTCGAAGCCGGCGTTATCGCCCGCGATGCCGACGGCAACCCGACGAGCGAGGGCTCCAAGGTGGCGCTGGTGTTCGGCCAGATGAACGAGCCGCCGGGCGCCCGTGCCCGCGTCGCCCTGTCGGGCCTGACCATCGCGGAATATTTCCGCGACGTCGAAGGCCAGGACGTGCTGTTTTTCGTCGACAACATCTTCCGCTTCACCCAGGCCGGCTCGGAAGTGTCGGCGCTGCTCGGCCGTATTCCTTCGGCCGTGGGCTATCAGCCGACCCTGTCGACGGACATGGGCTCCATGCAGGAGCGCATCACCACCACCGACAAGGGCTCGATCACGTCCGTGCAGGCCATTTACGTTCCCGCCGACGATCTGACCGACCCGGCGCCGGCCGCCTCGTTCGCCCATCTTGACGCGACCACCGTTCTGTCGCGCTCGATCGCCGAGCTCGGCATCTATCCGGCCGTGGATCCGCTCGATTCCACCTCGCGCATTCTCGATCCGCGCGTGGTCGGCGACGAGCATTACCAGGTCGCCCGCCGCGTCCAGGAAACCCTGCAGCGCTACAAGAACCTGCAGGACATCATCGCCATCCTGGGCATGGACGAGCTGTCGGAAGACGACAAGCTGACCGTGACCCGCGCCCGCAAGATCCAGCGCTTCCTCAGCCAGCCGTTCCACGTGGCCGAGATCTTCACCGGTTCGCCGGGCAAGCTGGTCGCCATCGAAGACACCATCAAGGGCTTCAAGGCGCTGGTCAGCGGCGAATACGATCATCTCCCCGAGGCGGCCTTCTACATGGTCGGCGGCATCGAGGAAGCGGTCGCGAAGGCCGAGCGCATGGCGGCCGAAGCGGCCTGATAACCGGGGCCGGAGAGCACCATCATGGCAGATACACTTTTCTTCGAACTGGTTTCGCCGGACCGCCTGCTGATGTCGGCGGAAGTCGAAGCGGTGATGGTGCCCGGCAGCCAGGGCGACTTCACGATCATGCCCGGTCACCAGCCGATCATCTCGACCCTGCGGCCGTCCACCCTCGACGTTTATGCCGTCTGGGGCGGCAAGCCGAGCGCACGGATTTTCGTGCGCGGCGGGTTCGTGGATGCCGCGCTCGGCCGTGTCACCGTGCTGGCCGAGGAGGCGATCGACCTCGCCACTCTCGACCGCGCGGAGCTGGTCACGCGCGTGGCCAATGCCCTGGAAGACACCACCCTGGCCAAGACCGATGCCGAGCGTACCCGCGCGCAGCAGGTGTATGACGGCTTGAACCAATTGCTCAGCGCCGTAGAATAGCCGTCCCTTCGGCCAGTTCGAACGGAGCAGGGATGGCATGAGCCGATATTGGACACTCGACGATATCGACTGGAGCGCCTACCGGGCAGACAAGGTAGACCGGCGGCTGCTTGAGACCATCAAGGCCGCCGCGCTCGTCGAGGCGAACGCACCCGACTACGTGACCTATCTGTGCAACGTCTTCCGTGGCGACGCCGCCCTGTGCGACGCCGTGCGTGTCTGGGGCGAGGAAGAGGTTCAGCACGGCCGCGCGCTCGCACGCTGGGCCAGCCTGGCCGATCCTGACTATGACCTAGAGAGCGCGCTGCAGCGGTTCCGTGCCGGCTATCAGCAGGTGCCGCTCGATACCGCAGAATCCACCCGCGGTTCACGCCCGGGCGAGCTGTTCGCCCGATGCATCGTGGAAAGCGGCACCACCTCGTTCTATTCCGCCATGCAGGACGCCACCGAGGAACCGGTGCTGCGCCAGATCGCCCGAAACATCGCGGCGGACGAGGTTCGGCACTACAAGCTGTTCCGTAGCCATCTGGAAGCCCATGAGGCGCGCGGCGAGGGTCTGGGGAAGCTGGCGCGGATGAAGATCCTGGGCGAGCGGATCGCCGAGGTGAATGACGACGAGTTCGGCTACGCCTATTACGCCGCCAACATCGCGCCGGTCAGCGACGAGGCCTATGACCGCGAACGCTGCTCGCTGGCCTACGAGAACGGCGCCTACGCGCTCTATCGGCGGGCTCACGTGGAAAAGGGTGTCAAGATGATGCTCCGGGCCGTCGGCTTCGGCACGGGCAGTCCCGTCGTGAAATTCAGCCTGCCACTGGCGTGGCACCTGATGCATCGGCGCCAGAAGAAGCTGGGGAAGCTGGTCGCGGCCTAGACGGTTGTCTGGGGTGTGTGGGCGATGGTCTTGACCACGTCGCCGAAGCTTTCCACGAGACGCGAGTACAGATCCCGTTTGAATGGCACGATCAGCTCGGGCACCTGCTCGAACGGCACCCATTTCCAGTCGCGAAATTCGGGATGCTCGGTGACGATGTCGATCTCGCCATCCTCGCCCAGAAAGCGCATCACATACCATTTCTGGGTCTGGCCCCGGTACTTGCCGCGCCACAGCTTTCCGATCAGCTCGGGAGGTAGGTCGTACTGCATCCAGCCCTCGCTCTCGGCGACGATCTCGGCATTCGCCGTGCCGATTTCCTCGCCCAGCTCGCGCAGGGCCGCTTGCCGCGGGTCCTCGTCCTTGTCGATGCCGCCCTGCGGCATCTGCCAGGCATCGGCCGGGTTGTCGATGCGCGCGGCAACGAACACCCGGCCTTCCCGGTTGACCAGAACGATGCCCACGCAAGGGCGATAGGCGGTCGGCTCGCTCACTTGGCGGCCGGCGCCGGAGTGCGCTTCTGGGTCAGCGCCAGACCCCGGATCAGGTCGAGAGCGTAGGCCAGCTGGTAATCATCCTCGGCGATGTCCGTGCTGCTCTTGGGGCCTTCCTGCGGCTTGTCCTTGTCGCTCAGCGGAAGAGCGTCGGCAGGCTCGTCGTCTTCGGCAGGGGGCAGCGGCATGGGCGCGGCTTTCTCGCCCTTGCCTTTCGCCTTGTCCTTGTCATTCGGGTTTTCCAGGTGACCGCGCAGCGAGGCCTCGGTCCGGCTCGGTCCCTTGATCTCGGTGGCGATCTTCTCGATCTTGGCCTGTTCGACGATGATATCCGGCTCGATACCCTCGGCCTGGATCGAGCGCCCCGACGGGGTGAAGTAGCGCGCCGTGGTCAGCCGCATGGCGCCATTGCCCTGACCGAGCGGAATGATCGTCTGGACCGAGCCCTTGCCGAAGGACTTGGTGCCGACGATGATCGCACGGTGATAGTCCTGCAGCGCGCCGGCGACGATTTCCGACGCCGAGGCCGAGCCGCCATTGATCAGCACGATCATGGGCATTCCGTTCAGCAGGTCGCCGCTGTGGGCGTGATAGCGCTGCACGTCCTGCGGGTCGCGACCGCGGGTCTGTACCACTTCGCCATGGTCGAGGAACGCGTCGCCTACCGCGACGGCCTGATCGAGCAGGCCGCCCGGATTGTTGCGCATGTCGAGCACCAGACCGTTCATCTTCGGGCCGAGCTGCTTCTTGATGTCTTCCAGCGCCTTCTTCAGGCCCGGCTCGGTCTGCTCGTTGAAGGTTGTGATGCGGATATAGCCCGTATCGCCCTCCACGCGGTGCTTGACCGACTGGATCTTGATGATGTCGCGGATGATCTCGATGTCGAACTGCGACTGCTCGCCGCGCCGGGCGATGGAGACGACGATCTTGGAGCCGGGCGCGCCGCGCATCTTCTCGACCGCGTCGGAAAGGCTCAGGCCCATGACCTGCTCGCCATCGAGGGCGGTGATGTAGTCACCGGCCTTGACGCCGGCCTTCTCCGCCGGCGTGCCGTCGATCGGCGAGATCACCTTCACCAGGCCATTTTCCATGGTGACCTCGATGCCCAAGCCACCGAACTCGCCCTTGGTCTGGACCTGCATGTCCTCGAAGTTCTCGGCGTTCAGATAGCTCGAATGCGGATCGAGTGAGGTCAGCATGCCGTTGATCGCCGACTCGATCATCTCCTTGTCGTCCACCTGGTCGACGTAATTGGCGCGGATGCGGGTGAACACATCGCTGAACAGGTTCAGCTGCCGGTAGGTTTCCGACCGGTCGGCGGCCCAGCTCGCCCCCAGCGTGCCCGTCATCAGTGCGACGCTTACCAGCGCGGTCATTCCGAGCCGGCTAACAACCTTGGAAGTCATCCACACACCTTTCTGTCACCGACCCGCGAGCCATGGCAGCGGGTTTATCGAGCGACCATTGCGTCGCAGTTCAATATATAGTCTTGGTTTGGAGTCGCGCGCCGGTCCCGCGCGTTCAGGCCCCATTTGTCCAACGGGCTCGCCGGCAAGGACCGATTGCGACACGGCGGCGTCGATCTGGCCCATACCCGCTAGAAGCGTATGATATCCCTCACCATGATCGATGATCAATAGCTGCCCGTAATCGCGGAACGGGCCGGCGAACACCACTTTGCCGTCATGAGGCGAGATGACCTGCGCCGAGCCGCGCGCCTCCACGTAAATCCCGCTCGAGGCACGCCCGGAATCGTCCTTGTCCTGGAAGCGGCGGATGATCTTGCCCTGCACGGGCAGGGGCAACTTGCCCTCGGCGCCCGAGAATGCGGGACCGTCGGGTTTCTTGGGCGTCTTGCGTGCCTTCTCGCGTTCGCGTTCGCGCTCGCGGTCCCTGCGGGCCTGTTCCTCGAGCTTGCGCAGCAGGGCCTCGATGGACTTGGCGTCCTTGGCCAGCTTGCGCGCGCGCTCGGCTTCCTTCTTCGCCGCGGACTCGGTGCTGGTGCGGCTGGCCTTCTTATCCGCCAGCAGCCGGTCGACGTCCTTCTGGCGCGCCGCCAGTTCCTCATGCTGGGTCCGCAAGGCCGCCTGCTGCAGCTCGATGTTCTGCCGCAAGGTGCGCAGATCCTCCATCTGGGACCGCAGGTCCGCGGCCTGCCGGACCAGGGCGTCGCGCACGCGGTCCAGGACGATCGCGGTACGCGCGGTGTCGTCCACGCTGGCGGGGCGCAGGACCAGCGCGGCGGTCGGCTGGCGCGACAGACGTTGCATGGCGGCCATCGACGATGCCAGATCGTTGGATTTGGTCTCCAGCGTCCGGGCGGCGTCGACCTCGCGCGCCTGAAGATCGGTCAGCTGTTCTTCCAGCGCCTGGATGCGGACTTCATGCTCGCGGGTGCGGGCGGCGGCCTCGACCAGCGCCACCGACAGCTTGCGTTCCTCTTCCTTCAGCGCCGCGGCTTCCTGGGCCAATTTCTTGCGCTTGGCCGCGGCCTCGTCCATTTCCTGCTTGATGGATTGCAGACGATCCTGCGCTTCTCCCTTGTTCGGGGGCGCGGCAAAAGCAGTCCCGCCCGCCATCAGCAGGATCAGCGCCGCCAGGCACAAGGACCCGGCGAGATCACGCCGGGGCAAGGTCACGCCTGGGCACGGGCCTCCCGGGGCAGCGCCGCGGGCCGGGCCGGCAGAATCAGGGACTGGCCGGTCATCTCGGCGGGCTTGGCGATGCCCATCAGCGACAGCATGGTGGGCGCCACGTCCGACAGGGCGCCGTCGCGCAGCGTCACATCGCCGGCGTTGGACAGCACGACCGGTACCTGGAACGTGGTGTGCTGGGTGAAGGCATCGCCCGTGTCCGGATCGGTCATCAGTTCCAGATTGCCGTGATCGGCCGTGACCAGCATGACGCCGCCACGCGCCCTCACGGCGGCATCGAGCCGGCCGACCGCGGCGTCCACCGCTTCCATGGCCTTGATGGCGGCCGACAGGATGCCGGTGTGCCCGACCATGTCCGGATTGGCGAAGTTGACGACGATCAGGTCGTACTTGTCGGCGGCGATGGCCTCGACCAGGCGGTCGGCCACTTCCTCGGCTGACATTTCCGGCTTCAGATCATAGGTGGCGACCTGGGGCGAGGGGACGAGAATACGGTCCTCGTTCTCGAACACGGCTTCCTCGCCGCCGTTGAAGAAGAAGGTCACGTGGGCATATTTCTCGGTTTCGGCGATGCGCAGCTGCTTCAGCCCGGCGCGCGAGACCGCCTCGCCCAGCGTGTTGGCGACCTTCTCGGCCGGGAACAAGGCGGGCACGAACGGCGTGAGGGCGGACGAATACTCCACCATGCCCAGCACCGCCGAGAACGCCACCAGCGGATGGCGGCCGAAACCGTCGAACGTGGGGTCGACCAGCGCGGTCAGGATCTCGCGGGCCCGGTCGGCGCGGAAATTGGACATCAGCAGGCCATCGCCATCCTTCATGCCGGTGTAGCCGTCCAGTACCGCCGGCAGCACGAACTCGTCGGTCACGCCGGAGTCATAGCTGGCGGCGATGGCGGCGTCGGCGCTTGGCGCTTGGTTGCCTTCGCCGCGCACCATGGCGGCATAGGCCTTCTCGACCCGATCCCACCGCTTGTCCCGGTCCATGGCATAGAAGCGGCCGATGACCGTGCCGAAGCGCACGCCGGGCAGCGGGGCAATGGCGGCCTCGACCTCACGCGTGAACTCACGGGCGCTCGAAGGCGGCGTGTCGCGGCCGTCCAGAAACCCGTGCAGAACCACGGAAACGCCGGCGCCACTGATGATGCGCGCCAGCGCCACGAGATGATCCTGATGGGAATGGACGCCGCCAGGCGACAGCAGGCCCATGACGTGGAAGGCGCCGCCGGCCGTCTTGACACGGGCGATGGCGTCGGTGAGACGCGGATTGGCGGCCAGCGAGCCGTTGAGAATGGCGACGTCGATCTTGGGCAGGTCCTGCACGAGGACACGGCCGCCGCCCAGATTCATGTGGCCGACCTCCGAATTGCCCATCTGGCCATCGGGCAGGCCGACCGCCTCGCCCGAAGTGTTCAGCAGGGCATGGGGCGAGGTGGCGAACAAGCGGTCCAGGTTCGGCGTGTTCGCCTGGAGGTAGGCGTTGTTCTCGCGCTCGGTCCGGTGTCCCCAGCCGTCCAAGATGCACAGCACCGCCGGACGCGGCCGCCGGTTCGCAGAGAGGGTCGTTTCAGTCATGGTTCCGTCAAGTTCACGCGGTTAGAAGGGAGATAGGCGTCAACCGGCCCTGTGGTAGGGATGGTTCGCCAGGATGCTCCAGGCCCGGTACAATTGTTCGGCCAACATAGCGCGAACCAGCATGTGCGGCCATGTCAAATCACCGAGCGAAAATGTGTAATCGGCCCGCGCCCGGACGCCCTTGCCGTGGCCCGTGGCGCCGCCGATGAGGAAGGAAACCCGCGAGTTGCCGCCATCTCGCCAGGCGCCCATGCGCGCCGCGAAGGCTTCGCTGGTGGGTTTCTCGCCGCGCCCGTCCAGGGCGACGACCACCGATCCCGAAGGGACCTTGGCCAGCAGCAGGCCGGCTTCCTTTTCGCGCAATGTGGCCGCGTCCAGCGGACGCTTTTCCTCGACCTCGACCACGTCGAGCGTCCAGGGCAGGCGCTTGCGGTAGTCGTCGAACAGGTCCCGTTCCGGGCCGGCCTTGGCGCGTCCGACGGCGATGATGGTCAGGTTCATGAAACAAACGCATCCGTCCCGGGGCGGGCCGGGAGACTGCGACGGGCCGTCGCCTGCGCGGCGGCGTTTAGGATGCCGTCTCCAGTGCGTCGATCAGGGCGGGCGACCACATCTTTTCCAGATTGTAGAACGACCGCACTTCCGGGCGGAACAGGTGGACGATGACATCCCCGGCGTCGATCAGCACCCAGTCGGCGGCCGGCAGGCCCTCGATCTGGAACTGACGATGGCCGGAGGCGCGCAGGGTCTCGCCCAGATGCTCGGCGACCGCCGTGACGTGGCGGGCCGAACGCCCGGTGGCGATCAGCATGTAATCGGCGAGGCTGGTCTTGCCCCGGAGGTCGATGGTGACGATTTCGGATGCCTGGTCGTCATCGAGTGACTTCTGTATCAGCGATAAAAGCGGGTCGCTGGAAGTCTGAATCTGCTGTGTACTAATCTACACTGCTCCTGCTGGAGGCGCGCCGGGCCGCGCGTATCGCGGTCGCCGAGGTGGGCTCGTGCCTCAAATGAATAAACGTCCATGCCGGGGGAACCATCCCCGCCAGATCGCGCGCCTGCTCCACCGGAATGCGCCGCGTGCCGAATCTTTTTGCCGCCGTGCTGGACATTGCGCGTAAAGAATAGGTCGGCCGGCCGAAAATCGCAACCGGGGCGAGGGCGAACAGGCGCGTCCAGTGCTTCCAGCGCGTCACCTGTTGCAAATTGTCCGCACCCATCAGCCACACGAAGCGGGTGAGCGGGAAGCGGCGGCGCAGTTCGGCCAGCGTATCGACGGTGAATCGGGTGCCGAGCGCGGTCTCGATGATGGTGGGACGGATGCGCCTGTCGGACGAGACCCGAGTCGCCTCCGCCAGCCTCTCGGCCTGCGGCGCCATGTCCCTGCTGGATTTCAGCGGGTTCTGCGGCGATACCAGCCACCAAACCTCGTCCAGCCCGAGCCGGACCAGCGCCTGCCGGGTGACCAGCAGATGCGCCTGGTGCGCCGGATTGAACGAGCCGCCGAGCAGCCCGACCCTGCGGCCGCGCCACATCCCCGACAGGGGATTGGGCGCGCGCGGATCAGGGGCGGATCTGGCCGTCACCCCGAACCACATATTTGAAGATGGTCAATTGTTCGACGCCGACCGGGCCGCGCGCGTGCATCTTGCCGGTGGAGATGCCGATCTCGGCGCCCATGCCGAACTCGCCGCCATCGGCGAACTGGGTCGAGGCGTTGTGCAGCACGATGGCCGAGCCGACCTCGGCGAGGAACCGCTCGGCGGCCCGCCTGTCCTCGGTGACGATGGACTCGGTGTGGCTGGAGCCATAGCGGGCAATGTGGTCCATGGCCTCGTCGATCCCGTCCACCACGCGCACGGCGATGATGGCGTCGAGGAACTCGGTGCCCCAGTCCGCGTCCGTCGCCGGCACGATCCGGCTGTCCACCGCCCGGGCGTCCGCGTCGCCGCGCACTTCGCACCCCTTGGCGATGAGGTCCTCGACGATGGGCTTCAGATGGGTGCCGGCCACCTTGCGGTCGATCAGCAGGCATTCGGTGGCGCCGCACACCCCGGTCCGTCGCATCTTGCCGTTCACGACGATGGCGCGGGCCTTGGCCAGATCGGCGGCCTCGTGGACATAGGTATGGCAGATGCCGTCCAGATGGGCGAACACGGGGATTCGGGCCTCGTTCTGCACCCGCTCGACCAGCGAGCGGCCGCCGCGCGGCACGATGACGTCGATGGTATCGGCCATGCGCAGCATGATGCCGACCGCGTCACGGTCCTGGGTCGGCACCAGCTGGATGGAGGCGGCGGGCAGGCCGGCCTTGTCCAGGCCTTCGGCCAGGCATTCCATGATGGCGCGGTTGGAGTTCACCGCCTCGGAGCCGCCGCGCAGGATCGCCGCGTTGCCCGCCTTCAGCGCCAGCGCGCCGGCGTCGGCCGTCACGTTGGGGCGCGATTCATAGATGATGCCGATCACGCCCAGCGGCACGCGCACGCGGGCGATGCGCAGCCCGTTGGGGCGGTCCCATTCGTCCATCACGGCGCCGACGGGATCGGCCAGGGCGGCGACCTCGTCGAGCCCCTTGGCCATGCCGGCGACGCGATCGGGCGTCAGGGTCAGGCGGTCGAGCAGCGCGTGGCCGAGCCCGCGTTCGCGGGCCGAGGCCAGGTCGCGGGCATTGGCGGCCAGAATCTCGTCCGCCCGGTCGCGCACGGCCTGGGCGGCGTGGCGCAGCGCCGCGTTCTTGGCCTCGGTCGGGGCGGTCGACAGCAGCCGCGCCGCCGCCTTGGCCGCGTCTCCCAGCGCCTTCATGATGGCGGCGATGTCGGTGGCGGGCGTGCGCATTTCCGCGACGGTCATGGCGTGTCTCCTACAGCAGCACCAGATGATCCCGGTGGATCACCGCGCCGCGTCCCTTGTATCCCAGCAGTTCCTCGATGGCGTCGCTCCGGCGCCCCATGATACGGCGCGCCTCGTCGCTTGAATAGGCGACGAGCCCGCGCGCGAGCTCGCGTCCGTCCGCGTTCTGCACGGTGACCGTGTCGCCCCGCTCGAACACACCGCGAATCGCGGTCACGCCGGCCGCCAGCAGGCTCTTGCCCTGGCGCAGCGCGCCTTCGGCGCCCTTGTCCACGGTCAGTACCGCCGTCGGCTTCAGTGTCCCGGCGATCCATTGCTTGCGCACGGTCAGCGGCGCCTCGTGCGCCTCGAACCAGGTGCCCACGCCCGTGTCGCGGTAGCGCCCGATGGGATGGTCCGGCTTGCCGTTGACGATCAATACGTGACAGCCCGACGGCACGGCGATCTTGGCGGCGGCGAGCTTGGTGATCATGCCGCCGCTGCCGACGCCATCGGCCTTGGGCTCGCCCGCCATGTCCTCGATCTCCTGGGTGATCCGGGGAATGTGGGTGAACAGGGTGGCCGAGGCATCCTCGCTCGGGTCGGCGGAATAGAGGCCGTCCACGTCGGACAGGATGACGAGGCAATCGGCCGAGATCATCTGGGCGACGCGCGCGGCCAGCCGGTCGTTGTCGCCATAGCGCAGTTCGGTGGTCGCGACGGTGTCGTTCTCGTTGATGACGGGCAGGGCGCCCAGCCGCACCAGCGCCTCGATGGTCTCGCGCGCGTTGAGGTAGCGGCGGCGCACCTCGGTGTCGTCCAGGGTCAGCAGAATCTGGGCGACGGTGATGTCGTGCCGCGCCATGGTTTCCTGATAGGCATGCGCCAGCTTGATCTGGCCGACCGCGGCGGCGGCCTGGCTGTCGGCGAGCCGCGAGCGGTTGAACTCGGGCCCCAGCAGCGGCGAGCCCAGCGCGACGGCGCCGGACGAGACGATCACCACCTGGGTGCCGCGCGCCCGCAGCGCCACGATGTCCTCGGCCAGCGAGGCGAGCCAGCCGCGCCGCAGGCCGGTGCGCTTGTCCACCAGGGTGGCCGAGCCGATCTTGATGACGATGCGCCGCGCGCCGAGGAAATCGAATCGCATGGCGGTGGCCTAGATGGGCTGCCAGGGATCGTCATAGGCGTTGGCCTCGGCGGCCTCGGCCTGACGGCGCGATTCGATGGTCTTCCACAGAGCGCGCAACACGGGCTGCACCCCTTCGCCGCTGACCGTCGACAGGGGCAGCACGTTCTTGCGCGCCGCCTTCTTCAGGGCGGCGAGCTTCTCCTCGATTTCCTCGGGGGTCAGGGCGTCGATCTTGTTCAGGCCGACGATCTCCTTCTTGCTGCCTAGCACTTCGTCATAGCGCTTCAGCTCGCGCCGGATGGTGCGATAGGCGGCGGCGACGTCGTCCTGGGTGCCATCGACCAGATGCAGCAGCACGCCGCAGCGTTCCACATGGCCGAGGAAGCGGGTGCCCAGGCCGAGGCCTTCCGACGCGCCCGCGATCAGGCCGGGGATGTCGGCCATGACGAATTCCTTCCCGTCCACGCCGACCACGCCCAGATTGGGGGTCAGCGTGGTGAAGGGATAATCGGCGATCTTGGGGCGCGCGCTGGAGACGGCGGCGAGGAACGAGGACTTGCCCGCGTTGGGCAGGCCGACGAGGCCGGCATCGGCGATCAGCTTCAGGCGCAGCCACACCCACATCTCCTGGCCTTCCTGGCCGGGATTGGCGCGGCGCGGCGCCTGGTTGGTCGAGCTCTTGAAATAGGCGTTGCCGAAGCCGCCATTGCCGCCGGTCAGCAGCTTGATCCGCTGGCCCACCTCGGTCAGGTCGGCCAGCAGGGTTTCCTTGTCGTCCTCGAACACCTGGGTGCCCACGGGCACGCGCAGCACCGCGTCCTCGCCATTGTGGCCGGTGCGGTTCTGGCCGGCGCCGGGCTCGCCGCTCTGGGCCTTGAAGTGCTGCTTGTAGCGATAGTCGATCAGGGTGTTGAGCCCGTCGACGGCTTCCACCCAGACGCTGCCGCCCCGGCCGCCATCGCCGCCATTGGGTCCGCCGAACTCGATGAACTTCTCGCGCCGGAAGGCGACGACGCCGTTACCGCCGTTGCCGCTGCGCAGGTAGATCTTGCATTCGTCGAGGAACTTCATGACGCCTTCGGGGCTGCTGGTGCGAATACGAAAAAAGGGGAATGGCTATCCATTCCCCTTTGGTCGGACAACCATTCGAAAGGATATCTAGGCCGCCGGGACGACCTTTACATAGGCGCGCTCGCCGCGGCCCACGTAGAACTTCACCTGGCCTTCGACCAGCGCGAACAGGGTGTGATCCTTGCCCATGCCGACGTTCTCGCCGGGGTGCCACTTGGTGCCACGCTGACGGATGATGATGTTGCCCGCGACGACGGCTTCGTCGCCGAACTTCTTCACGCCAAGTCGGCGGCCGTCCGAATCGCGACCGTTACGCGAGCTGCCGCCTGCTTTCTTATGTGCCATGAGTCGTGCTCCTTAGTTCGCCGAGACGCCGGTGATCCGCAGCACCGTCTGGTGCTGGCGGTGGCCGTTCTTGCGGCGATAGTTCTGACGGCGCTTCTTCTTGAAAACGATGATCTTCTTGGCGCGGGTCTGCTCCAGCACCTCGGCGGTCACCGAAGCGCCATCGACCAGCGGCGCGCCCAGGGTGACATTGTCGCCATCGCCCAGGGCCAGAACGTCACCCAGGGTGAGAACGGCGCCGGCTTCGGCTTCAAGCTTCTCGACCTTGATCACGTCGCCGGCGGCGACCCGGTACTGTTTTCCGCCCGTCTTGATTACTGCGAACATTTTTCGTCTCTTCTCGCGGGGCGGCATGCCCGGTACATAGATTCGTTATTCGAAGGGGATGGCCCCCTCGAACGGAGCGCGCACTATAGCGATTCGTCTTTTCAAGTCAATACGCCCGACCTGACGATTCCCGTGCACGCGGGCATTTACTTTATCCGATTGTATCGCTAGTTTCCCGCCGCATCGAGACAAGCCTACCCCAGCGGAGAGGTGCCGGAGTGGTCGATCGGGGCGGTCTCGAAAACCGTTGTGCGTGCAAGCGTACCGTGGGTTCGAATCCCACCCTCTCCGCCAGGCTGTCTCCTTGATTTCATTACATTTTTTGGATTGATAGCGGGTCGAAATAGCCCCGCAATTTCGGTACGTTAGCGGCCTGTCCCACAACCTGAGGGTGAAACGGAGACGCCTGGCGCCATGCCCGGGACACCGTCTCTCTGAACTTCTCCGCATCAGGAAGCGTCGGTTCGCTTACATGTTCATCAGGGCGTGCGAGGATAGTTTGATGTCCGCGCGACCGATCGTCGGACACCCTCATTCGGCCCACTCGCGTGATCGTCTGGAGGCGTTGATGTGAACGGCCAAACCTCAGGGGCCAGGCCAGGCCGTGAGCGTATGACGGTCGCCTCCCCCAGCTCGACGTGGCCCGCCGCTGACGTTTGCCGAGCGCCGGCGCCGCTACACCTACAGTATGCACGCCTGAGCCCACGGACACGGGAAGACGGTCGGATCGAGCTGATGGGACCCCAAACGCGGCTACGTCCGCGGCTACTTCATCCTTCGTTTAGTGGACGACACGCCAGATTGACATGGACGCTTCCTCGCAGTCCGCCTAACGATGTCTGATGCCCTTGCCGATGCTGGCACACCATGCCCCCGTGAGGGAGCGACAGCACGTTGGTCCAGATAAGATCACCTCAGCGGGTGTTCCAATTCCCGGGGCGCCGAACTGGTGTGAGCTAGAAGACCAGCGCGCCGTCTGGATCCAACGGCCGCTTCGATCCATGGTGTTCTATCGTCCGGACGCCGTTGCCCAAATGATAGAAGCGCAGGCTGTCGACCTCCGGATCGATCAGGGCCATCAGCGAAGCGAGCAATGCTGCCCATTGGGCCGGATCAACCTCACACTCGAAGACCGAAAATTGTGCCTTAACCATGAGACGTCGCCGTGTCCGGGCGCCGGGTTGGGGCCGAGGTGCAGCAGTCGGCTCTTAACTCGGCGGGATGCGGCCGGTGACCGGCAGGTCGAAGGTGGTCGTCTCCACCCGACCGGATCGAAATTGCCGAACAGGTAGGGGCGCCGGTGGTCCCGGTGCCGGGGGTTGCGTTGCGTGGGCCGCGGTGTTGGACATCATGTTCATGGAGACCTCCTATGCGAATGCGCCGCTTACCTGAAGTTCGGCGAGGAGAACGTGGAGCTGTACCGGCTGATGTTCGCCTCCCGTTTGATGCCGGGGGCAGCCGAGGGCAGTCCGCTCAGGCGCGCGCCTCGGCCAGCTTCTAGCCGCTGCTCGACCGAGTGCGAGAGGATGCGCCCGCGCTGCTGTGGTGGGCGCAGCTCCATGGCCCGGTGATCCTGAGGGCGGACGGTTTCGGCACGCGGTCGGTCGAGGACCTGCTGGCGGTGATGTCACTGTAGCGCGCTGTGCCGGCCGACCGCCCGGGCATGGCGGTGGGAGCAATCTCCCGCTCATCGTCGGTCCGGCCGAGTGTCGTGGCTATTGCCGGGCGCAGGTCAGCTCGTCCGTACCGGTACCGGAGGTGTGGGTCATGCGGTTCTTCTTCGGAAGGAACTGGAACTCCGGGCCCTGCTTCCAGAACACATGGTCGTCGGTCATAACGATGTCGTCGGCCCTGATGATCTCGCGCGCGTTGCCCCGGTCGGCGATCAGCTTACCGCCAGGCAGCAACTACAGCAGCGCGGCAATCAGCACTCGGCGCATGGCATCCTCACGGTTTCGGTGCGCCAGTGTAACAACGGGCGGGCAGACCCGGTCAATACCGTCGGTTGGGCGGGCCCGGCGCACTCGCCCGTCACCTGCGACGGGTGCAACAGCGAAACTGCGACGCGACGGGCACGGCGGATCCAGGGCTCCGGATGATGGGCTTGGTCTGATAAAGGGGGGGGTGAAGGGCGCCCTTGGTTCCCACTGGGGCGCCTGTTCGGATCATGGTCGCGGGACCAGGCATGGGCGAAGGTGATCGCGCGAATCGTCGTCCGACGAGTTTCAAGCCCGTTGTGCGTGGTCCGCCGGAAACCGAGACCTAGGCATACCAGGAGCGGGCACCTGTGGCGCCGGCAACTCCATGCCGACGTGGCCAGAGTGCGCCGATCACTAGGGGGCCGAAATTGTAGTCATCGGGTTGCACGCAACCCGGCACATTTTGACCTTGCCTTGCGCTACCTCCTCCGCGATATGATGGGCCGCCCGCCGTATCCTTGGGAGCCAACCGGCCCCGCGCCGCCCAAGGTTTGACAGATCGCCAAGTATTGTGCGGGCGCAAGTTGACGCATAAATTTGCACTGGCTCAGGTCAGATGAATTTGGAGTGGGAAGCTATTGCAAGCAGTAATTTTAGCGGGTGGCTTGGGGAGCCGGCTGGGCGAGGAAACCGCCATAAGGCCGAAGCCGATGGTCGAGATTGGCGGTAAGCCTGTCCTTTGGCACATTATGAAAATCTACTCGTCCAATGGCGTGAACGAATTCATCATATGCCTAGGATACAAAGGGTATATGATTAAGGAGTATTTCGCCAATTACTTCCTGCATACCGCTGATGTGACGCTTGATCTGCGCAATAATTCGATGGAGGTTCATCATAACTGGTGTGAGCCTTGGCGCATTACCTTGGTCGAGACGGGGGCGAACACGATGACCGGAGGGCGTCTGAAGGCAATCCGCCCCCATCTCGGCGATACCGACACCTTTTGCCTTACCTACGGTGACGGGGTGGCGGACATCAATATCCAGTCGTTGATCGAGTTCCACGCGTCGCATGGCAAGAAAGCCACCATAACGGCGGTCGCTCCGCCGGGGCGGTTCGGCGCGCTTGAGTTCGACGGGCCGCTGGTGAGCAATTTCCGGGAGAAGCCGGCAGGTGATGGAGGACGCATTAATGGAGGCTTCTTCGTCCTCAACCAGGATGTCCTGAATTTGATCGAAGGGCCGGATACGATCTGGGAAGCGGGGCCGCTCGAGAAGCTGGCCGCCGACCGCCAGTTGGGCGCCTTCCACCACAACGGCTTCTGGCAGGCGATGGATACCCTGCGCGACAAGCAGCATCTCGAGGAACTATGGAGTTCAGGGAACGCCCCATGGAAAATCTGGTAAATCCCGCGGTCTGGCAGGGGAAGTCCGTCTTCCTGACCGGCCACACGGGGTTCAAGGGCGGCTGGCTGGCGCTGTGGCTGGCCGAGATGGGGGCCCAGGTTACCGGTTTCTCGCTTGCTGCCCCCACCGACCCCAGCCTGTTCGAGGCTGCGGACATCGCTGGCCTCGTGCAACATATCGAAGGCGATATTCGGGAGCGCGAGGCGTTGATTGCTGCAATGCGCATCGCACGCCCTGACGTGGTTTTCCACCTCGCCGCTCAACCAATCGTACGACTGTCGTACATGGAGCCCGTAGAAACCTACGCGACAAACGTGATGGGCACGGTTCACCTGCTTGATGCCGTCAGGCAAATCGGCGGCCCTTGCGCCGTGGTCTGCGTCACCAGTGACAAGTGTTACGAGAACCGCGAGTGGGTTTGGCCTTACCGGGAAAACGATCCCGTAGGTGGTCATGATCCCTACAGCAGCAGCAAGGGCTGCGCAGAATTGGTGGTCGCAGCTTATCGCCGTTCGTACTTCGAGCCCGCGCGACTGCGCGAGCACGGCATCGGAGTAGCCTCGGTGCGGGCCGGCAACGTAATTGGTGGCGGCGACTGGGCGCATGACCGCCTTGTGCCGGATCTCATCCGTTCCCGGTCGACGGGGACCGCGCCTGAGATACGGTCACCCGACGCCGTACGCCCGTGGCAGCATGTGCTCGATGCGCTCGCGGGATATCTCCTGGTGGCCGAACGCTTGCTGGCGGGCGATGCGAGCGCCGCCGACGCCTGGAACTTCGGTCCTGCGGATGAAGACACTCGGCCGGTACGCAGCATCGTTCGCAGGCTGGGTGCCTTGTGGGGCTGGCGCGACAACTGGACGGCTCCGGCCACGCAGCAACCGCACGAGGCCAAGGTGCTGCGGCTGGACTGCTCGAAGGCGCGAACGCGACTTGCATGGCGGCCCCGGATCACGTTGGAGGCGACACTGCAGAGCATCGTCGAATGGCATGACGCATACGACAACGGTTGTGACGTACGCGAGGTATCGCTGGCCCAGCTCCGCCGCTACGGCTTCCTGCCACCCGCGGAGACAAATGTAAGAAAGGCCTCGGCGTAATGACTGATTTACTGCAGGCGCTGATAGACGGGGTTATGGACCGGGAAGGTCCGGAAGGGCTGCGCCGCGTCATTCTTGAGGTGACGGGGGCCTATGCCCGCACCGCTCACGCGCCGAAGCCCTTCGTCCCGGACGTCAGCGCTGTACCGGTGTCGGGCAAGGTGTATGGGGAACCAGAGATGCGGTCCCTCGTGGATTCAGCTCTCGATTTCTGGCTGACGACGGGCCGGTTCAATGACGCGTTCGAGGCGCGGCTGGCTAGCCGCCTCGGGGTAAAGCACGCGCTTACGGCGAACTCCGGTTCCTCCGCCAATCTATTGGCGTTGTCGTCGCTGACCTCGCATTATCTTCGTGGAGAGGCCCTGAAGCCTGGCGATGAAATGATCACCGCCGCGACGGGCTTCCCCACAACCGTAAATCCGGCCTTGCAGTACGGCATCGTTCCGGTTTTCGTCGATGTGGACATCCCGACATACAATATCAAGCCGGAGATGATCGAAGCCGCCGTGTCGGACCGCACGCGGGTCATCATGGTGGCGCATACCCTGGGAAATCCCTTCGCTCTCGATGAGGTTATGCGGGTGGCCGAGAAGTACGGCCTGTTCGTCGTCGAGGATTGCTGTGATGCGCTTGGCTCGACCTATGACGGACGCCCTGTCGGTACGTTCGGCGATATCGGCACGCTAAGCTTTTATCCTGCACATCATATCACCATGGGCGAAGGCGGTGCCGTGTTCACGGACAAGCCGCGCCTGAAGCGTGTGCTCGAATCCATGCGCGATTGGGGGCGCGACTGCTGGTGCCCGCCGGGAAAAGACAACACCTGCGGTAAACGCTTCGACCGCAAGCTGGGCGACCTGCCCTTCGGCTACGATCACAAATATACCTACAGCCACTGCGGCTATAACCTGAAGATCACAGACATGCAGGCTGCAGTGGGGCTTGCCCAGCTCGACCGGCTCGATGATTTCATCCAGCAGCGGCGGCGCAACTTCGACCTGCTGACCGAGGCGCTGAAGCCGTTCGAGGACCGGCTGATCCTGCCGCAGGCCACGCCGCGTAGCGATCCATCGTGGTTCGGCTATCCGATCACGGTTCGACCGGACGCTGGTTTTTCGCGGGACGACCTGATCAAGTTCTTGGACAGCAAGCGGATCGCCACACGCTTGTTGTTCGGGGGGAACCTGTTGCGACAACCTTACATGCGGTCACGCGAATATCGTGTCGTCGGGGACTTGGATAATTCGGATACGATCACTGAAAAGTCTTTCTGGATTGGTCTGTATCCCGGCCTTGGGGAAGACCACCTCTTGTATGTGGCGGAGGCTATTGCCCAGTTCATTGAAGTCGCTTCTGGCGCCGCGCCGTCGCGGCGACTTGCGGTGAAAGTCTGATGGGTCCGTGGGGGAACCGAGGGGTGAGCCTCGCTGCGAAAATCTACGACTAACGAAGAATCCGCCTTTGATCGAAGGCGGCATAAAGCTAAAGGCTCCAAGATAATGAGAAGCAGCATGTTAAGCAGACCTGAGGGTGATAAGTATGTGGATCCCCTTTATTCGCACTTCGTATCTTTGAAAGGCGAATTCGAAGCGGAGGGGTTGACACGGGATGAGATAGCTGCCGAGGTCCTGTTCGCTGCTCGACGCGGCCTTGATTACGTTGTAAAGATCGGGGGGTGTGAGGCAAAATCGGATTGCCTGTTCTTGCAGCAACTTGGCGTGCGCAGTATTGTGGCGCCGATGATCGAGACCGCGTTCGCCATGGAAAAATACATGGGAATGCTACCCTTAGGGTTTTTCGACAATATCGGCGTGACCATAGAGACGTTCACTGCCGTCAACAATATTGAAGAAATTCTCGATGCGGGGACGCGACTCACGAATGTAACGATCGGACGTACCGATCTGAACGCCTCGTTCCGTGGTCCGAGCGTGGACAGCCCCGTCGTTGTCGACAAGGTCAAGATTGTCGCTCGCGCGGCGAGAAAGCGCGGGTTATTGGTGACGATGGGTGGCAGCATCAATAGCAGGACACGCGAGCTGCTGCGTGCCGATGGCGAACTGAGGTCGCTGCTTCATCACGTCGAGACGCGCAAGGCCGTATTGACGGTCGCCCAGTGCACCGAGAACGGCGCCCTCGAAGCCGCGATCGATGCTGAACATGAGTTGCTGAACCTGCGCACCGTGATCGTCGGTGACCGGCGGGATGCTGTGCACCAGCGGATGAATGTGATCCGAAGTCGGATTTGATGGATGGAATTCAAATGCATCCTCGACTTTGACGGTGTGCTGTTTGATACGGCGTTCGAAGCCTATTCTGTCTGTAGCCAGCACGCCAAAGCCAATACTGCCTTGCGTGGGGATGTGAGCTTCGAAGAGTTTCTGGTATTCCGGTCGATGGTGACGGATGCTTGGCAATATAACCAGCTTTACAACCCCGCCAAGCGGCCCAACGCCATCGCTGATCTTCGAACGATCGTCCCGGACGGCGAGGATTGGGAGTTCTCCCGGGCCTTCTTCGCCGCCAGGGAGGAGATTATGGCGGAGCCGGACTGGCCGAAGATTATGTCGCCGTATGAGTTTTTCTTTCTCATGCGACCGCTGCTACAGCGGTATCCTCAGCATTTTGCCATCCTATCCACGCGCAACGTGGACTCGATTAGGGGCACGTTGCGCTATTTCGACGCTGGGGACGTCGAAATCTTCGGACAGGAAGACGTTCGTCGCTACGGGTCCAAGGTCGCCGTGGCAAAGCAAGCGGGATGGTTACAAGCGGAGAGCTGCTTTTGTGTCTACGTCGACGACATGAGGGCTCACCTGGAGCCATTCAATGGTCTGACGCATCTGGCGCTACATGCAAACTGGGGATATGACGAAGGCGGCCCCGACAGTATGAATGCAGATCAAATATTCAGTATCATCAGTTCCCTGACCAAGGTGATGATAGATCAATTGAGCGGGGCGGTTGACGCATGAAATACAGTGACCAGATTGGGCAGTGGCTTCGCGATGCCGGATATAGTCACTATTTCTTCGTCGGGGGAGGCAATATTATGCATCTCACCGAAAGCCTCGATCGTTATCTGACCGGTGTGCCCGTTGTACATGAGGTTGCGGCAGGGATTGCCGCGGAATATTTCAATGAGCTGGCGGCACCGGCTAAAGCCCTGGCGCTGGTGACGGCGGGACCTGGCCTCACGAACATCGTAACGGCGCTCTCGGGCGCTTTTCTGGAAAGCCGTGAGCTGCTGGTGATCGGAGGCCAGGTCAAGACTACGGACTTGGCCAATCAGCGAATGCGGTCCCGCGGTATCCAGGAGGTCGACGGGGTCGCGCTGGTGGCTTCCACATGCAAGGTGGCGCACAGGCTGCTTGCGCCTGCGACCGCAGAGGAGTTTCTCGACATTATCAGTCCAAGCTGGGAGCCGCGCAAAGGACCGGTATTCCTGGAGATTCCGCTGGACGTTCAGGCGATCCAAGTAGAAGAACAGCCGTTGCCGGCGAAGCGGAATTCGGCGCTGCCAACCGCAACCGACGCTGTCCTCGATGAGCTGGTGGCGGCGTACGACGCGGCCGCGCGACCCATCGTGCTGATTGGAGGAGGCGTCTCCTACGCGGCGATGACGCAGGTGCGCGATCAGTTCCTCACCAAGCGAATCCCCAGTATGACGACGTATAATGGGGCAGACCGGCTTGGTGGTGACGATCCCAATTATCTAGGCCGCCCAAACACCTGGGGGCAGCGTAGCGCCAACATTATAATCCAGCGGTCGGACTTCATACTGGCGTTGGGGACTCGCCTAGGCCTCCAGCAGACGGGCTTCAACTGGCAGGAATTCGGACGCGGCGCGCGTATCGCCCACGTCGACATCGATGAAAGCGAACTCCACAAGGGACATCCGTCCACGGACTGGCAATTGCAGGTCGACGCGGACGACTTGCTCAGGCGATTCGCCGCCGCCGATCTGGCGCCCAAGGACGGATGGCTCGAACACGCCCAAACCATCCGCAATGCGATTCCGCGCGTTGAGGACGTCAACCAGACCGGCCAGGGATACATCTCGCCCTACGATTTCATTCTGCGGCTGGAGCCCCTGACACGCCCGGATGACTTCATCATCCCGTGCAGCAGCGGCAGCGCGTTCACGCTGTCGATGCAGCTCTACCGGCAGAAGTATGGGCAGCGGATTCTGACCAACAAATCGTTGGCGTCGATGGGCTATGGACTGTCAGGCGCCATCGGCGCCTCGCTCGCCGGTGCGGGAAGGCGCCGCACCATTCTGATCGAAGGCGATGGCGGCTTTGCCCAAAACCTGCAGGAGCTGGGGACGGTCGACATCAACCGGTGCAACCTGAAAATATATATTTTCCACGACCAGGGCCACGCATCCATCCGGATGACGCAACGGAATTACTTTAACGGTAAATATCTCGGCTGCGACCGTCCTTCGGGGCTTGGTCTGCCACATTGGGAAAAGGTGTTCGGAGCGTGGTCGATTCCGGTCATGTCGCTGCCGCTCGATTTCGAACGATCCGCGACATTCAGGGAGATGATGGACAGTGAAGGGCCTGCGGCGTTCATTGTTCCCATCGATCCTGAGCAGACCTATTTCCCCAAAATTTCCAGCCGGATCACTGCAAGCGGATCAATGGAGTCGAATCCGATTGATCGGATGACGCCGGAAATCGACTACCTGGAAAATCGGTGACGTCGCTGCAGCCAGGTCCGTCTGAGCAGACCCTTATGCTCATCGGAGGGTCGGGATTTTTTGGCAAATCCTTCTTGGACGCGTTTAGTCGTGGCGCGCTCGCCCCTTGGAGAATTAGGGAAATCATTGTCGTTGCGCGGCACGCAAGCGCGCTCGCCACTGCCCATCCGGAGCTGATGAGTCCCGGGTTGCGGCTCTTGGACGCGGACGTCTCTCGCTGTAGCATCCTGCCCAAGGCCGATCTGGTAATTCACGCCGCGACCTCCAGCGATGCCCGGCGTTACGTCACGAACGCCGAGAGCGAGCGAGCCAACATCCTGGCCTCGGTTGAGAACTTCAAGCGCATTGCACGGACCGATTTGGCGGCGGCACGGATACTCTACACAAGCAGTGGTGCCGTCTATGGTCAGCAGCCGGATACAGTGACACACATCGATGAAACCTCCGCTTTTGGCGACGTGGATGACATGGTCGCCTACAAGCGGGACTATGCGGAAGCCAAGCGGGAGGTCGAACGGCAGATCGCCCGTCTCGGAAACGATGGTTTCAAGGTGGCCATCGCCCGCTGCTTTGCTTTTGTCGGCGTTTACCTGCCCCGCGACCAGCATTTCGCGATCGGCAATTTCATCGCTGCCGGCGTCGCTGGCCGCCCGATCACGGTACACGCGAGGCATCCCGTGTATCGTAGTTATATGCATGCGGATGATCTTGTGCGGTGGCTGATGACGATGGTGACCGCCGCAGATGTAACCTGCCCAGTATTCAATGTCGGGTCAGACGAGAGCTTGACAGTCCAGGAAATTGCTCTCACCGCAGCGGATGTGTTCCGAACCACTGCGGAGATTCCTGCGCTCGCTTCCGACGCGGCGGATCGTTATGTTCCGTCCGTAGCGAAGGCGCGCCGGCAACTGGGGCTCGAAATTTCATTCACGGTCGAGCAGTCGCTGCGCAGGATTATGAGCAGACTGATAGGAGTGACTATTCCATGATGGCAACGACTAGTCCGTCGTGGCTCTTACGCAAATTGTGGGCTGACGTACACGATTTCAGGTTCTGGTGCCTCATGGGCCTGGCCATCGCTTGCGTCTCATCCATCGCGCCGCCCGCGCATGCACAGTATGACACTCAGCGAACACAACAGAACGACTACCAGGATCAGCAGCGCGGGGCGAACGGCGAGCGCAGCCGGAACACATATCGCGACCGCGATCGCGATAATGCTTCTGATACGGAGACGCTCACGACGCCTCTGGTGAGCGGGCCCGTCGAAATCTCCGGTGACCGTTTGCTCGATGCCGACCTTTCGCCTTTAGACCGTGCAACACCTGCGAAGCCGGCGGAACCAGGTGAGTTCGAGCGTTACGTAGAACGTCAGTTGGGTCGCAAAGTCATTCGCTTCGGGTCCAACCTGCTCGTGCCACAGTCGCGGGATTTCGCCGTATCCCCGTCCACCACCATCCCGCCTTCCTACATGGTCAATCCGGGCGACTGGCTGTCTGTGAGATCGACGGGCAGCGTGGAGGCCAACTTCGATGTCAAGGTGGACCGCGATGGAACCGTTTTCATTCCCACTGTTGGCCGCGTGAAAGTGGCGGGAACCCGTTACGCCGACCTGCAGGGCGTCGTCAGCAAGTCGATGGGAACTCGCTATCGCAAATTCGATGTGACGGTGACCATTCCCAAGCTAAGAGGCATGCGGGTCTACGTCACCGGCTATGCAAATCAGCCCGGCGCCTACACGGTCAGCAGCCTCTCGACTCTGGTCAACGCCGTCCTCGCTGCGGGCGGTCCTTCTGGAGGTGGAAGTTTCCGGTCAATCCAGCTCATCCGCGCAGGAAACCTGATCAAGGAATTCGACCTGTATACGCTGTTGCGCTCTGGCGATCAGTCGCAGGACGTCGTGCTGGAAAACGAGGACGTTATCGTAATCCCGCCGGTCGGGTTCCAGATCGCAGTATCGGGCAGCATCAATGAGGAGGCGATATACGAGGCCAAACCAGGTGAATCGATCGCGGATGTGATCGACCGATATGCGGGTGGCCTGAATTCGCTCGCCAATGCCGAGCGGGTGCTGCTTTATCGAGTCGAATATCTGCAGACCGTAGGCAGCCGTGAAATCACCATGGCCGAAGCTGCTGCGATGCCGGTGCAGACCGGCGACATCGTACAGATACTCTCCGTAGGCAGCATCGCTCGCCCCCTCGAACAGCAGGCCGTACTCGTCCGGATCGACGGCGAGGTCCAGAGGCCGGGCGACTACTATGTAGCTCCCAACACGCCGATGCGTGATGTCGTGGTGATGGCGGGCGGCCTTACCGACAAGGCATTCGTCTACGGCACCAAGTTCCGGCGTGTTTCCGTGCGCGAACAGCAGCGAGAGAGTTATCAGGAAGCGATCAATCAGCTCGAAATCGCACTTTTGAGCGCGCCGCTGAGAGGTAATGACCTCATGGATGCCGGGGCTGCGGCGAGGCAGCAGGCGGCGGCGCAGGCCGTACTCGCCAAGCTCAGGGAAACTCAGCCAGACGGTCGAATTGTACTGTCCATGGTTCCCGGGGCTGCGACGTTGCCCTCGACCATGACCTTGGAAAACAACGACCACATCTATATCCCCCCCCGGCCGACCACCGTGGGCGTCTTCGGCGCGGTCTATCGCGCGGGATCATTCGAGCTTGACATGAGTCTGGAGGTCAGGGAACTGGTAGACCGGGCGGGCGGGGCTACCCGCACTGCGGACAAAGGCTCGATTTTCCTGCTGCGGGCCAATGGGGACGTCATTCCCAAGAATAGGGGGGCACTGAAGGAGATGCTGCTGCCTGGGGATCTGGTGTTCGTGCCCGTGAAGGCGCAGTATTCGTCGGCTTGGTCGAAAATCCGGGACATCAGCGTAATCGTCGGTCAACTTGGACTGGGAGCGGCCGCTTTCGCGGTGCTGGCACAATGACGCCGTACCACGGGATAATGGGCCACGTTTTCCGATGGCCGTGGTTCGCCGAGGCCAGAAAGCGGCGCTTCCTGTTCGGCGCCGCGGCGGTGGTCCTCGCCGTCCTGACAGTCTTCCCCCGTCCTTACAAGGCCTATGTCACGCTGACACCCGCCGACCAGACCACGGGCGGCTTGGCTGCGGCGGCCGGCACCGTTGGCGCGTTCGCTGGCCTCATCGGGTCACAACAGGTTGTCGATGTGTTGCTGAAGTTGTCCCGGGGAGTCCAGGTCCGCGAGGAAGTGATTAAGCAGCTGAATCTCTCTGACCGCTGGGATACGGAAAACACCTCATACATGATGCGCCGGCTGGATCGGATCGTCACGTTGCGCGCGTTGCGCGGCAGCATGGTCCAAATCGAGGCGAAGACTCATGATCCCCAGTTCGCATTACAACTCGTGCAAGTCTATTCGGACGTGATTCGCGCCCAAGCCGGACAATTGATACGCGACCAGACAGCTTTCAAGCGAGAAGTGCTGCGCAATCGTTTCATTGAAGCGAGCGAGCGTAAGGATAAGGCGGAAGCGGATCTAGCCGAGTTCGGAAAGAAGTATGGGCTACCTGCTCCCGACGGTGCGTTGAGCACCGCCGCCGACCGGGTGCCGGGTTTGCGGAATCTGCTGCGAGACAAGCAGAGCCAGTTGGAGGTCATGCGGCAATTCCAGACCAATAACAGCTATCAGGTCCAGACGATCCAAGCCGAAATCGCCGAGCTCGAGCGACTGATCACCTTTTATACCGCATCGACCGCCGATCGGTACCAGTCGGTCGACTGGACGATCGAGAGGCGTAAGGAATTCGAGGACCTTCTGCGGGAACTCGAATATTCGCTGGATCTGTATAAGACCTATAAGCGCCTCATCGACGGTACGACTTTTGAGGATCTGGTCTCTAACGGTAACCTGCGCATCATCGAGCGACCGTATCTCGACCCTGGCTACCAGTTGAATCTCATCCCGCTCTCCCTGCTCGCACTCACCCTGGCGATCGCCGCAGCGATGGAATTTAATCTCTTTAATCCCAAGGCCGGTTTACGGGAGTCCCGCGATCATGCGACGAACTGACCGTCCTGCTCCAGAGATTTCCGTCGTTATCCCGACACGAAACGAAGTAGAGAACGCCAGGGCGATTGCGACCGCGGTGATCGCGGAGCTTGAGAAACTGCAAGTTAGTTTTGAGCTTATATTCATCGACAACGCGTCGACCGACGGTACGGTGGCGGTGATCAAGGCGATGTGCCAAGACGATCCCCGGATCAACCTGATCGCCAACCAGAATGATTTCGGGCAGATGCGATCACCCACCTACGGCATCTACCAGGCCCGCGGCGCGGCGGTGATCAATCTGTGCGCGGATTTTCAGGATCCACCGGCGCTGATACCTGAATTCATTCGTTCATGGCGCGACGGCGCGATGATCGTTCTCGGTGTCCGGAAAACGGAACGCAACGGTTTCATGCTGGGGGTGTTCCGGCATCTCGCCTATTCGTTCTCCAACCGCTTCTTCGACCATCCTGTCATTCCCCACGCGACGGGCTTCGGCCTCTACGACCGCAAGGTCGTGGACACGTTGTCCGCCATTGACGAGCCCGAACCCTTTTTTCGCGGACTTCTGGTCGAGTTCGGATACCCGCTAACGCTCATCCCCTATGATCGACCCGGCCGGGCCGGCGGCAAATCCAACAACAACTTCTTCACCCTGCTGGATTTTTCCATGTCCGCGCTGGCTGGCATGGGGAAGAGGCTGCTGCGGCTTCCCGTTTATCTCGGTATTCTCAGCGGACTGCTTGGGCTTGTCCTGCTCCTGATTGGCGCTGTGGTGCTTATTAGCGACCATTCAGCTTGGCCGCTATTCCTGTGGGCCATCATAGAAATCAATGTCGGCGTGGTGCTGATCTTCCTCGGGCTTCTGGGCGACCAGATTCGTCTGATCTCCGAACGCACCCGCCGCACGCCGTTGGTCGTCGAAAAGGAGCGAATCAATCTCGGTCAGACACAATGAAGGTCCCGGTACGTTTTTCGAAGGAGTCCCTGTATACGGTTATCCGGTTCTATCAGGCCGCGATCGTTAACACGATCTTCGGGATCTCCCTATATGCGGCACTGATATATTTTGGCTTCAATATGTATTATGCGCAGATAGTCGCACATGTAATCGGTGTCATTTTCAACTACTTTACCTATAGTATGCACGCCTTCCGGGGGCCCGGAAATAAATTCCGCTTTGCGTTAGTGTATGTATTGAGCGGAATTCTGAATGTCTTCTTGCTATATCTGACCAGCTTTATTGTGAGCTCGCCGTACATTGCGGGCATCGCAGCCGCCTTATGTGGGTCGCTCATCATATTTTTTGTCCTCAGATACGGAGTCTTTCAGCGCCGCGGCGATCATCACCATGTCTAATGGCAAGCGCCCGCTGAACCTGATCCTTGAGCCTGTCCTGGCGATTCTCGTCCTTGTGGGAATCGCCCACTCCTTGTGGTTTCTGACCGAGGAATTGTTCCTTCCGCAGCCCTTCTTCTACGCCGTTGACGATACCTACATGGACTGGTTCAACGTCTCCTATTGGGCCAATGTGGGAGGCGCATACGACACGTTCAACACGATCTACCCGCCGATCTCCTTCGTCTTTCTGAAAATATTTTCCCTCGGTGAATGCTACGAGACCTCCACGCCTGGTCTCGCACGGCTGTGCGATTGGGTTGGTCTCGCAACTTTGCACGGTTTCTTCATCCTCAATATTTTCCTGGTGGGCCGCTCCTATTTCAAGCTGGACCCCCGCACCGCCTTGTGGCGCACCATAGCCGCCAGCATGGGGTTGCCCATGCTCTATACATTGAACCGGGGCCAGTTGCTGATCGTTTGCTTCACCTTCGTGGTGCTGGCGTTCGGCAACATCGTTTCCTCCGCGCGCTTTCGATGGATCGCGACGGCGATCGCCATCAATTTCAAGCCATATCTCATCGCGTCGCTCGCGCCGCACCTGCTTAAGCGACGATGGTCGCGCTTCGAAGGTTGCGTGATAGCCGTCGTGGCCGTCTATGCCGTCACATGGATAATCCTTGGCGATGGCTCACCAATTGCCCTTTATCGCAATATCGTCGATTTCGAGGGCTTCTATCAGGCCGTCAATGTTCTGGATCTCTGGTATTCAGGGACCTACATCCCGATGGTCTCGCTTGCGCAGGGGCCATTCCCGCTGACGCACTTCGTGGGATCTACCGGGGTCGAGATCATGGAGGTTGTTGTTCCTCTGCTGTTACGCTCGACCCAGCTTCTCATCATCGCGACGTGCATGTGGTCATTCTTTCGTTCCGGCACCTTGAGCACCACGAGGCTGGCGCTTTTGTGCATCGGATTTACCTTGATTTCGGTTGAGGCGGGCGGATACACGCAGATAATTCTGCTTTACTTCGTATTTATGGAGAAATGGCACAGTCCCTTCCAGAAGGTTGCCTTGGTGATCGCGTATATACTGGCCATTCCCGCCGAATTCACATTCGGGACGGTGCCGTCATTTCCGGCTTACAGCTATTATGCGCAGCGGCCGGTTTATCTTCAGTTCGGGGTGGGGCTGGGTTCGTTGCTGCGACCAGCGCTGCTGCAGATCATCCTAATTCTGCTGGCCGCGGACAGCTTGCGGCAGCTCTACAGAAACACCTTCGCCTCCGTCGCGCCTGGGGCACCGGCAGCGGTGGCGAAGCCAGCAGCGGACTAGGTGGCGCTGATACGACGATGCAGCCTGGCGGCCCCTCGTTGACATCGGGGAACGCGGTTCGTCAAACTGGCGCCGGATGCGACTGGAATGCTTGAGGCGGAGAGTTTGCAAAAGTAGCCACAGTGTCTGACGCCTCCGGGCCGAACGACAGACAAGGCTGAATAGAAACGGGAGGATTGGATGCGGCTGGGACAGTTGGGAGTATGGCTGAGTATCGTGGCGGGCACCATGGTGCTTGGGTACCCAGCCTGTGCCCAGGCCGACGATCAGTGGAATCTAGATCCTTCCGTGTGGTTTGCCGATGGACCGTTTTCGGCCCGGCTTTCTGGCCTGTTGATGGTCGATTTCGGCCATATTTCAGACAAGTACGATAAGCAGAGCACGAGCGATGTACAATTGAGGAAGTTCGGTCTCGTTCTCGACGGCACGCTTTGGGATGATTTTCGCTTTAAGGCCGAAGGCGTGGTGGTCGACGATGACGACCTGCAGTTGGAGGAGGCATATGTGCAGTATGCTGGGTTCCGGCCGCTGCAGATTACGGTCGGCAACATGAAGACGCCGAATGGCCTCGAGAACTTCTCCGATCTACGCAATCTGACGCTCGTTGAGCCGAACTCCTTTTCGGAGGGCTACGGCTTTGAGCACAAACTTGGTGTTTCACTCACCTGGCTGGACGAGTTTGTTCGGGCAGATGTGGGCTTCTACGAGGGAGGCCCGTCTCTCGACAAGGCAGGGATCAAATCGGACAGTCACGGCTATGCCATCGCCGGACGGTTCGCGACGTTCCCCGAATTCTGGGATACGCGCCTGCACCTCGGTGCGTCGATCCTCTACCGCAACTACGGAAATCCCTCGGCCAGCAATTTCGTCCGCTACCGTCTTCGGCCGCTCTCGCGCATCTCGAAGCTCTACTACAATGACACGCTTGAGTTGAGCGTTGGCGGCGATCTGTTCTTCGGCGTGGAGGTGGCGGCCTTCCATGGGCCGTTCTTTTGGGAATCCGAATATGGTTGGCTTAGGCTCAACGACCTGCAGATCAAAGGGGACTTCCGTCAGCCTCGGTCCACCTACGAGGGCGGTTACCTTGGTCTCGGCTGGTTTATCACCGGTGAGGAGCGCGGCTACAGGCAGGGCGCGCTGGTTCGCACCAATGTTTTGCGGCCGGTCTTTCAGGGCGGATGGGGCGCCTGGATGGTCAACATCCGCATTGACTATGTGGAACTCGTGGGCGACGCGACCCACCAATATGGCGGCGAACAGCTCGGCTATATCGCTGGGTTGAACTGGTATATCAACGATCACGTGGTGGTGAAGTTCAACTATCAGCGGTCGGAGGTTCGTGACGCTCTCGATCTGCGCAATCCTGTCACGGGAGAGTCCAACGTGGTCGACCAACTCGCCCGCAACAGTATCAATACCTTCATGGTTCGATTACAGGTCTTTTAACTGCTCGGGTCAAAGGAAGATGCCTGCCGTGCTGAATCGACTGGCAAGTGTCGTTTCATACCAACGGCATGGGTTATTGACCTTCGTGAGCCCAGCCCGCTGACCCGCTCTGGTCTGCGCCTGGAAAATGGTCCTCCTTGAAGTGCCGGTTTCTACGCTCTCTAATACCACTGCGCACTGAACCTGACTCACGCAGGGGGTCCCAAGTTGCTGAAAAGCTGATTCGACGTTGCAATCACGTGGAGGCTTGCGATGGCAGCGGCGATTGGGGTTCGGTCTGACTACACATCGGCGGATTTGTGTCGATTTGCGCGACGCAGTGGGGATGCGGATCAGGTGCGGCGTCTGCTGGCGGTAGCCCTGATCCTCGACGGCGGGAGACCGGGCGAAGCGGCGAGGATTGCCGGCGCAACCCTGCAGATCGTGCGCGACTGGGTACTCCGGTTCAATGCGAGCGCTCCCAATGGTCTGGCAACGCGCAAGGCTCCGGGGCGGGCCCCGATCCTTAACGCCGAGCAACGTGCCCGGCACGCCGAGATCGTCGAGGCCGGCCCGATCCCTGCGGCGCATGGCGTGGTGCGCTGGCGGCTTGCCGATCTGGCGCAGTGGATCTGGGACGAGTTTCGCGCTCTCCGGCCGAAAGCCCGCGGAAACGCTGGGGAAATGAGGGCGATTTGAGGTTTGAGTGGCCGGGAAAAATGAAATCTACCCTGTTAATCGCTAATAACAGGGAATGCTCACGGGATACGACGGGGAGACCGGTTCGCAGCAGACTGCGTCCACAGCCAGACTGTCTGATTGTTTTCATTTCATGTTTTGATTTTACGGCGGCGCGAAACAGCCTCGCCATGCCGGTGCCGTTAGCGGCTTTTCCTGCAGCTCATGATCGAAGCGAAGACGCACGACATCATGTCGTCGCCACGTCTTTTGCTCCTGTCCGTCGATGAACCGCTCTCTTGAGCGACGTCACCGTCCCGGCGGTTTACCTGCAAGGTAGTCGTGCAATACCTCGTGGAAGCGGCGCACGCGGGTTTCCTGGGCGGCCAGGTATGGTTCCTGGTAACCGCGCGACCGCCAGCCGGCCTGTTGGCCCGGACTGAGGCCCCAATCCTGGAACACCACTCGATCACTTAGATCCGCGACCGCCTCGGGGCCGGTGTAGACACGGAAATCCAACTCGGCCTCCTTCATCTCCAGCGTGGTCTGGGTAAGACGGCCTCGATAGCTGTTCTTGGCTGGATAGGCGAACTCCCACAGGTCGAAGAAGCACTTCTCCGGGTCGTCCGGGTGCGGCTCCCAGCGGAAGAAGCCCATGCCTTCGGCGTTGGCGCCGAAGGCGATGTTGGGAAATACGACGCCGAACGGGCTTTCTGTCATTTCTTCGTCGGTGAGTTGAGCGAAATGGCCGTAGCCGCGCTCCGGGCCCAGCTTGCGCTTGGCCTCCTTCAGGTCGTGCCAGCCCCGCATCACCTTCTCCTCGAAGGTGGCATAGCGCGCCGGGTCGATATCCCAGGCGCGGAGCTGGTCGTCGAACGGGTGCGGTACGCCTTCGGGCAGCCGGTCACGCAGGGAAGGCCGGCCCATCTGGATGATTCGCGCGTGGCCGTTGGGGAACATCTCGTAGCGCGAGGTGAAATGATCTTGGTCGATGATTGGCGGCACCTGCGGATGGGCGGTGCGGGTGTGGTAGGATTCGTTGAAATTGTCGGTCGAGAATTTCCAGTTGCAGTTCAACTCGACTCGCACCCGGAGGATGCGCACCAGCTTCTCCAGCGGGAAATTCCTGTGGATATCGGGGATTGGCTCAAGGTATTTGAGCAGCGGCGGCGCCTCGTTGTCCATGGTGTACCAGACGAAGCCGCCCCAGGTATCCACCCTTACCTCGATCAGCCGAACCTTCCCGACGGGGTCGCCCTGGGGAAAATCGTCCCGGTCGCAGGCATCAAGCAGGCTGCCATCCAGGCCCCAGACCCAGCCATGGTAGGCGCAGGTCCAGCTGTCCTGAGACCCGTTGCCGCGGACCAGCTTCTGAGCGCGATGGCCGCAGGCGTTGTAGAAGCCCTTCAGAGACCCGTCGGGCTGTCTCGCGATGATCACCGACTCATGCATGAAGTCGTGGACGATGTAGTCGCCGGGTTCCGGCAGTTCATTCTCGCGGCCGGCGATGTGCCAGATCCGGGTCCAGAGGTGGTCCCACTCTCGCTCCATCCAGTCGCGAGAGTAGTATCGCTCCTGGGTGATGGGATCGCCGCGCAGGTTGCGAGGGTCCTTGCCGTTGACAGCCAATGGGTGCGTGATGATCTCGGTCATGGTCCGTCTCCCCTGTGGGTCAACCACCAAAGATCTTGATCAGTTGAACACCATCTATAGGCAGCGTACCTCTCGATCCAACACTGTCAATGAGAATTCAGCCTCGGCCAAATCTGCGGCTCCATGCGTTGGTTAACGAGGCATGGCGGCGCGAGACCTTCGTCGACACATAGAGCACGCCGAAATGAATCAGCGAGATCAGGGGCCAGGAGACTGTTACGAAAACTGTTCTACCCAAGCCGTTGACGACACCATCCATCGCCTCACTTTGGCCGAGGCTCTGTTCATCCGGTGAGAACACGCCATCGCCGTTTGTATCGTAACTGTCGAGACGCCATTCCAGGTAGCCGTCATAGGCGATCATCCCGATAACACCCGTCACCATCACAACTGCGCGCGCAATTTCTCCAGGTCGCGGGTCACCGTGCGGCCGGCCATGAAATAGGCGAAGGCGCCGGCGAGGCTGATCGCGACCACCGCGACCATGGCGTAGCGCAGCGACTGGTCGCCGACCATGGGCTGGATGGCACTGCTGACCGTGCCGGTGAACACCGGGCCCAGGCCCAGGGCGATCAGGTTGAAGATCAGCATGTAGACCGAGGCGGCCATGGCCCGGCGGCCGGGCGCGACCAGTTCCTGGATGATCGCCCAGGTCGGGCCAGCGTAGACGCTGGACAGGAATCCCGGCATCACGAACAGGCCGATCACCAGCCAGGTATTGTCCGACAGCAGCATGGTGACCATGAAAGGCGCGCTGAGCAGGATGGCCATGGCCGGCAGCCAGCCGTTCCAGTGCATGCCGTGCCGCCGCGCCAGCCTGGCGCAGAACCAGCCGCCCGCGAAGGTGCCGATGGCGCCGATGACGCCGGTCATGATGGAGATGACGGTGCCGGCCTCGCCCGTGCTCAGGTCGTGATAGCGGATGAAATAGGACGGCATGAAGGTATAGAGGCCGTAGCCCGTCAGGCCATAGAGCGCGCCGCCCGCCGTGAACCAGCGCAGTGACGGCACCCGCGCCATGTAGGCGATGCTGGCAAGGGTCTCCTTGACCAGATGGGGCCGGGCGGCCGGATCGACGGCCGGGTTGTGGGGGCGCTTCGGTTCCTTGACCGTGAGCCAGATGGTCAGGGCCAGCAAAAGGCCGGGCGCGGCGGCGGCGACGAACGCCCACCGCCAGCCCCACCATTCGTTGACCCAGCCGCCGATCAGTAGCCCCAGCATCAGGCCGATATTGCCGCCGGTCGCCAGCAGGCCCATGGCCGTCGCCCGGCTCTCGATGGGGAACAGGTTGGACACCATGGACTGGGACGCGGGCATGGTGCCGGCCTCGCCGATGCCGACGCCGACGCGGGCGAGGAACAGGTGCCAGAAGTTCTGCGCCATGCCGCACACGGCGGTCATCACGCTGAAGATGCCGGTGCAGACGACGATGATGTTGCGGCGGCTGAAGCGGTCGGCCAGCGCGGCGATGGGAATGCCCAGCGAGGCATAGAACACGGCGAAGGCGAAGCCGGTCAGCAGGCCGAGCACCCAGTCGGCCAGCCCGAATTCCTCGCGGATGGGCTCCAGCAGCACGCCCAGGATCTGGCGGTCCAGGAAATTGATGGCGGCGACCGAAGTCAGCAGCACCAGCACATAGTTCCGTCCGCCGATGGACCAGGCGGGCTTTTCGCCGGCCTCGACGTTGTCAGGCTGTTGAATCGTCGACAGTGTCCCCGAGCCTCCCCGCTCCGAACCCAAGCCACATCAAGCCCTGATCGCGGTGTCGCCGCGTCAGGTGAAGGCTCCGGAGCGAAGCCTCGCATGTCTGGCGGGCCGCGTCGAGGCTGCGCGGTATTTTTTCTGCTCACGTGCATTTTTTGTATGACACGCGTCCGAAACACGTGGCGCGCATCGCCGGGGGAACGATAGGATGGCGGCAGCTACCAAGGGAGGAAGCGCCATGTCGAAATGTCCGTTCGCGTCGCCGCAGGAAATCAACTTCATGGACCCGAAGGTCCAGGAGAACTGGTTCGATGCCTACGAGGTGCTGCACCGGGACGCGCCGGTCCATCACATGGCTGATCTGGGCATGTACATCGTCACCAAATATGACGATCTGGACCGGGTGCTGAAGGATCCCGTCGGCTTTCCCAACGACTATTCGGCCGAGGCGCAGGAGACGCTGATCCAGCATCCCGAGGCGCAGGCGCTATACCATAGCGAAGGCTGGCCGCGGCTGATGCCGCTGTCGACCAATCTGCCCGAGCACCGCTCGTTCCGCGGGCTGATCGACCCGTTCTTCACCGCGACCGCGGTGCGCAAGCGCGAGGCGCTGGTCAATGCGCGCATCCACGAGCTGATCGACAGCTGGATCGACAAGGGCGAGGTCGAGTTCATCCGCGAGTTCGCCGAGCCGCTGCCCATGGCGATCATCGCCGAGGCGCTGGGCTTTCCCAGGCTCGACCTGCCGCAGCTCAAGCGCTGGTCGGCGGCTTGGGTCAAGCCGTGGTCGCGCGGCCTGACGCTGGAGGAAGAGAAGGAGTGCGTGCGCACCCATATCGAATTCCAGCACTACATCCACGAGACGGCGCAGAAGAAGCGGGTCAACCCGACCGACGACGTCATCAGCCATCTGGCGACCACCGATTACGACGATCCGCTGACGGGCGAGACCCGCAAGCTGACCGATGCCGAGGTGATCGGCATCAGCGACCATCTGCTGACCGGCGGCAACGAGACCACCACCTTCGCCCTGGCCAGCGGCATGTGGCTGCTGTTCCGCTATCCGGACGTGTACGAGGAACTGAAGGCCGACCGCTCCAAGATCCGCATCTTCGTCGAGGAGGCGCTACGCATCGAATCGCCCACCCAGGGCCTGATGCGCATCGCCGCCCAGGATACGTGCCTGCGCGGCGTGGACATTCCGAAAGGCGCCGTGGTTCATGTCCGATACGGCGCCGGCAACCGCGATCCCGAGCGTTATCCCGATCCGGACCGGCCCGATCTGGACCGCCGCGCCTCGGCGGCGCATCTGGCGTTCGGCATCGGCGAGCACATCTGCCCCGGCGCGGCGCTCAGCCGGTTCGAGCAGAACCTGGCATGGACGGCGCTGCTCGATCGCCTGGACAACCTCAGGCCGGTGCCGGAAAAGGATGATTACACCCACATCCCGGGCTTCTGGCTCCGGGCGCTCAAACAGATCCACGTGCGCTTCGACCGCGCCTAACGTAGCACCAGCAGGACGACCGCCAGCACGATGTCCTGGCGCAGGCTGCCCGTGGTGGCAGCATGTTCGTTCGGGGACGTGGGGCTCATGATTCATCTTCTTTATCGGGTTTACGAGGCGGTCCGCACCGGACGCGATCCGGTGCGCCAGTCCCCATAATGGTTGTGGATGGTCCCGCCCCGCAGGCTCAGGACGCCCAGAGCCACGCCGGCCACGAGGCTGGCGACCAGATGCAGGCCGCTCGTGCCGGTGGCGAACGCCGCCACGATCAGCGCCAATCCCAGCGGGATCAGCAGGTAACGGACCGGCCGGGCCACCTCGGAGGCGGCGATGGAAATCACCGTCAGCGACAGGGCGCCGATCAGATGGTCCATGTCGGCCATGGCGCCGCCGGCGCCAAAAGTGAGGCGGGTGAACAGCAGCGACAGCGCGATCAGTCCGGCAACGGCCAGGTTCCAGGGCAATCCTACCCCGCCGCCGAACATGTCGCGGACCACGGCGCCGGGCGCCTGGTCGAATTCGTCGCGGGGCTGGGAGGCGCCCTCGTCGGTATCGCCGAACAGGAAGACCCGCAGCCACGACTTGCCGGCCCGGACGCGGCGGCGCATGAACTGGACGGTGGCGAGAATCTCGTCCAGAGCATAGGGAATCTGGATGAGCATGGCCGCCGCCGCCAGCAGTGTCAGGGTCGCCCAGGTGCCGATGACGATGGGCTGGATGATGATGAAGAAGATCGACACCACGCCCAGCGGCACGATCATCAGGCCGAACAGCAGCACCAGCCAGGGCATGGTCCGCCACCGCTTCTGCGTGCCGACGATGCCGGTCAGGATCTCGAGGGCGTAGGTATAGCCGCCGATGGCCGCGTCGGGCACGGGCCAGGCCTCGGACACGCTCGAGGTGATGATCTCCTCGGTGCCGTTCTGCGGGTCATCCGGTGAGCCCGCGAAGAACGGTTCCCAGACGCCGTCGATCTGGCCGAGCTGATAGGCGGCCAGGTAGCGCGACACCAGCAGGCCGACCAGCGCGAACAGGATGATGGGCAGGCGCTGCGTCCAGCTTGAAGGGTTGAAGTCCCAGCCGGGAGGCTTTTCCGGCCCGTGCAGCGCCGACGTCGGCGTCGGGCCGACTTCCGGCCGCGTGCCGATGGCAAAACCGAAGATCAACGCGCCGACCAGTGTATCCGACAGGAAAGCCGCGGGATTGGTCGTCCAGAACACGAAGGGGATGGCCATGATCAGGGCGCCCAGGCCGGCGCAGACCCAGCGCGCCCAGCCCATCCGCCAGGACAGCGACAGGGTCGCGAAGACGATGACGAGGCCGCCCAAGGCGATCTCGGACCAGAACAGCAGCGGCTCGGTCACCTGCACCATGACCGGCTGGGTGAGCAGCCACAGGCCCAGCGCCATGTTGACGAAATGGACCCAGCGGGTGGACCGGTGCTCGGCCCGAAGGACGGTCTCGTACCGCACGCGCAAGGCTTCCGGGTCCTGCCCCTCGTCCTCGGCGTCCTTGAGCCATTCGGGCGCCGGCACCTTGTTCGCGGCGTACCAGGCGGCCGGGTCGCGCTTGAGCGTGTCGACCATGGCGGGCAGGGTCTCCGCCAGGCTGTGTCTGGGCCGCCAGCCGAGCCATTCCTGCGCCCGGCGCGTGTCCAGCGCGTAATGGTCGCTGGCCATCCGGGTCATGAAAGGCTGGATGAAGGGCCGCTCTCCCTGATCGATGGCATCGGGCACCAGCGGCTCGGCCTTGTCCTGCGCCCAGGCGCCGACGGCGGCGAGCGTCGCGGGAACGCGGATGGTGGTCCATTCATCCTCGCCATGGATCAGCGCGCCCAGCCGGTCCTGCAGCGCGTCATAGCCCAGCGTTTCGCTTTCGCCGACCAGGATGACCGCGTCGGGCGGCAGGCTCTCCCGGCGGTTCACGGTCCGCACGAAGGCGTCGATCATGTCCTCGCGGTGGAGCATGGCTTGGCCGGCATCCGTCGCGCCGGAATAGAGGTGACTCTGGAAATCCCGTTCGTAGATGCGCGCGATCTGGTGCGCGAAGGTGGGCACCGACGTGGTTTCGTCATAGACGCCGGCGAGATGCAGCAGCACATAGGGAATGGCGCCATGTTCGGCGCGGATCACGTCCTCGGTCTCGGCCTTGGATTTGGGATAGGCCCAACCCGGCTCGATGGGCTGGCTTTCATCGATGACCTCGCCCGGTTCGCCGGGCGCGTGCACCAGCATGGTGCCGGAATAAAGAAACTGCTCGACCTCGAAGGACTGCAGCGCGCGCAGCAGTCGGCGGGTTCCCTCCACGTTGACCGCCTTGTAGGCCTGCTTCTCCTCGCCAGAGAAGTCGAAGAAGGCCGCGAGATGAATCACGCTCGCGATGGCGTCGCCGTGTTCCGATCGCAGCCGGTCCATCCCGGCGCGCACGGAGTCATCCTTGGTGATGTCGACCTCGATCAGGGGGAAATCGGTCCCGCTGTCCTTCAGGTCAAACCCGACGATCCGGTAGTCCTGCGCGAGAGCGGCGGCCAGCGAGCGGCCGATATTGCCCGCCGCGCCGGTGATGACGACGAGCGGCTTGTCCTTTGCGGGATTGTCCATCACCGAAGCTGGCCGCGACCGGTGTCGATTTTCCTGGCCTGGTCGTTTCGGCGCGCCGCGTGTCTTGCCATTGAACCCTCCTGTCTAGTGAGACAACCGGAGGGAGCGCTGCTTTGTTCCCGCCAAATCCGGACAAGTATCGGCTGGCGCCTTGGCGGACTGCCCGATATGACAGGCTATCGGCCGATGATCGGTCACATCCACAAGGGGAGGTTTTCAATGGATCTGGGCATCCGCGGCCGTGCCGCGATCGTCAATGCGGCTTCGAAGGGCTTGGGCCGGGCGTGCGCGTTCTCGCTGGCGCGCGAAGGCGTCGTGCTGACCATTTCGGCGCGCGGCGAAGAGGCGCTGCAGGAAACCGCCGCGGCCATCCGCGCCGAAACCGGCGCCAGCGTCACCGCCGTGGTCGCCGACGTGGCGACCGAGGCGGGCCGCGCCGCGGTTCTTGCCGCCTGTCCCGAGCCGGACATCCTGGTGAACAATTGCGGCGGCCCGAAAGCCGGCAATTTCCGCGACTGGACCCGTGACGACTGGATCGCGGCCATCGATTCCAACATGCTCAGCGCCATCGAGCTGATCAAGGCGACGGTCGATCCCATGATCGCCCGCAAGTTCGGGCGCATCGTCAACATCACCTCGTCGGCGGTGAAATCGCCGATCGCGCCGCTCGGCCTGTCCAACGGCGCCCGCGCCGGCCTGACCGGTTTCGTCGCCGGTATTTCGCGGCAGCTGGCCGAACACAACGTCACCATCAACAATTTGCTGCCCGGCGCCTTCGACACCGACCGCATCCGCGTGCCGGTCCGCGCCATGGCGGCGCAGCAGGGCAAGGACGAGGACGAGGTGATGGCGGGCATGGTCAGCACCATCCCGGCGCGACGCCTCGGCTCGCCCTACGAGTTCGGCGAGGCCTGCGCCTTCCTGTGCTCGGCGCAGGCGGGATACTTCGTCGGCCAGAACGTGCTGATCGACGGTGGTCAGGTCAACTCGACGCTTTAGGGATCGGATGCCGGCGGCGCGTCATGGACGGGTCCGTGACGCGCCAGGCCGAGCGCCGAGCGCCCGTTGGGCGATCAGGCGTCCTCGAAGAACTTCTTGCGGACCACGCCGCCCGGTTCATACACCGACGTGTTGCGTCCCACTTCATACATGCGGTTCCACGAGCCGGTCGGCTTCAGCGCGCCCAGCACCTTGCGCATCTGATCGTAATAGTGGTGGGCGAAGTGGGCGTGCAGCGAGTCATGGTCTTCCCACAACTCGTGGATGGTGACGCGGGTCGGCACGCACGGGTCGGCGGCGAAGCAATATTCCAGGCAGCCCGCTTCCTCGGTGCGCGTCTTCCACTGGATCGGCGCGGTCTGGCGCACGGCCTCGTCGCGCGTGGCCTCGTCGGCGAAATCGATATGGGCGTGAATGATGACCTGCGGCATGTAATGGGCTCCCCGAGCGGTTCGTTTCGTGTGGTGGATTAAGCGAGCGGCGGACCCGCGCGCAAGCATTTTGCGCGGAGATCCGCCGTGATCGGATGGGTCTGAGTTCAGGCGTGTTCGGACACCGGCGCACGGGATGACGCGGCATCGTCGGCCGGCTCGCGGGTCCAGCGATTGTGCGACGGCCCTTCGCGGCCGCGCGCGGCGCCCTTGTGTTCCGGATAGACGGTGGCGGTGTAGAAGTCGCCATGATCGTCCACCGCGAGCTGGTGGATATAGATGGCCAGATTCTCGTGCCGCTCCAGGATCTCGAAGGTGGTCGCATCCATCACCACCAGGTCGTGATACTCATCGCTGGCATAGATGCGGTTGCCCTTGACCAGCAGCGAGAGTGGCGTGATGTGGGTCCATTCCTCGAGGAAGTTGCCCTCCGGGTCGAAGACCTGGATCCGGCTCTTGCGGTCCGGGTCCTTCACCTTGCGCTCCTCGGCGATCTGGCCGGGCACGGTCATGTAGGCGTGCATGTCGCCGCCGCGGAAATCCACCACCAGCAGGCGCCCGTCCGGCGTTTGCGCCACGGCGTGCGGCGAATTGAACTGGCCCGGCGCGTCGCCCCAGCCGCCGATCTCCTTGATGTACTCGCCGTCGGGCGTGTACCAGATCATGCGGGCGTTCCAGTACCCGTCGGTGACGACGATGTTGCCGTTCTTCTGCACCTCGACGCCGGTCGGACCGTTGAACAGATAGGGCTCGTTGCCCGGCTTGCCCAAGGTGCCCAGGCTCAGCACCAGCTGGCCGTCCTTGGTGTATTTCTTCACCATGTGGCCGTCGCGGTCGACGGTCCAGATGTGGCCGTCGATGAAATAGATGGTGTGCGCGCCCAGCGCGAAGCCCGGCTCGTCGGACGGGCCCCATTTGCCCAGATAGTTGCCGTCCCGGTCGAACATGGAGACGCTGCTCTTGCCCATCTTGGCGCTCATGGCCAGCGGGTGCGCGGCCCAATGCTCCAGGTCGCGGGTGAACAGGTAGATGATGCCGTCATCGTCGACGGTGACGCCCGATCCCATCTCGAAGATCATGTCGTCGGGATATTTCGGCCACTCGGCCACGCGCCGGTAATATTTGTTGTCGCTCATGATCGAATCCCCGTTGTCCTAGTGCGGTGCGTTCATACCCGTCGGGCGTGAACCCCGTTTGATTCCCGGCCAGTCTATCCTGTGTCGGCGATCCGCGACAGATGCCACATTCACCGGTGCTGAATTCGTCGGCGTTTCCCCTGAAACGTGCTGGATGCGGCGCGGGCGAGGCCATATGCTCACGGCCTCGGCAAGAAACCGCATGGACGAAACAGGGGAAGACCATGACCGATACCGCCAGCTATGTCTCCGATCGCATGGCGCTGATGGACGTGATGTTGAAATACGCCAAGGGCTGCGACAACCGCGATCTGGCGCTGTACCGGTCGGTCTTCGCCGACGACGCGGTGGTCAGCGGCTTCACCGACGAGCCCTATCATGGCGGCGATGCCTGGACCGCCTATGTGGTCGAGGCGCTTGGCCGGTTCGGCCCGACCCAGCACATGCTGGGCCCGCAGCTCGCCACCATCGACGGTGACACGGCGGAATGCCGCACCGACGTCCAGGCGACCCATTACCTGAAGGACCAGCCCGATACCACGCTGACTCTCTGGGCCACGTACGAAACGCAGATGAAGCGGATCGGCGGCGAATGGAAAATCGCCCGCCATCACCTTGTCCGGCGCGGCACCCGCATCCAGTCCGACTGATCGGTCGCACGGCCCGGCGGTGATTGCCGGCCTGTTCCCGGCGGTATAGCCTTCCTTCACGGGGATGGGGCCGGTGCCGTTGCGCCGGCCTGTCATTCCGCCATGGGGAGGGAATGGCATGAGCCGCGCGGATTTCGATCGATTGGCCGAGAAACTTCGCAACTGGGGCCGCTGGGGCGACGCCGATCAGCGCGGCACGCTCAATCACATCGGGCCGGAGACGCTCAAGACGGCCGCCGCGACCGTGCAGTCCGGCAAGCTGTTCAATCTGGGGCTGAATTTCGACAGTAACGGCCCGCAGCCCGGCACCGGCGGCCGGTTCAACCCCAAGCTCTACGCGACGGACCTGTTCACGCCGCTGAACCCGGCCCATCCGAGCGCCCGTTATTCCGACGACGTGATCCACATGCCGCTGCAAGCCGCGACCCAGTGGGACGCGCTGGGCCATGTCCACTATGACGGCGTGCTCTACAACAACTGCAAGGCCTGCGACACGCTGAGCACCAAAGGGGCGGCCCGGCTCGGCATCGAGCATCTGGCGACGCCGGGCATCATGTCGCGCGGCGTGCTGCTGGACATTCTCCGGCTCAAGCGCACCGACCGGCTTCCTGTCGACTATGCCATCACCATCGACGATCTCGATGCCGCCTGCGAGGCGCAGGGCGTGACCATGATGAAGGGCGACGTGGTCCTCATCCGCACCGGCCATATCCAGCGCTTTACCGTGGAGGGCGACCGCGCCGCGTTCGCGGGGGTGCAGCCCGGCCTCAGCCCGGTCTGCGCCGAATGGGTGCATGAGCATTCGCTGGCGGCGGTCTGCGCCGATAATCTGGGCGTCGAGATCCTGTCGCCCGAGGGCCTCACCTCGGAAATGCCGCTGGCGTTCCACATGCTGTGCCTGCGCGACATGGGGTGTCCGCTGGGCGAGATGTTCAATCTGGATGCGCTGGCCGCCGATTGCGCGGCGGATGGCCGGTACAGCTTCCTCTTGTCGGCGCCGCCGATCCCGTTCACCAACGGCTTCGGCTCGCCGGTCAACCCGCTCGCCCTGAAGTAGCGCCGTCATAAATATGTCACTGGCCTGAGGCCCCGGATTCACTAGGGTACGCCGCCATCTGGGGCCTGACGGGAGAGACGTGATGAGAGTGGGCATCAGCGGCATGGGCCGTATCGGCCGGCTGGCATTGCGGGCGGCGCTGGGCGCGGCCGAGCGCGGCGATGACGATCCGCTCCGGGACAACCGGCTCGATGTCGTCCACCTCAACGAGATCAAGGGCGGTGCGGCCGCCTGCGCGCATCTGCTGGAATTCGACAGCGTGCAGGGCCGCTGGAAGGGACCGCGCATCGCCGCCGACGGCGAGGACGCGGTGCGCATTGGCGACCGGCGGCTGAGTTTCTCCGCGCACGCGAAACCGGGCGACATTCCCTGGGGCGACCTCGGTGTCGACGTCGTCCTGGACTGCACCGGCAAGTTCCTGACGCCCGAGGTGCTGCAGGGGCATCTGGACCGGGGCGCGAAACGGGTCATCGTCGCGGCGCCGGTCAAGGTCGATACGGTGCTCAACGTTGTCGTGGGCGTGAACGAGCACCTCTACGACCCTGCGCGTCATCCCATCGTCACGGCGGCGTCCTGCACCACCAATTGCCTCGCGCCGGTGGTCAAGGTGGTGCACGAGGCCATCGGCATCCGCCACGGCCAAATCACCACCATTCACGATCCGACCAACACCAATGTGGTGACCGACGCGCCGCACAAGGATTTGCGCCGGGCACGCAGCGCCATGCTGTCGCTGCAACCGACGACCACCGGCAGCGCGACGGCCATCGCCCTGATCTATCCTGAACTCAAGGGCAAGCTGAACGGCCATGCGGTACGCGCGCCCGTGCTCAATGCCAGCCTGACCGACTGCGTTTTCGAAATGCGGCGCGAGACCACGGCCGAGGAGGTCAACGCCCTGTTCCGCGCCGCCGCCGCCGGCCCGCTCGCCGGCATCCTCGGCTACGAGGAACGCCCGCTGGTCTCGGCGGACTATGCCCGCGACACGCGCAGCAGCATCGTCGACGCGCCCTCCACCATGGTCACCGACGGCACGCTGCTGAAGGTCTATGCCTGGTACGACAACGAGATGGGCTATGCCTGCCGCATGGTGGACCTGGCCTGCCACATGGCCGAGGCAGGGATCTAGCATCCCGTGAGCGCCTCCGGTGCCCCGCCTTCCGCCGCCGCGACCCGCAACTATGCGATCGTGACCGCGTCCTATTGGGGGTTTACCCTGACCGACGGCGCGCTGCGGATGCTGGTGCTGCTGCATTTTTTCCGCCTCGGTTATTCGCCCTTCGCGCTGGCGTTCCTGTTCCTGCTTTACGAGGCGGCCGGCATCGCCGCCAATCTGATCGGCGGCTGGCTGGCGACGCGCTTCGGCATCGCCCGCATGCTCGCGGTCGGGCTGATGACCCAGATCATCGGCTTCCTCATGCTCTCGGTCCTGTCGCCGGATTGGACGGCGGCGCTGTCCGTGGTCTGGGTCGTGATGGCGCAGGGTCTGTGCGGCGTCGCCAAGGATTTGACCAAGACCGCCAGCAAATCGGCGATCAAGGTCACGGCCGGCGAGGCGTCGGGCCGGCTGTTCCACTGGGTCGCCTGGTTCACGGGCAGCAAGAACGCCATGAAGGGGATCGGCTTCTTCCTCGGCGGCTTTTTGCTGGAAGTGGCCGGTTTCCGCATGGCCCTGTGGCTGATGGCCGGCGCGCTGGCGCTGGTGCTCGTCGGCGTGGTCGTCGCGCTGCCGCCCATGATGGGCAAGGCGAAGGCGTCGCGGTCGGCGCGCGAGTTGTTCGCCAAGAACAGCGGCGTCAATCTGCTGGCGGCGGGAAGGGTCTTCCTGTTCGGCGCGCGGGACGTGTGGTTCGTGGTCGGCGTGCCGGTGTTCCTCTACGCGTCGGGCTGGACCTTCACCATGGTGGGCGGCTTTCTCGCGGTCTGGACCATCGTCTATGGCCTCGTCCAGGCGGCGGCGCCCGTGGTCGTGCGGCGCAGCGCCGACGGCCTGAGCCGCGAGGTGCCGGCGGCGCGGTGGTGGTCGCTGGCGCTGGCGCTCGTGCCGGCGGCGATCGTCGCGGCGCTGTCCTGGGTTGCGCTCGCGCCCGACATGCTACTGGTCGCCGGGCTCGCCCTGTTCGGCGTGTTGTTCGCGGTCAATTCCTCGGTGCACTCCTATCTGGTCCTCGCCTATGCGGGATCGGAAAAGGCCGCCGAGGATGTAGGCTTCTACTACGCGGCCAACGCCGCCGGGCGTTTCGCGGGCACGCTGCTTTCCGGCCTGCTCTATGGCTGGGGCGGCATCGACGCCTGCCTGATCGCCTCGGCCGTCATGCTGGTGGCGTGTTGGCTGCTGACCCTGGCCTTGCCGTCACGGACGTCGACATAGGCGGAAATTCAGTCGGACCCGGTCATTTTTTCCAGTTCCGTGAACAAGGTTTGCGGCGAAAACGGCTTCTGCAACAGCCGGAAGTCACGCAGCGAGGAATATTGCAGGCGCGCGTCCGCGCTATAGCCCGACATCAGCAGCACCCGGCATGTCGGGTGACGCAACACCAGCAGATCCGCGAGCTGATAGCCGGTCATGCCGCTCGGCATCACGATATCCGAGATCAGGAGATCGAGATGGCGCAGCGGGCCGACCAGCTCCAGCGCCTCGGGCCCGTTGCCGGCGACCAGCAGTTCGCTGCAGACCGGCCGCAGGATCGAGGCGAGGGCCTTTCGGACGCTGTCATCATCATCGACCAGGAGCACGGTGCCGAGCGCAAGGCTGCGCGGCGCCAGGCCTTCTCGCCTTCGGGATGCAGGGGGCGCGCCGGTCATGGCCGGAAAACACAGCCGGATGGTCGTTCCCTGTCCCGGCGCGCTGTCGATTTCGAGAAAGCCGCCGGACTGAGTGACGAATCCGTGAACCATGCTGAGGCCGAGGCCCGTACCCTTGCCGGCCTCCTTGGTGGTGAAAAACGGTTCCAGGGCCCGTTGGACGGTGACGCCGTCCATGCCGATGCCGGTATCGGTGACGGAAATCTCCACCAGATCATGCAGCTTTCTCGGCCGGTCGGGCCGGTGCCGCCGGACATTCCGCGCCGCCACCACGAGCGTGCCGGCGCCGGTGATCGCGTCCCGTGCGTTGATCGCCAGGTTGAGCAGCGCGCTCTCGAGCAGCGCCGGGTCCAGACTGGCGGGAGACACCGCCTCGCCGAGCCGGGCCTCGACGGCGATGCTCTCGGGCAGCGCCGTGCGTATCAGCTTGAGCGACTGGCGGATCAACTCGCGCGGATCGCTGATCCGGGACCGGGGTTCCTGATGGCGGGAAAAGGTCGACAGGCGCCTGACCAGATCCGCGCCCCGGTCCGCCGCCTCCAGAATGATATCCAGATGACGGCTGTCCGCGGCCCCGGCATCCTTGGCGAACTGCGCGCCGATCTGCACGGCCATCAGCAGATTGTTGAAGTCGTGCGCGATCCCGCCTGCCAGATGCCCGAGGCTTTCCAGCTTCTGAGCCTGGACGAACTTGGCCTCGGCTTCCTTGCGTTCGGTCACGTCCTGGGCAACGCCGATGAAGCTGGTCACGGCGCCGTCGTCGTCGAAGACGGGAAAGCCTCGGCCCCAGATCCAGCGCAGGCCGCCATCCGGGCGCCGGATGCGGTATTCGTTGAAATAGGGTTCACCGGTGGCGAACGCCTCTCGCACGGTGCGGCTTACCTGTTCGCGGTCTTCCTCGAGAATGAGGGCTTCAAGCGCATACATGTCGCGTTTCATGAAGTCCGGCGACAGCCCGATGACGCGCTCGAACGCGGAACTGGCGTAGGTCAGTCGGCCTTCGCGAGGGTTCGCCACCCAGAAGACTTCGTCGATGGTCTCGGAAATCTGCTGCAGGAGCCTGTCGGCTTCGCGCGCGGCGCGTTCGGCGATTTTGCGCTCGGAGACGTCGTTGACGCTGCCGATCAGCACGGTCGTTCCGTTCAGCGAGACGGAACTCACCGCCAGTTCGATGGGGAACCGTTCTCCCGATTGGCGCAGCGCGGTGAATTCCCGGGGCCGGCGTGTGAACTGGCTGATCGCAGCGGTTTCCCGGAACCGAGCCAGATGATCCGTGTGGAAGGGGCGCTCGCCGACCGGCATCAGAACGGTGAGGTCGCGGCCTACCAGTTCGCCTTCTCCGTAGCCGAACATTTCTTCCGCCGCCGGATTGACGAACTGGATCGTGCCGTGCGCGCTGGCGGTGATCAGGCCGACCGAGGCGCCTGCCATGATCGCCTCCAGCGCCCCCTTCATCTGGGCTTCTTGTTCAAGTTTCTCCTGGACCGCCGTGTCATAGGCGGCGCGGGTGCGCCTCGACTGGATGCCGAACAGCAGGGTCGCGGCAAAATCCTCGAACAGGGCGATTTCGGCCGGACCGAAGCTGTCCTCGGTCCGGCCATAGACGACCATGGCTCCAAGAACGGTTTCCGGGGTCCTGAGCGGAACGGATACGGAAGCGCGGATATCATAGGCGCGCGCGCGTTCGCGCCACGGCGACAATCTCTCGTCGGTCTCGTCGTGAGTGCTGATGATCGACCTGCCCTCGCGGATGCACGTGCCGGTTGGTCCTTGGGCGAGGGGACCCTTGCCCCAGGAAATCTCCAGGCCGTCCGCATAGGTGCCGGCCGTTCCCGCTACCGCCGCGATGGTCACGGCATGAGAGCTGTCCGCCTCGGCCCAGCCGATCCAGCACAACGGATATTCATCCCCCAGCGTCAGGGCCTCGCACACACCTTGTAAAAGCTCGCGCTCGTTAGCCGCGTGCACCATGGCGTGCTGAGCCCGGTTCAAAGCTTCCAGCGCCCAGCCGCGCCGGCGGAGCGCTTCGCGCGCTCGCCGTTCCTGGGTGATGTTCTCGAAGATTCCGAGAACGCCGGTGACCTCGCCGTCGGCATCGAAGAGAGGCTTCTTGGTGGTCCGGAGCCACAGCTGCACGCCATTACTGACATAGGGCTCCTCGATGGTGATCGCCTGTTTTCCGGCCATGACGCGCTGATCGTCGGCGCGGTAGCGCTCGGCAAGCGCCGCTGGAAACAGATCGAAATCGGAAAGTCCGACGAGATCTTCCGGCGCGCGTCCCAGATCGGCGGCATAGGCGGTGTTGCAGCCCAGATAAACCGACGCCGTGTCCTTCACGAACAACCTGTATGGTAGTTCGTTCAGGATCGTGTCCAGTTGACCCAGCATGCCTGTGGTATTGTCCTTGCGGCCGCTCATGCCGTCGCTACCTCTCCCGCGGCGCGGCGTTCCCCGAGACTTTCGCCCGGTGTCATGAAGTGACCATTGCTCCCCGGGATGTCTTCCATCCTCGCCCCTCCCCGGCGCGGTGTCTGCTTCGTGACCATATATGGTTCCCGGCCTGCTCACCATGTCTTTGGGAACCGGCCCGCTCCCGGCATCGTATAGTGATCGTAACGTTTCAGGGTCCTTAGAGGATCACGAAGGAGAATAAACACCATGATGCCAGATCAATCGCGGATGCCGCCGTTGCGGGCCCTTCTCCTGGCGGTTCTTCCCGTGCTTACCGCGGCGGTGCTGGGCAATCTGGCGACCACGCCGAACATCCCGACCTGGTACGCCGGGCTGGACAAGCCGGACTTCAACCCGCCGAACTGGGTGTTCGGGCCGGCCTGGGGCATGCTCTACATCCTGATGGCCTATGCGTTCTTCCGTGTCCTGCGGCTTGATCCGAAGACGCCGGGCCGCAAGGCGGCCATCGGACTGTTCCTGTTCCAGATGGTGCTGAATGCCGCGTGGTCGTGGGCGTTCTTCGCCGCCCATAGCCCGCTGGCCGGGCTGGTGGTCATCTCGGCGCTGTGGATCGCCATCGCCGCGACCCTGTTTTCGTTCCTGCATCTGGACCGGATCGCGGGCCTGTGCTTCGTGCCCTACATCGCCTGGGTCAGCTTCGCGGCCCTGCTCAACTTCGAGATTTACCGCCTCAACTAGCCCTTCCGGCGCACGATGCCGACCGGAAGATCGGCGATGCGGCGCATCTCGTCGCTCTCGAACAGGGCGGGGTCGGCCAGATAGTCGATGGCCATGGGCAGGGTGTCGAAGCCCCAGAACAGCTCGCCGTCCACGGCCAGTGTCGGGACACCGAAGACGCCCTGGGAAATGGCGCCTTCGGTATTGTCGCGCAGTCGCGCTGCCGCCCCGGTCGACGCGATGAGCGCCGGGACGTCGGCCACGCCCAGCCTTTCGCCGATCCGGGCGAGGCCTTCGGGCGAGGCGGCATCCATGCCCTCGCCGAAGATCGCGCCAAACACGCCGTCGACGGCGGTCTCCGTGCTGCCCAGCGCGACGATCAGGCGCAGGCTGTCCAGCGACCGGAACGGGTGCGCCGGTGGAAAGCGGAACCGGATGCCTTCCCGGTCCGCCAGCCACTGGCAGTACCGATAGGTGTGCAGGCGCTTCGGCCCGATCTCGGCCGGACCCAGCTGGCCCCAATGGTTCAGCAGCGCGCCGAACACCACCGGCACCGCTTTGAACGGCTTGGCCAGCGGCGCGCGGCGCAGCGCCCGCCACATCAGATAGGCGAAGGGCGAGATGGTGTCGAAATAGAAGGTCGCCTGCGCGTCGTTGCCGCTCATCGCCGCCTCTCCTTACTGGCCATAGACCTCGCGCCGACGATAGACGAAGTCGTCGCGGCTTTGCAGCGACTGCATCTCGCGCGGCACGCTCGAGTGGTTCGTGGACGAGGGCGGCTCGATGCGCTGCCAGTCGGTGGTCGCCGTGCGGCGCACGATCTTCCAGACGCCGTCGCGCTTTTCCATCCGGTCCATGTACCGGCCCGCCACGAACAGGTCCATTTCCGTATCGTACGCATTGGGCGCGGCCAGCGGATCGCCTTTGGCGCGCATGCGGTGATAGGCGGTGAAATAGGCCTCGGTGTAGGCGACGTCGCCCTCCACCTCGACGAAGATGTTGCCGAGCTGGTGGTGCGTCCGGTGCATCCGCGACAGCGCCTCCAGCGCATAGGCGACGAAGTCGCCGGGCTTGCCCGGGGCCGAGGGCAGGCTCGGATCGGAACTGGGGCCTACGAAGCCGTGATTATGCTGGGAATCCGGATGGAACACGCTGCGCAGCAGTTCCTCGTCCCGGTGATCGAGCGCCCGGCAATAGGTCATCATCACTTCCGCGACGGCCTGCTTGTCCAGCATTTCCTGCACGGCGCGCGGATCGGGCTGCGCCATCTGGGCGGCCGGCTCGGCCAGGACGCGTGCGCCGGGCAGGGGCACCATCGCCAGCAACCCGCCCAGCGCGGCGGCGCTGATGGCGGACATCGTGAATTTCCTCGTCATCATGGATTCCCCGTTCCCTGTTTCATCTCTTGCGGTTCAGACGCCGAAGACTTTCAGGAGCGAATCCGTGATGCCCTCGAGGCCGCGTCCCATGATGCTGCCTTTTTTGCCGAAATGGGGCATTTCTTCGTAGACGTAGTGGCCATCCTCGCCGGCGAAGTGGTCGTTCAGCAGCTCCTGCTTGCCGAGCAGATAGGCGCCGAAGGTTTCGCAGCGTCTGGTGGAATAGCCCAGGTTGGCGCTGAAGCCGATGGTGGCGGCCTGGTTGACGCTGCGACCATCGCCGCCGCGCTCGACGCGGACGCCGCGGCATCCCATGACCACCAGCGTCACCGGTCCGTGAAAGGCCAGATAGCGCAATTGCAGCGTCAGCCAGGCGTTCAGGGTGCCAAGCCGCCAATGCTTGGTGATCGTGACCGGCGCGCCGCGCGGCTGGATCAGGCCGACCAGATTGTGCGGCTGGACGATCATCGCCGACCCCGCTGGGATGTCGACCAGGCCGATTTCTGCGAACGGGTCCTTGGTGGCCGAGATCACGAACCGCTCCCGCGCATCGGCGCGGATCCGGGTCAGGCCCCACATCCCCGAGGCCAGGCTGGTCAGCGGCGACGACCAGTCGAGCAGCAGCGCCGTATCCATCTGGCCGCTGCGGGCCGAGCTCTGCAGATAGTCCGGCCGGACCAGCAACTCGTCGCCGCCCTCCAGGGCGATCTCGATGGACACGGCGGAGATGCGGCGGCGGAGACCATCATCGCCGCCCGTGGCGATAACGCCCGACATTGCGGGCAGGATGTGGATCGGGGCGCGGCGGGCGGCGATGGGCGCGATGACATAATAAAAGAACAGCTTGATCAGGACGGGGCTGAGCAGAACGCCGATGAAGATCAGCACCGCCTGCGGCAGAACCTGGTAAATGGCCTGGGGAATGGTGCGCAGCCAGCTTTTGTCCTGATGGGCACGTAGCGCCTCTATGCGCTCGTCGAGCTCGGACCCCGCGGCGACGGGCGTGACGAGAAACGCCTCCACGGCCGTTCTGGTCCGTGCCAGATCACGCAGGCGCCGCGCCTTCGTGTAATCCGCCTGGGCCGCCGCGAGACGTGTCCGGACGGCGCGTTCCTGTTCGCTCAGGTCGGCGACGGCCCGGTTCGCCGCCGACCACGGGATGCGGACCAGCACGTCATGCCGGGCTCGTATGTCGTTCTTGCGGCGCTGGATATCCTGGAGTTGCGTGCTCAGCGCGCGGTAGGCCGTCGCGGCCGTCTCCACGGCGATGCTGGTTTCGGCGACGGCCTTCTCGCGCCGGGCGGTAGCGGCGATGGCGGTCAGCAGATAGCGGCGCTCCTGCTCCAGCAGGGCCAGCGCGACGTCATTCTCCACGTCGCGCCGGACCATCGCCGTATCGGCGACGAGGATGGAGGCCGAGCGGGCCAGACGGCTTCGCTGCCGTCCCGTCCGGTCGAGCATGTCGCGGTTGAGTTGCGCGAGGCGGGCGTCCAGCGCCGCGCCCGATGCGTCCTGCAGACGGGCGACGCGTTCCTCGGTCCTGCGGATTTCGTCCGCCGTGAAGGCGGCGAGCTGGGTGCGCAGTTGGTCAAGTTCGCCGAACTGACGGGCAATGGCGGGCCGCTCGTCCAACGCGGCGCGCACATGCTTGTAGGCGGGAATGCCGACGGCAAGCAGCGCGACGATCACCGCGAACGACGCGGCGTGTCTCGTGATTGCTCGTGCGATGCCCATACCCTGCCGTGACTCCCTGACGCCAATATGGAATGAAATAGGCCTGCTTGAACGTCTTTTCCCCATTCCTGGTGGCGCGGCAAACGGACCGGAACCGGTTTGTGTCCCGGTGACATGAAGACTCGCATTGAAAGCGCCGTTGCGCTTCCGATACAGTCCGCTGCGGACGGAGCCGAGTGCTGGGGGCACGGATACCATGGGTCATATCGCGCGACGGATTGCGGCGGTCTGCGTGCTTCTCGTCTGCACGCTGGTGCTCGCCGGTTGCGGCGATGACCGACGCGTCATCAACACGCCGGAAGACGTGGGCGACGCCAGCATCGGCGTGATGACCGGCTCCACCGGCGAGACCATCGCCCGGCAGCGTTTCCCCGACGCGGAGCTCAAATCGTTCGACGACATCATGGATGCGGTGGCCGCGGTGAAATCCGGCCAGCTCGACGCCATCGTCACCGCCTATTCCACGGCGCTGCAGGTGACCAAGAAGAACGCCGAGTTCAAGATCATCGGCGGCCGTCTGCAGCCGGAATACTCGTCCGTCGCCCTGCGCAAGAACGATCCGCTGCTGCCGGTTCTCAACGCCCTGATCGCCGATCTGCGGGCCGACGGGACGCTGGCGTCGATGGAGAAGCGCTGGTTCAAGGAAGACCTCAGTCCTTATGAGGAGCCCGAGATCGCCGTGCCGGCGCAGGGCGATCCCTTGCGTATCGGCGTCGCCGCGACACGCGAACCGGTGAATTTCGTCGACGAGACGGGGCGGATCACCGGCTATGACGGCGAACTGGCGCGGCGGATCGCGGTCCGTCTGGGCCGGCCCATCGTATTCTCCAACATGAAGTTCATGGCGCTGATCCCCGCGCTCCAGTCCGGCAAGATCGACCTGATCGTCACCGGCATGAGCGCCACCGACGAGCGGCGCAAATATGTCGACTTCAGCGACTCCTACTACCTGAACGGTCAGGTCGTGCTGACCAGCAGCGGAACTGGTCCGGCCCATGGCGGCTCGTTCATCCAGCGCGTCGCCGACAGTTTCCACGGCAACATCATTCACGAGAAGCGCTATCTGCTGATCTGGGACGGGCTGAAGGTCACCGTGATGCTGTCCATCCTGGCGACGGTCTTCGGCACGGCGCTGGGCGCGCTGGTCTGCTTCATGCGCATGTCGCGCAGCGCGCTGCTGTCCGTGCCGGCCAAGATCTACATCTCGGTGCTGCGCGGCATGCCGGTGCTGGTCCTGCTGATGCTGATCTATTACGTGGCCTTCGCCTCGGTGAACATCAGCCCGCTGCTGGTCGCGGTGGTGGCGTTCGGGATGAACTTCGGCGCGTACTCGTCCGAAATCTTCCGGACCGGCATCGAAGGCGTCGACAAGGGCCAGTCGGAAGCCGGCATCGCCATGGGCTTCACGAAAGTGCAGACCTTCAATCACATCGTGCTGCCGCAGACGATCCGGCGCATTCTGCCGGTCTACAAGGGCGAGTTCATCTCGCTGGTCAAGATGACCTCCATCGTCGGCTACATCGCCGTGCAGGACCTCACCAAGGCCAGCGACATCATCCGCAGCCGCACCTTCGATGCGTTCTTCCCGCTGGTCATGGTCGCCATCCTCTACTTCCTGATTTCCTGGGGCCTGATGCAATTCCTCGGCTATCTGGAGCGGGCCACCGATCCTAAATACAAGCGCCGCAAGGGAGCCCGGGCATGATCGAGGTCGAAAAGCTGTCCAAGCGCTTCGGCGATCTCGTCGTGCTGAGCGACATCAGCGTCCGGATCGAAAAGGGCGAGGTGGTCTCGATCATCGGGCCATCCGGAACCGGCAAGAGCACGTTCCTGCGCTGCCTCAATCTGCTCGACCGGCCCAGCAGCGGCGCCATCCGGATCGGCGGGATGGACATTCTCGACCCGAAGGCCGACGTGGCGCGGGTGCGTCAGAAAATGAACATGGTGTTCCAGTCGTTCAACCTGTTCAGCCACCTCTCTGTCCTCGACAATCTGACCATCGCGCCCATCCGGCTGAAGGGCCAGGACCGGGCAACCGCCGAGCGCAAGGCGTTCGAGCTGCTGCGCCTCGTCGGCCTGGCCGAGAAGGTCGACAGTTTTCCAGACGAATTGTCAGGTGGCCAGAAGCAGCGGGTCGCCATCGCCCGCTGCCTCGCCATGGAGCCGGAGATCATCCTGTTCGACGAGCCGACCTCGGCGCTCGATCCGACCATGGTCAGCGAGGTGCTGTCGGTCATCCGCCGCCTCGCCAAGGAAGGCATGACGCTGATCATCGTCACGCACGAGATGGACTTCGCGCGCGACGTGTCGAAGCGCGTCTTCTACATGGACGAAGGCCTGATCTACGAACAGGGCACGCCGGCGCAGATCTTCGACGATCCGCAGCGGGAAAAGACGCGCGCCTTCATCAACCGCATCCGCAGCTACACCTGCCACGTCGCCTCGCCCTACTACGATCTCTATGCCATGAACGCCGAGATCGAGGCCTTCGGCGAGAAGCAGATCCTGCCGGCCAAGGCGCGGCACAACCTGCTCCTGCTCGTTGAGGAACTGCTGCAGCTCTACGCGCCCAGCCTCGACCGGCATCCGCTGGACCTGACCATCGCCTATTCCGAGAAGAACGGCGCGCTCGATCTCACCTGCGAATGCGCCGCCGAGGCGGGCAATCCGCTTGAACCGGATGGCGAGGATGACGGTCTGGGCGGCATCCTCATCCGGCACATGTCGGAAAGCGTCGATTATCGTGTGATCGGCGGCACCGGCACGCTGACCCTGCGGGTCAAGAAAGTCTGATCCCGGGCGGCCGTCAGCCTTGGACGATGCGATAGATGGCGCCGATGATCGAGCCGAGGATGAAGATGTAAATGCTCGGCATGGTGATGTAGAGCCCGGGCCTGCGCAGGTTCGACGCCTTGCTGTAGCCGAGCATGTAGAAAAAGCGTCCGATCGGCCAGATCGCGCCCAGCGCCGCCGCCCAGATCGGTGAGACCAGCAGGGCGAACGTCCACATGGACGGCAGGAACATCACCAGATGCTCTACCGTGTTCTGATGAGCGCGGACACGCCGGACGTAATCCTCGGGGCCGTCGTGGGAGGGGGCGGGAACCTTGAATTTGACCCGCGCGAGACCGGCATTGAGCAAGGTCAGGTAATAGACCAGCACGCTCACGGCGCTGACCAGCGCCACCCAAAGATAGTCACCCTGCAGCATTTCATCCTCCCCGTTGGTTTCGGCCTTGCCGGCTCTGTGACAGATCGTGACCGGCATGCCGGTGACGTCGGCTTACCATAGCGCGGGGACGCTGTGATAATCTTCAAAAAATCAGCGACGGTGCTTTATCGCCGTCTGCCCATTTTGGGTACGCATGAGCAACTTTAGGTTGTAGTCTCTGATTAAGATTTTATGGGCGGGGTGAGGAGGGCGAATGGGGCGGACTTTGATGGATACTGATCGCGGCACCAGTGCAATGCCCATGTCCATCCTGCTCGTGGACGACGACAATTCACTGCTGACGACGATCTCGACCTATCTCAGATTGAAAGGCCATAGCGTTTTCGAAGCGGAAACCGGCGCCAAGGCCGTGGAAGTGCTGGAGGCGGGCACCGAGATCGACTTCGTTCTGTCCGACATCGAGATGCCCGGCGGGGTCGACGGCGTCGGCTTGGCGCACTGGATCACCGCCCATCGCCCCGGCCTGCCCATCGTCCTCACGACGGGCCGACCGCTCGACATGCGCGCCATCGATGGGCTTGAAGTTCTCCTCAAGCCCTATCGGCTTGCAGAGGTCCTGGCCATGATGTCGACCATGCTGGCGCCGACCCGACCCTGCTGACGGTCCCGGTCATATTTGCGCTATAATGTAGGCCTAGCGTCACACCGGTCGCGAGAGAGGCATGACCGCCGCGCCCGTGCCTGTCAGCGCAACCCGAAGAACGACAGCACCGCGATCACAACGACGACCAGCCCGACGATATAGATGATGTTGTTCACGATCATTTCCTTTCATGGCGTATCGGTCCGCTAACGTGACGGGAGTCGCCGCGGTTCCGCTTTTTCGGTGCTCTGACACCATGCGGGGCTTGGCGACCGGGGCTCACGTGATCGTGAAACGCCCGCAGGGTCCGGAGGCGTTCTCTTCGGCATATGCTGGATCGCCCTGAATGACGGATCGACAGAAGCCTTGATGAGTCGCGTATCAAAATGGGAACTGGCGTTCGGCGGCATGATCCTGGCCATCAGCGCCACCCTCGTTCTGGCCATGGGCCATTATGGCCAGCGGATCGAGCAGCGGCGGCTTGGCGACCTCGCCCTGACCGTGGCCGCGGCGATCGACGCGGCGGATGTGGCGGCGCTGGCGCGGACCACCCGTCCGGCCGATTATGTCGGGACCGAACGGTTCGACGCCGTCCGGAGCGCGCTCGGCAAGGTACGCCGCGCCATAAGCGATGCCCGTTTCGTCTACATCGTCGCGCCCCATCATGGACAATGGCGCTTTCTGGCCGATGGCGAGGCGCCGGGGTCGAGGGATTACTCTCCGCCTGGCCAGGTCTATGACGGCAATGTCCAGGGTTTCGACGCGGTCTTGAAAAGCGGCCTGCCCTACATCGAGCCGCCGTCGGCCGATCAATGGGGCGTCTGGGTGAGCGGCGAGGCGCCGATCCGGGACCCGTCGACCGGCAAGATCGTCGCGGTGCTCGGCATCGATGTGGATGCGCGTGTCTGGATGGGGCATGTCGCGGCCTATCGCTGGACCGGAAGCGGCATCTCCCTGCTGTTCATTGCCATCGCGCTGATCTTCGCCGTGGGCCGCCGCCGCCAGAACCGGCATGTGAATGCACTGGAGCGCCTGCAGGACCGGACGCGCCAGATCATGGAAGCGGCGGCGGTGGGGCTGGTCACGATCAACGACCGGGGCATCATCGAATCCTTCAATCCCGAGGCCGAGCGGATTTTCGGGTATGCGCGGGACGAGGTGGTCGGCCGCAATGTCGGCCTGCTCATGCCCGGGCCGGAGCGCGCGGCTCATGACGCCCATATCGCCCGTTATCTTCGGACCGGCGAGAGCCACGTGCTTGGCCAGCCGGGCCGCGAGATGAGCGGCGTGCGCAAGAACGGCGACATATTCCCCCTCGAACTGGGTGTCAGCCGCATGTCCATGGAGGGGCGCAGCAGCTTCATCGCCAGCATTCAGGATATCACCGCCCGCAAGGCGGCGGAGGAGAGCATGCGGCAGGTCCAGAAGATGGAGACGCTGGGGCAACTGACCGGCGGCGTGGCCCATGATTTCAACAACATGCTGATGGCCATGCAGATGAATCTGGAGGTCGTGGCGGAACGGGTGGCCGGTGATCCGGAGGCCACGGCGGCGATGAAGGCGGCCCAGCGCGCCATCGCGCGCGGTGCCGAGCTGACCGACCGGTTGCTGGCGTTCTCACGCAAGCAGCCACTCCAGCCCAAGGTCACCAACGTCAACGACGTGGTTCGCGATACCATGCGCCTTCTCGGCCGGACGCTCGAGCGGAGCGTCGAGGTGACGACCGATCTTGCGGAGGACCTGTGGCCGGTGGAGATCGATCCCGGTCAGCTTGCCAATGCCATGGTCAACCTGGCGGTCAACGCGCGTGACGCCATGCCAGGAGGCGGTCTGCTGAGCATCAAGACCGGCAATGTGAGCCTCGATCAGGCCTATGCGGAACGCCAGAAGGAGGTTCAGGCCGGGGACTACGCGACCATCGCGGTCACGGATACGGGTGAAGGGATGACCGCTTCGGTCAGGGAGCGAGCCTTCGATCCCTTCTTTACCACCAAACCCGTTGGCAAGGGCAGCGGGCTTGGCCTCAGCATGGTCTATGGTTTCGTCAAGCAGTCGGGTGGGCACGTCACCATTGAGAGCAGCGAGGGCGCGGGCACCACGGTGACCCTTTTCTTTCCCCGCACCGCCCTGCCGATGGCAACGGTCGCGCGCGAGCCCGCGGTCACGGTGCCCCGCGCGCGCGGCGAAACCATTCTCCTGCTTGAGGACGATCCCGATGTGCGCGCCAGCGTCCATCGGAGCCTGCTGCGTTTCGGCTACAAGGTCCATGTGGCGTCCGATGGACCCGAGGCGTTGCGCCTGATCGAGACGGGACTGGAGCCTGATCTGCTGCTCGCCGATGTGGTGTTGCCCATGGGATTGAGCGGGCCGGACGTATCGCGGGCGGTCAAGGCCCGGGTCCCCCGATGCCGAACACTCTTCATGTCGGGCTACACCGACAACACGGTCATTCACCACGGCCGGCTGGACCCGGGGGTCATCCTGCTCACGAAACCGTTCCCGCGCGAGCCCCTCGCACTGAAGATTCGCGAGGCGCTCGACACCGGGGCTTGAGCCTAGCGCCGAGCGTCCTCGATCATCATGTCGGCGGCCTTTTCGGCGATCATGATGACCGGCGAATTGGTGTTGCCCGAGACGATGGTGGGCATCACCGAGGCATCGACCACGCGCAGGCCGGTCAGGCCATGGACCCGCAGCCTCTCATCGACCACGGCGCCCTCGTCCCGGCCCATCCGGGCGGTGCCGACGGGGTGGAAGATGGTGGTGGAGATATCGCCGATGCGGGCCAGCAGGTCCTCGTCGGACGTGACACCCGGACCGGGCAGATATTCCTCCGGCTGAAATTTCGCGATGGCGCGCGTGGCCATCAATTGCCGCGTCAGGCGGATCGACCTGAGGGCGACCATCCGGTCGCTTTCCGTCGACAGATAATTGGGGCGGATCGCCGGCGGCTGGCGCGGGTCGGCGCTGCGCACATGGATCGTGCCGCGGCTGTCCGGACGCAGATTGCAGACCGAGGCGGTCACGGCCGGGAAGGGGTGCAGCGGCTGGCCCAGCTTGTCGGTGCTGAGCGGCTGGACGTGGTACTCCAGGTCGGGCGTCTCCAGTCGCGCGTCGCTGCGGGCGAAGATGCCGAGCTGGCTGGGCGCCATGGACAGCGGGCCCGACCGGTTCACGAGATATTCCAGCCCCAGCATCGCCTTGCCGAACAGGCTGCCGGCGCGCTGGTTCAGGGTCACGGCGTTGGCGATGCGGTAGACGGTGCGCACCTGCAAATGATCCTGCAGATTCTCGCCGACGCCCTTCAGATCGTGCAGAACCGGAATGCCGAGATGGTTGAGGATCGCGCCGGGCCCGATGCCGGACAGTTCCATGATCTTGGGCGAGTTCACCGCGCCCGCCGACAGCACTACCTCGCCACTCGCCTGGGCCTCGAAAATGCCGCCGCCATGCCGGAACCGCACGCCCTTGACCGTCCGGCCCTCGGTGACCAGCGCTTCCGTCTCCGCGCCGGTCAGCACCCGCAGGTTCGGGCGCTGTCGCACCGGGTCCAGAAAAGCCTTCGCCGTGTGCCAGCGGACGCCGCGCCGCTGGTTGACCTCGAAATAGCCCGAGCCCTCGTTGGTGCCTTTGTTGAAATCGTCGGTGCGCGGAATGCCCAGTTCTTCCGCAGCCTCGCGAAACGCGTCCAGGATCGGCCAGGAAATTCGCTGCCGCTCGACCCGCCATTCTCCGCCCTGGCCATGCAGGTCGTTGTTGCCGCCGTGATGATCCTCGGATTTCATGAAATAGGGCAGAACGTCGTCCCAGCCCCAGCCGCTATTGCCCTGCTGACGCCAGCCATCGTAATCGGCCGCCTGGCCGCGCATGTAGATCATGCCGTTGATGGACGAGCAGCCGCCCAGCACCTTGCCGCGCGGATAATCCAGCGCGCGCCCGTTGAGACCAGGCTCGGATTCAGTCTTCATCAGCCAGTCTGTGCGCGGGTTGCCCATGCAGAACAGATAGCCGATGGGCACGTTCACCCAATGATAGTCGGCGGTCCCGCCCGCTTCCAGCAGCAGCACCTTCTTCGACGGGTCGGCGGACAGCCGGTTGGCCAGCACGCAGCCGGCCGATCCGGCGCCGACGATGATGTAATCGTAACTCCCCTCGTACCCCGCCGATCGTTCCATCGGTCTTCTCCTGGTCTGTCCGGCGGTGTGTCCCGCTCTCTCTCCCGCAACACTACAGGCGACAGGCGGTTCGTTGGAAGGGGCTGGACGTCCGGGATTGGGGAGGCCGGTCAGACCATCACGCCGAGCTTCTCCAGTTCGCGGCGCAGGTCGCTGCCGTCATAGGGCTTGGGCACCACGGCGATTCCCTTGTCGCCGTCCAGGCGGGCGCGGATTTCCTCCATGTCATAGCCGCTGGCGATCAGCACCGGCAGGTCGGGGCGGATCTCGCGCAGCTCCGCCGCCAGCCGGTCGCCCTTCATGTCGGGCAGGCCGATATCGATGATCGCGGCGTCGAAGCGTTCCCCGGCCGCCCTCATCTTCGACAGCGCCTCGCCGGCATTGCCGGCCTCTTCCACCCGGAAGCCGATGTCGCTGAGAATGTCCACGGCCACCATCCGGACCAGAACCTCGTCCTCGACGATCAGCACGCGGGCGGGTGATGTCGGCGCCCCAAGCACGCCGGCGATCCGCGCGGCGAGCAGCTCGTAGGTGAACGGCTTGGGCAGGAGCTGAATCCCCGGGTCCAGCCGCCCGCTATGGGCAACGGCGTTGGTGGCGAACCCGCTGGTGAACAAGATGCGCAGACGGGGCCGCAGGCGGCGGACCGCGTCCGCCAGCTCGCGCCCGTTCATGCCGCCGGGCAGTCCGATATCGGTGAACAGCAGGCGCACCTCGGGATGCTCGCGCAGCACGGCAAGCGCCGCCGCGCCGTTGACCGCTTCAAGAACCCGGTAGCCCAGGTCACGCAGCAGCTCGGTGGAGTAGACGCGCACGTCCTCGTCATCCTCGACCACCAGGATCGTCGTCTGACCATCCGCCGGGCCGCGCACCGTCGGGTTGTCGGCGCCAGTATCGTCGCGTGGCTCGACCATGCGCGGCAGGTAGATCTTGACCGTCGTGCCCAGCCCCGTCTCGCTGTAGATCTTCACATGTCCGCCGGACTGCTTCACGAAGCCATAGACCTGGCTGAGTCCGAGCCCGCTGCCATGGCCGATATCCTTGGTGGTGAAGAACGGCTCGAACACCTGGGCGACCGTTTCCCGGTCCATGCCCGTGCCGGTATCGGTAACGGCGATCAGGACATAGTGCCCGGGCGCGATGTCGGCCTGTTCGGCGGCGTCGCGGTCATCAAGCGAACAGTTGCGCGTCTGGATCACCAGCCTGCCGCCGTCCGGCATGGCGTCGCGCGCATTGACCGCCAGGTTCAGAAGGGCGTTCTCGAGCTGGTAGCCATCCGCGTGTGTGAGCCAGATCTCCTGGTCCAGTTCGGTGGACACGGCGATGTGATCGCCAAGCGTCCTGTTGAACAAATCCGACATGCCGAGCACGAGCTGGTTCGAATCGATCGGTTTGGGATCGAGCGGCTGACGGCGCGCGAAGGCGAGCAGTCGCTGGGTCAGCGCGGTCGCCCGCTCGGTGCCGCGCCGGGCATTCTCCAGCAGCCGCCTGACGCGCTCGGTCGCTGGCGGCGTGTTCAGGGTGACGACCGCCTTGGCCGCCATGTCCAGATTGCCGACGATGACGGTGAGCAGATTGTTGAAGTCATGGGCAACGCCACCGGTCAGCTGGCCGATCATTTCCATTTTCTGGGTCTGGCGCAGCTTCTCGGCGTTCTCCAGTTCCTCGGTGATGTCCCGGCCGACGGCATAGACCATGCCGCCTTCCGGACTGGCGGTCCAGCGTATCCACCGGTAGGCGCCATCTCGGGTGCGGACCCGATTGTCGAAGCCGGGACAGGGCGCGCCTTCTAGCAGGCCCTGCATGGCCGCGCCGGTTCCCGCCGCGTCGTCCTCGTGCACCATGTCCAGCATGTGACGGCCAAGCAGTTCGGACTCGGTCCAGCCGAGGACGCGGTGCCAGGCCGGGTTGACCAGGCCCATCGTTCCGTCCTGCAGGAACACCGTCATCAGATCCTGGCTCAGCGTCCACATGCGGTCGCGTTCGCGGGTGCTTTCCAGGACCTTGGCCTCGAGCGCCTGATTGCGCGCCATCATGGCATGCTCGGACCGCTTGCGATCGGTGATGTCCTGCATGATGCCGGTCAGCCGGATGCAGGCGCCACCCTCGAAGAACGCTTGGCCCCGCACCGCGACCCACACTTCTTCGCCGTTGTCGCGCACCACACGGTATTCGTCTGACAACTCGCCCGTGCCGGCGGGATCCAGTGCCGCGCGGACGCCCTCCAGGATGCGATCGGTATCTTCGGGGTGACAGCGTGCGTACACCGTCTCGAGCGTGAACGCCGCGTCGTCGGGCACGCCGAAGATCGCCTTGCAGCGGCGGTCCCAATGGAGCTTTTCGTCGACCGGCGAATAGTCCCAGGCGCCGAGGCGCGCGGCATCGATGGCGAGCCGCATGCCGACCATGCTCTGCCGCAGCGCCATCTCGGCGGCGCGGCGTTCGCGGCGTTCGGTCGCCTCGGCCACGGCGCGCTCGACGGCGGCGGGCAGCCGAGCCATGTTCCGTTTCAGCACATAGTCGGTCGCGCCGCGCTTGACCGCCTCGGCGGCGAATTCCTCACCAATCACGCCGGACAGGAAGATGAAGGGCGTGCCCGGCGCGGCCTCGCGGGCGACGTCGAGGGCTTGCAGGCCATCGAAGTCCGGCAGCGAATAATCGGCGACGATGATGTCGAAGCCGCCCTCGGCGAGCGCGTCGAGAAACTCGCGCTTGCCGCGCGCGACCGTCGTCGTCACGTCCAGCGACGATCTGGCGAGATGCAGGCACGACAGCTCCGCGTCGATGGCGCTGTCCTCCAGCATCAGCAGCCGTAAGGCGCTGCTTTTACCGGTCTGTGACAAAAGGATTATCTCCGCAGGCCGAGCGGCGGCGGCTCGTTGAGGATGGCCCAGAACATGCCGAGATCCTGGATCGCCTCGAAGAACTGATTGAATTCGACGGGTTTGACGACAAAGGAATTCACGCCCAGTTCGTAACTGCGCACCACGTCGCGCTCTTCCCGTGACGAGGTGAGCATCACGATCGGCACATGGCGCTGTTCCGGATCGGCCTTGAGCTTTTCCAGGACCTCCAATCCGTCGATCTTCGGCAGCTTCAGGTCAAGCAGGATGACGGCGGGATCGCCGGCGTCGCGGTTTTCCCACTGGCCTCTGGCATACATGTAGTTCAGCGCCTCCTCGCCGTCGCGCGCCACGACGATCTCATTGGCGAGCTGGCATCTGGCAAGCGCGGCCAGGGTAAGTTCGCGGTCGGACGGATTGTCCTCGACCAGAAGAATGGGCCTGAGTGTTCCCATGACGGCTCCTAGCGTCTCAGCGTTTCGGTATCGCAAAGGTAAACGTCGCGCCTTCGCCCAGCGTTCCCTCCGCGCGTATCCAGCCACCGTGCCGGTCGATGATTCTCTTGGTCAGGGCGAGACCGATCCCGGTGCCCTCGAACTCATCGACGCGGTGCAGCCTCTGGAACACGCCGAACAGCTTGCCCACATAGGCCATGTCGAAGCCGACGCCGTTGTCCGAGACCGAATACACGGTCTCCTTGTCGCCGCTTTCGCCCCGGATCCGGATGCGCGCGGTGGTTTCGTGGCGGCTGTATTTCAGGGCGTTGTCGATCAGATTGGCCAGCGCCTGGCGCAGCAGCGATGCGTCGCCATAGGCGGGCGGCAGCGGCTCCACCGCCCACTCGACCTGCCGCCCGGTCAGGTCGCCCTGCACGCTGCGGCGGATTTCCGCCACCAGTTTCTCCATGTCCACGCCGGAAGTGGCGAGCTGTGATCGGCCAAGGCGCGAGAAGTTCAGCAGGTCGTCCACCAGTTGCCCGGCCGACAGCGCCGCGCCGTGAATGCTGTCCAGATAGTGCCGCGACGTATCGTCGAGCGCGGGCTCGCGCTCGCTGAGCAGCTCGGAATAGCCGACGATGTGGCGGAACGGCGCGCGCAGATCGTGGGAGATGGAATAGGAGAATGCCTCCAGCTCCTTGTTGCTGCGCTCCAGCTCGTCCGCCAGTTCGGCCCGTTCCTCGGCGCGCCGCAGGACGAAATTGACGATGGCGTTGCGGAAATCGGCGGCGCTCTGCACCTCGTTGCGCGACCACGGCAATGACCGGCCGCAGACCTGTTCCTTCCATATTTCGAAAGACTGGCGTGGATGAAGGCGGTCCGTCCCGGGTTCCACCGATTTCCGGGGATCGCCGCTCCATGTCACTGTCCGAACCACCTCCGGCCGGAACCACAGGACGAAGCTGGCGCGGATTTGCGAGATGGGCACTGCGATGACGCCGCTTGCCCGGTCGGTGATCAGCTCGCCTTCGGGCCACAGCGAGGCCAGGCGGTCCGTCGCGAAAACCTGTTCCGTGCCGCGTTTCGCCAGCCAGCGCGCCAGGGCAAGGATATTGGCGGATGGCGGCGTCGATCCGGCGACCAGCACGGTCTCGCCCGATACGACGGCCGCGCCCTCCGCGCCGGTCAGTTGCAGCCAGGAGCGTGGATTGTTCACCAGACCCGTCTGATAGCTTTCCGCCTGGGACAGTCTCGCGACGAGCTCGGTCTCGACTTGCTTCAGATCGAGACGCGCCGAGGCCTCGATCATGCGTTCGCGGGTCGCGATTCGCTGCGCGACGATCCGCCCCAGGAAGTCGCACGCCGCGCGGACCTGCGGCGATACGAGGTGGACCGTGGCGTGGTGGCACGAGATCAGGCCCCACAGCTTGCCGTCGTCCAGCAGGGATATGGACATGGAGGCCTCGGTGCCCATGTTGCGCATGTATTCCCGGTGCACGGGCGACACGCTGCGCAGTGCCACCATGCTCATGTCGAGAGGGTCGCCGCCGGGCAATGCCGGCACCATGGGCACCGGCTCGTACGTCGCGGTCGGGATCAGTCTCAGGCGGTTTCGGCGGTACAGCTCGCGCGCCTGCGCCGGAATGTCCGAGGCGGGAAATCTCAGGTCCATGTACGAGGGCAGGGTGCCGTCGCCGTCCTCGGCGATGACCGTTCCGTTCCAGTCCTCGTCGAAACGATAGATCAGCACCCTGTTGAAGCCGGTCATCCGCCGGACTTCGGCGGCGGCCTCGCGATACAGCTGATCCAGTTCGGTAACGCTTTCTATGCCATCGAGAAACCGGCGGATCCGAGGCATGAGGCGATCGAACCGTTCCATTTCCGATTGGGCGACGGCCTCGAACTCGACGAGAAGGCATTGCGGCGTCAGATGGGCGGATACCTGAAACGAGGTCTCGCCGATGGTGATGGAGCGAAGGAACAGGGGCTCGTCATCGGCGAGCCATGTCCGCAGTTCCTCGTGCAGGGACGGCGTGCTCGGGGGCAGGTCCGCCAGCGACGATGGCGCCGCCGCCATGTGCAGGATATCGGTCGTATTGGCGCTGGCCTGCACTATGGCGAAGCTTTCCGCGTCGAGCGCCAGCAATGCCCCGTGGGGCTGAATACCGCCCGGGATGTGAATGGGCTCGCGCGCGCAGCTTTCCAGATCAAGCGGCTCGTTCATGTCCGTTCCTCGCCTCGGGTGAAAGCCAGTCGTGCAGAAGATCGAATGTCGCCGATGCCGACTGGACCATGGCGTCGATGCCCACATAGGCGGCGGCAAGAGTCAGGCGCCCCTGAAGCGCGCGCCACATGGCGCCGGTGACGTTGCCATACGGGCGGAAGTAACCCGGTGATACCATGCCGTTCGGCAGCCTCTCCAGCTGCCGGGCGATCACTTGTCCGCCCAGTGTCGATCCCTCCAGAACATAGATCGATCCCCAAGGCTCGGACGCCAGACGCCAGGCCTCGTGACACACCGGCAAGGCGTCGATGGCGTCGTCGGCGTGCCCTAAGGCACGCAGGTCGGCGCGCAGGAGCGGCAGCTTCATTCGCGGTGCGTGGAACGCGGGGTCCCTGAGCGCGGCGCCGATGGCCGGTTCCCACACGGCGTGAAAGCCGTGAAATCGCTCGATCACTGCGACGAGTTGCGCCGGATCGCCGAGCCGTCCGGGAAGGTCGAGCGCGCGTTCCATGCGGTCATGGGCGGCGCGCGTGCCCTCGCGCAGTGCGGTCATCACATCGGCGGTACGGATTTCGGACCGGGCGGGATCGTGGAAAGGCTGCATGTCGGCTCTGTCAGATCGGCGAAGCGGCGGAAAGGCACGTTGTAAGCGGCTCCGCCATCGGGTCAACGCGTATGGCGCCGACAAGTTGCGGGCTGGAGGCTTTTCCCCGGCAGCGGCGGCTACAATCAAACTGGTCGAATACCATCACGCCTGATGGCGCTGCGTGACTCGCCGCCGGCTTCGCGGTTATGCTCTTCGCCGTATTCTGGACCATGGATCATGTTTACCGAACGGGGAGACGACGGTGAATAAACAGGTGAAGGGCGGACTGAAGCCCGGTGACGCGCGCAGCGTTGGACCAAGCGTCCAGCAGATCATCGACCGGGACGGCGACAATCCGCCGGCGTGGTTTCGCGAAAACTCGTACGAGTTCCTCGGAGACGGTGACCTCACGGTCGACCGCTACATCAGCCAGGAATACCATGACCTGGAAATGGAGCGGATGTGGTCGCGGGTCTGGCAGATGGCCTGCCGCGAGGAAGAAATTCCGGAGGTCGGCGACAACGTGGTCTACGACATCGGCGACTGGTCATTCATCATCGTCCGCGACGGCGCCGACAGCATCAAGGCCTTCAAGAACGCCTGCCTGCATCGCGGCACCCAGTTGCGCGCCGAGGATGGCAGCGTCAACCAGTTCCGCTGCCCGTTCCACGGCTGGACCTGGAACCTGGACGGCAGTCTGAAGGAAATTCCCTGCAAGTGGGATTTCCCCCATGTGGACGAAGAGAAGTTCAGCCTGCCGCAGGTGAAGGTGGGCCGCTGGGGCGGCTTCGTCTTCATCAACATGGACAAGGACGCCATGCCGTTCGAGGAATGGCTGGGCGTGCTGCCGCGGCATTTCTCGACCTTCCCGCTGGAGCGGCGCTACATGACGGCTAATGTGCGCCGGATCATGCCGTGCAACTGGAAGGTCGCGCAGGAAGCCTTCATCGAATCCTATCATGTGGTCGAGGCGCATGCCCAGGCCATGCCGGTGACCGGCGACGCCAACACCCAGTACGATCTGTTCGGCGACCGGATCAGCCGGCTTTACACCCAACCGGGAGTTACCAGCCCGCATATGGCGCCGCTGTCCGAACAGGACATCGCCAACATCATGATGCAGTCGCCGCGCCTGAAGAAACCGGGCGAGACCGATGCGCTGGCGCCGGGCGAGACGGCGCGGAGCCGCTATGTGGGGGCGTTGCGGCGGGATCTGGAGGAGCGTTTCGGCGCCGATCTGTCCAGCCTGACGACCACGGAAATCCTCGACAATATCGAGTACTTCCTGTTTCCCAACTTCTTCCCCTGGTTCAACTTCAGCCTGCCGCTGGTCTACCGGTTCCGGCCCAACGGCAACGATCCCGACAGCTCGATCATGGACGTGATGCTGCTGCATCCGGTGCCGGACGAGGGGCCGCGTCCCGATCCGGCGCCGCTCAAGATCCTGCGGCCGGACCAGTCCTTCACCGAAGCGCCTGAACTGGACCAGATTTCCGCCATCTTCGAGCAGGATGTCTCGAACATGCCGCGCGTCCAGAAGGGCATGAAGATGCTGGAGAAGGGCGTCACCCTGGGCAATTACCAGGAATCGCGGCTGCGGCACATGCACCGCCTGCTCGACCGCTACGTGGCCACGCCGCCCGGCGAACCGCTGCGGCCTTAACCCCCTGAGGGATTGAGGATCAGGCTTCCTCGGCAAGGCCCCGCTCATCGGCGGGGCCTTTTTGCATGCGGAGCTAGCCGGCGAGTCGGGCGCGCGACACAAACACAACTTTAGGATGCATTTTTGTTGCCGGAGACGCTGTCCGCGCCGCGGCGCTGGAAAATGGCGGCGTTGCTTCTTTCGCGTGGCGTCAGGATATCGCGGCCACAGTTTAGCCATAAAATCCTGACAGGAATCGCCTCAGGGAAATCTGAACGAAGCGAGTAAACACGTGAATCGCACGCTGGTTGGCGGCGTATTTTCGCGCGGGTTATTTGTGACTTGTTCGTGAATGATTTGCTTGCGTCGCAATATTGATGTCGGCGGAGGGGTGTAGAGCATTACGGGGCCAAATTGATTGTGTAAAAACCGCGCGGTGGGGGCCTCGCGTCGGCGTGACATCCGTAAGAGGGGGATACTCGCGTGACCTGTCACCTGTGCAAACAGCACTGCCTCATGGCCTTGGAGGGCGTACTCCATGGCTAGGGCGCCTATTTTCATGCGGGTCGGTGATCTGTCCGCCGTTCGTCTCCAACCACAGACAATACAACCTAAGATAGAAGAAGCGCCCGCCCGGGTCACCACCGTCGGCGCCCAGGCGCGGGCCGCCGCGATGGTCCAGCCCATGGCGCGGGCCAATCCCCGCCTCGCCGCCGAGATGATCCGGGTTCGCCCGCACATCCTCGACAAGCTGCGCGGCCGGGGATCGGCGCGGGACCAGCTTACGGTGCCGGTCTCGCCGGTGGCGGAGCCCACCGATGCGGTCCTGTTCGAGGCGCCGGCTGATCCGGCGCAGAAATCCTATTTGCCGCGCTACCGGCTGCGCGAGCATGGCGGGCGATACGAGATTGGCGTCACCGCCGTGCCGCAGGGCGGCTGGCGGCTGAGCGTGGGACTCGAGCGTTTCCCGGCCCCCGAATTGGGTGCGTCCGCTCAGGGCGCGGCCGAGCTGCCGCACGAGGTCGCGGTGTTCTTCCGCTATGGCGCCGGCCCATCGAACGCGATCGAGAAGCGCGTCGATTTCACCGAGGTCGCCAACGATCCCAAGGGTATCACCGTCTCGGTCACTCTCGACCTGGCCGCGCGCGACAATCTGATGTTCGCGCTCCAGACGCCGGCCGCGCGTCCCGCGCTGCTCGTGCGGCGTGCGATCAGCGTGGCGGTCAATCTTCCGGAAGACGCCAAGTCGGACCAGCCGCCGGTGCTGATCCATAAGATCAGGCCCGAGTTGCTGATGGTGAACGAGCCGGTGACCATGAGGGTCGCGCGTCCCCGGATCGATACGCTGGCGGTCACGCCGCCGCCGATTGACCGTCCGCCCGTCGCGAAGCCGCAGATGATGCACATGATGGCCAGACCGCTGGCCATGGAGGCGATGATCAATCCGGGTTTCATCCAGACGGTGGAGCCGGTCCAGACCCAGCCGGAGGCGCGCTATCAGACGATCCAGAGGGCGCTAGACGACGTGGCCGACCCGGAACCCTTCGTTCTCGACCCGCGCCTGCACCCCTATCTCTACGACGGCGCCGCCGTAGGCGGCGGCGCGCGTGTCGCGGAGTTCCGCCGCATCGTGCTGCCCCATCCGCAAGGCGCGCCCGATGCACGGTTCCACGCCTACCTCCAGGACAAGAGCGAGCCGTGGGTGTTTTACTACCTGCCCGACCGCTTCAAGCTCTCGCGCCGGGACGTGGCGCCGTTCCTGCCGCAGATGGTGGTGCGCATCGCGGCGCCCGACGGGGCCATCGACAATGCCGCGGTCACCATCGACTACGTGGTCGAACCCTGGATCGATGCGGCGCGGCTGAACGCAGCGCGGGCCGCGCTGAAGCGGGAGATCCCGGCGGCGACCTCGGCGCAGCCCGAGCCCGAATTGCGGCCGCTGCAGGCGAAGGCGTCGCTGAAGCTCTGGGTGCCCGGCGTGGCCGGCGCGGCGCTGTCCGATCAGAAGGATGTGGCCATCGACCTGGCCAACGGCTTCGTCCACAGTCTGACCCTGCCCCTCGAAGGCTTCCGGCAGCTCTACGCGGCGGCCTACAGCCAGGATGCGACCAGCCTGTTCTCCGGCCAGGTGCTGGTGGAAACCGGCCTGGCCACGCCCGAGCCGATCCCGGTGGAAATCCGCTTCGCCGACACTCAGGGCGAAATCCTGGCCTTTGGCGAGCAGCCATCGGACACGGATGGCACCATCGCTGTCAGCATGCGGAACGGCATTGAAAGTCCCGTGCGGCTCACGGGCCTGCCGGTGCGCGTCCGCAAGGGTGACCGGGAAGTGGACGCCGAGATCGAGGGCGTCGCCTTCGAGCCGCCCCTCGAGCTCGCGCCCGGCGCCGAAGTGACCTTTACCGTCAGGCCAAAGGCGGCACTGCCGGGCGACGGCGTGCTCGATGCCCTGTTCGATACCTCCTGGGTGAAGATCCTGCCGGATCCGGAAAAGATACTGCCGCTGATCAGCGACATGTCCGTACCGGCCCAGTACGAACGGCAGATCGAGGTGATGACCATGCCCGAGCTTCTGGGCGATGCCGCCGATCCGGGCTCCATCATCCTCATCAACGTGGAGTTCAAGGGCGGCGGCAATCTGAAGCTGAGTCGCGAGCAGCCCTCGGGCGTGGCGCAGGTGCAGCTGCCGCTGATGGACCTCCTGCTCGGGCGCGACACCCAGGGCAAGTATGGGTTCCGTCAACAAATCATCCGTCGGAACGGGTCGCAGGTCATCGACCCCAGCTGGCGCGAGGCGGATTTCAGCCTCCTCGTGCTGCCGATCGTGTGAGGGCGTCATGTCGTTGAAGGGATCCCCAGACTGGTCCCAGCCCGTCAAGGCCGGCGGCGGCGAGATGTACTTCGCCCATGAGGAGCCCCGGCGGATTTACGCGCCGCCGCTCGATCTGCGGGTCGCGGTCGAGCCCGGCGGCGCGCCGGCGCTGGCGCTGGAGCTGATCCGACTGACCGGCGGCGCCGACGGGCCGCATGTGTTCGGCCTGCTGACCATTCGCTTCGCGAGCCATTTCGCGATCGCGGAACGGCAGGAAAGCGTGTTTCTCGAACACCCCGACGCCCGGGTCGAGCCGCTGATCCCCCGTGGCGGGTTTCTGAGGTTTCAGGCCGCGGCCGCGCTGGACGTCCCTGAGGAGTTACTGACGCCGAAGCCGCTGGTCTGGGCGGGCGCGGGCGCGCTGACCTTCGCCGCCCAGCTGGGCGAGGCGGCGACGGCGCTGCTGAACGACGCGCTGACCAACGGCATGGTGACGGTGACGGCGCTGGCCGAGGTGGATGCGCTCGGTCTCTCCAGCCGCGCCAATGCACGGGTTCGATTCAATCCTGCGGCGCTGGCGCCGATGATCTCTGCCGCCGCCGTGAACGGCGGATCGACGGTCGAGGCCATCACGGCGGTGCTCATGGGACTTGGCGACACGCCCGCCTTCGGCTTCATCGGGCTCGCTTCGAATGCCGACAAGTTGGCCGCCGCGCAGGCCTGCGCCGAACGGGTGATCGCCCATTATGGCTGCCTGGCGCCCGCCGCCGACCCGGCCTCGGGTCCGGTCTTTGTGATCGACACCGCCGCCATGCTGGATGGCGACGTCACCTGGGACCTGTCGGACGAGACGTTGACGCCGCGCGGCTTCGTGCTGGCGTCCAACCCGCTTGAGACCGCCCGGCAGGCGGCCGCCAACGATTTCCGGCTGACGCGCGACGCGCCGGTGGTGCCTTTCGCCACCGGATTGCATGTGCTCAGCATCTATCCCAATCTTCCGGCGCGCCGCGTCGGCGTGCTGATGCTGAGCACCGAGGTCCGCGTGCGGCCCTTCCTGCCGGATCGGCCGCAGACAGTGAGCGCATCGGCGCTGTTCCGGGACGGAGACACCACCCGGACACTGCCGCTGCGATTATCGCCGGCCGAGCCGGTGGCGTTCGATTATCAGACCGTCGCCTTCGTCACCGGCGCTGGCGGTGCGCAGCGGCTGACCGGTCCTGTCCTGCGCCACGAAGGGCTGCACCTCACCATCGCGCCGGCCAGCTTTCCGGTTCGCTTTCTGCGTATCGAGTCAACCCCCGCGCTTCTTGCGCTCGCCACTCTGCATATAAGCTGCAAGGGCAAACGGGGCGATGCGGCCTGGTCGGCCGAGGCAGGGCTGGACGCGGCGACACCGTCCCTGGCCATCGCCGTGCCGCTCGATGTCGCCGAGGGCACCCTGTCGGTCATGGCCACGAGCCATGACCATGGGCGGACCTTGCGGCTCGATACGCGGCCGCTCGATGATTGCTGGCTGGATCTCTCCAGCTTCCCGACAGCCGGGCCTGCCATGGCCGAAATCACCTGCGCCTTCGACGATAGCGCCGGGCTCGCGGCCATCGAGTGCGCGCCGGAGGACCGGCTGGACGAGACCGCCGCCATCGGCCTTGTCAGGCTGACGCCCGCTATGCCGAAACGAGAATGGCGCTGGCTCGTGACCAATCCGCTGCGCGACGGCTTTTGCTGGCGCTGGTTCCGCAATCCGGGCGAGCCGCCCGCGCCGTGGTCGGGACGGGTCGATCCCGCCATCGGCCCGCTCACTCTGACAAGCAGCGCCAGGACCAGCGTGTCCGGCGAAGTGGAGGGCGTCCGATGACCGTCTTGGAACTGAGCAATGGCCTGGTCTATCCCGCCGGGGAGACGGAGCCGGATATTTTCTATTTTGCGCCCAAGGCACCGGGGATCGCCTCCGATGGCGAAGGACGCCGCCAGTTCAACCTGCTCGCGGCAGGGACCGTGTCGTTCCTTCAGATCACAGGCTCATGGGGATTGAGCGCCGCCTCGGTCGCGGCGCTGAAAGAGGAACTGGCCGGCAGGCTCGGCTGCCGTCCGGAGGCGCTGACGCTGTTGCCCGTGCCGGAGACGGTGGAGGGCGCGGCGCTGGTCATGAGCGACGGCGCGGATGGCGATAAGGTGCTGCAACAGACCAAGTCGTCGGGCGTGCCGCCCTATCACGCGGCTTTCAACATCATGCTCGACGCGGCGCAGGTGAAGACCGTGCAGGAGGCGCTCGACGGCAAGCGACTCGTGCTCGCCCTGCGTTACGACCTCACGCGCCGGGTGCCTGTCACCCGCGTCACGGCCGAGCACGCGGCGACCAGCGAGGCGCGCGAGGACAGTGGACCGGACGGGTTCTGCAGCACGGAATCAGGGCAGGCCGAGACCACGGCCACCCGCGAAACCACGCAAGAGATCGAGAAACTCAGCGTCCGGCTGGACGCGGCGGATTGGGCCGCCGCCCGCTGAGGGCGACGGCACGGCATACATCGGAAGTCAAAGCAGGAGGGCACCATGCTTCAGATCGACAAGATTCAGCAGATTCAGGACGTGACCGTCTATGGGGACGACAAGAGTGATTTCACCTTCTACCTCGTGCCGCAGACGCCGCGGTTCCGCCTGGAAGATGGCAAGCCGGTCTTCAAGTTCATCAAGTATCGCGAGCTGCGCAAGGAAGGGAACGACCTGTTCGGTGGCGTATGCGCCTTCGACACTGAATTTGTCGTCGCGCCGGACAAGCTGGCGGCGGTGAAGGGCGAACTTCAGAACCAGGTGAATGCGAAGTACCAGCAGCGCGGCCAGCAGCCGCCCCAGGTCGTCGTCGGGCCGCTGACCTATACGGGCGGCACCGCCAACCTGAACATCGGGGAGGGCGGCACGCTGGTCGAGAAGGTGCGGGGCGCGGGCAAGCCGTCGCTCTATGGCAACAACGTCGCCACCTTCTGGGTCGAGCTGACCAAGGAAGGCGCCACCGTCTTCGAGCAGGCGTTGCAGGGCCAGGGCGGTTTCGTCTCGGTGGTCTACGATCTGCAGATCTGGGCCAAGCTGCCGCCGGTGACGGCACGCGGCTGGTGGCATGCCAGCTCGTTCTATTCCTTCGTCCAGACCATAAATACCGAGGACAATTTCTGGAGCGAGGACAGCTACGAGGAGAGCATCCGCGAGACCATGCGCAAGAACGAGGTCATGGGCACCGAGTTCAACTTCGTCGGCAATCCGGCCATGTCGGCGGAAGACCAGCGCAAGATGGAGAACGATATCCGCGCCGCCGTCACCCGGCAGCTGGAAGACGCGGTCGAGCGCAACATGCTCAAGGAGATCGAGGCGACCGACCCGGACACCAAGAGCCTGCGCGAGGATCAGGACATCGAGGACATCAAGCGCACCGTGTCCAAGACCCAGATTTCCGACGTGAACATCAACTTCAAGGAAAGCCAGGTCATCGAGTGGAACATCGTGCCGCAGGGTCTGCTGCCGAACATCACCACCATGAAAGGGCCGGACGGCAAGACTTTCAACTGGGCGGACTACGCTCTCGAGGTGGACCTGAACGATCCCTTCTTCCAGACGCTTGAAGTGGCCGTGCGCGTCAACGCGGATTTCACCAATCTTCCCATCTTCAACGTCGAGGCCAAGCTTTCCTATCCTTTCGGCGCCAATCCCAAGGTGGAGGAATACAATTTCTCCAAGCCCGACGATGTCGCCAAGTTCCGTACCTTCGTCGAGGACAAGAACCGCAAGTACAAGTTCGTCTATCAGGTGAACTACAAGGGCGACAACCGGGTGTTCACGTCGCCCGAGATCGAGACCGACGATACCCAGCTGACCATCAATGTGGACGATCTGGGTATTCTGGTGGTCGATATCGCCCCCGGCGACATCAACTTCACCCAGGTGAAACAGGCGCAGATCAAGGTGCGCTACGAGGATGCCGGAATCACCCCGGTCGAACGGCAGTTCACCATGACCGAGCAGAACAACGAATTCCAGATTCGCGAAGTGATCTTCAAGCCGCGCACCAAGCCCATCAAATACGACGTGAAGTACTTCATGATCGATGGCCGCGAGTTCGAAGTGAAGGGCAAGGAACAGGACGCGGCGCAGATCTACATCAACGATCCGTTCTCGGCCATGAAGACGGTCGGCCTGCGGGCGGTTGGCGACCTGAACACCAAAATCCAGTCGATCATGGTCGACCTCGTCTACAAGGACGCGGGGAACAACAACTACACCCAGACCAAGTCCATGGCGCTGTCCAAGGCGACGCCGTTCTTCGACTGGGTCTTCCCGGTGATCGACGAGAACGCGGGCGAGCTGAAATATTCCGGTACGGTGCAGTATGCCGACGGCACGACACGGGACATTCCCGAAACCGTGGCGGCGCGTTCGACCATCCAGCTCGGTGACGTGGTCGCGGACCGGCTCGAGGTCATGGTGGTGCCGGACCTGATCGACTTCGCGGCGGTCAAGCTGGTCAATGTCAGCCTGCGCTACACCGACGATCCCAACCAGATCGACGAGCGCAAGGATTTCATCTTCAAGTCGGGCGAGCAGGCCAAGAACTGGACGGTGGACCTGAAGAACAAGGCGGCCCGCGACTACAAGTGGAGCGCGCGCTTCTTCATGGCGGACGGCTCGCGCAAGGAAGTCGCCGAGCAGCCGGGACAGGGCGAAACCGTGATCCTCGAGGTGCCGGCCTGACGGGCCGGCGGAAGGGAGGCCGACCATGCTCCTGTTAGACAGCAAGCAGCGGGAAATCGAGGGGATTACCGTCTTCCCGGATCACGCGGACCCGTTGCAGTACTACTACCTGCCGCTGGCGCCGCACCTGACCACCATCCGGGACCAGGCGGCGGGCAACGCCGAGGTGCCGCAGTTCTCGCTGATCCGCTTTCGCGGCGAGGCGGGAGCCGGCGGCTTCCTGAACTTCGACGTCAATATCGGCGCCAGCGACGACAAGTTGGAGACCATCAAGCGGCAGATCCAGAACGAGGAGCGGCTTCGCGAGATGCCGCGCCTCGCGCCGGTCACCACGGTCAGCGGCACGGTCAAGCTGCTGATGCTGGGCCGTCAGTCCGGCGATGATCCTGCTGTCGCTGACGCGGCGGCGGATGGCGGGCCGAAATTCGTCCTGAAGATGGACCATCACGCCAGCCCGTCGCTCTACGGCAACAACCAGGCGGCGTTCTCCATCCGTCTCGATCAGGCCGGGGTGACGGTGATCGAAAAGTCCCTCGCCGGCGAGATCATGCCGATCGCCGTGGTGTATTCGCTCAACTATCTCGGCCTGCGCCCGGCCTATTCCGTCCGTCTCAACATCGACTGGGACCGGGTGCAAAAGCACATGGACGAGAAGTTCGCCGGCGGTTTCCTGTTCTCGTCCTTCGAGATCGCGAACACGGTCGACGAACTGGAGGAAGAGCGCGCCATCGTGCTGGAGGCCGACACCTTCATCACCGAGGACGAGGAGAACCAGGGCATCCTCGACCGGCGCGACGCCGCGCTGGCCCAGGTCCGCTCCATGATCACCGAGGCGTTCTTCACGCCCAGCCTGCCGCCCTACGAGCCCGGCAAGGAAGAGGAGTGGAAGGAGGCGCTGCGCGTCGCCTCGGGCGTCATCGGCGCCATCGGCGCCGGGCCGGCGGGCGCGGCGACATCCTCGACCTTCTTCTCCTACGCCAACAACAACTACAAGCGCGTCGACAAGAAGATGCTCAACGTCAATTTCTCGGAACGGGTGGCGATCCAGCGCTCGATTCATCCGCAGGGCCATCTGGCCGGCATGTTCCGCCTGCTGCGCGACACGCCGCTGCCGCGCGAGCGCTTCATCACCGATGTGGACCTGGACGATCCGTGGTTCCAGAAGCGCCGGCTCAATGTGGTGAGCCGCGCCGATTTCGACACCGACGCCATCGGCTCGATCAACGTCCAGGCACGCTATGGCGACAACCCGAAGAACGTGCTGCTCGGCAAGGCGTCCCAGACCGGGACGTTCGAGTGGATGAGCGTGCTCGACAACGGCGCCATGCGGCGTCCGGTCGAGGTCCAGTACGAGGTCAATTTCACCGGCGTCGATACCACCGAACGGCCGCGCAAGGTCGTCTCGGAAAGGTTCACCACCGAGGTCGAGAACCTGGAGATCGACCCGCGCGAACTCTACGCCATTTCCACCGTGCCCATCGTCGCGGTGAATTTCCCATGGGCGGCCTATCCCATGGTCGAGGCTCACGTCCGGTATCAGGACGAGGGCAGCGGGCTGGACCAGAGCGAGGTGTTCCAGCTGACGGAAAAGGCGCAGGACGCGCAGTGGCGCATCTTCATCCTCGATCCGCGCAAACGGGAGTTCTCGTACCGGCTCGTCTACCGCGCCGCCGACAACCGCGATCTGGACGCCGGCTGGAAGACCACGGACGAGGAGCAGATTTCGGTCCGCGATCCCTATCCGCGCAAGCGCGTGCTGGATGTGGTCGCCAATGTGGACTGGAACCAGGTCGACCAGGTGTTCGTCGACCTGCGCTACGAAGACGAGGCGAACGACATCTTCGAGGAAGCCTCGTTCAATTTCGCCAAGGGCAGCACGCCGCAGAAGTTCACGGTCGACATGCAGGACCCGGAACTGAAGCAGGTGTTCTTCAAGGTCACCTTCCTGTTCGTCGATGGCCGCATGGTCGAGGTGCCCGAATCCATGACCCTGGAGCGCCGCATCGTCGTCCGCCCGGACATGAAGGGACGCCGCGTCGTCGAGGTCCGGCCGCCGGCCGACTTCGCCGCCAAGCACCTGAAGCGGGCGACCGCCGAGGTGCGATACGAGGATTTCGCGGCGGGACTGTCGTTCAACGACAGCTTCGTGTTCGAGGACGCCAGCGCGCGCGGCTATTTCGAGTTCGACTACGTGGACGAGGCGCGCGACCGCTACGAAACCCGCACCACGTATCTCTATGACAACGGGCTGGAGCAAGGCACCGACTGGCAAGCGTCGGAAGCCGCGATCCTGCAGATCAAGGCGCCCTGACCGGACGCGAGGGGAACACTCATGCTCAGTCTCGACAAGCCGCTTTCCGTCGACGGCATCGCCGTTTTCCGCGACCATGCCGATCCGGACCAGTTCTGGTACCTGCCCGGGCCGGTCAATCTGGCCCGGCGCGCCGACAGCAACCGGGCCGCGTTCAGTTTCATCAAGTACAAGCCGGCGGTGGCCGGCGCGGGCGTCAAGGGCGGCGGCTTCGCCATGTTCGAGACGACGCTGAAACTGCCGGACAGCCTGGCCAGCAGGATCCGCAGCACGGTGCTGAGCGAGCCCGGCGTGACCCAGCCGCGCCTGTCGCCGGTGATCTTCGAATCCGGCACGGTGCAGTGCATCGCCCTCAACATCCAGGGCTCGGGCGGCGCCGTCGCCGTCGAACCGCCGCCGGGCGCGTTCAACGCGGTGCAGACCATCCTGGGCGCGACGACGCCGTCCATGGACGCGGAAAACCGCGCCGCGTTCAGCCTGACCCTCTCGCAGGAAGGCGCGACCATCCTCGAGCAGGCGTTCGAAAAGGGGCTCGCGCCCATCGGCGTGCTCTACAGCTTCGTCTATAGCGGCATGCGCCCGGCGCTCGAGGTGGAGATCACCGCCGATCTGGAGATGATCTTCAACCATTTCAGCGCCAGCCTGGAAGCCCAGTACCAGTGGATCCGCGCCGGCATCGACGCCGCGTTCGAAAGCCTGAAGCAGACCGGGGCGATCAAGATCAAAATCCTCAACTTCACCGGCGATGCCGACGAGAAGGAACAGGAGGACTGGGCGCTGGCCTTCTTCAAGGACGAGCTGCTGTCCAAATGGTTCGAGCCGACCTTCACGCCCGGTCAGCTTGCCTCGCCCACGGCGCAGGCCGACCCGCTCGCCGAGGTCGCCAAGTTCACCCGCGAGGCGCTGCGCGGCGAGACACCGGCGCCGGACACCAAAGCCGGCGGCGATACGAAAGCCGGCGGCGACACCAAAACGGGCGGCGACACCAAGACTGGTGATACCAAGACCGGAGGAGACACCAAGGCTGGCGGTGATACCAAGGCCAGCGGTGATACCAAGGCCAGCGGCGAGACCAAGGTCGGTGGAGACACCAAGGCCACGGGTGACACCAAGGCCGGCGGCACGGGCGACACCAAGGCGACGGCGGCGACGGGCGAGGCGGCGACACGGCAGGTCATCCAGCAGCCGGCGGTGCTGACGCCGACCAGCATGACGCCGACGCCTCTGCCGGCCGGACGGGGCGTCGTTCACGTGCCCGCCGCGAACGGGACGCGCGAGACCATCACGGTCACCGGCGCGGGCGCGGTGGTCAAGGCGGGCGGCGCGGCCCAGACCCTGAACCCGCAGGGACAGTTCACCATCGACGTGCCGCCGGAAGGCTCGGTGCCGATCGAGGTCGACTGGCCGGCCGCGACCCAGGAAGAGACGTTTCACCTGTTCTTCGACTTCGACAAGCCGGACATGGCGGGCTGGAGCACCAATCCGCCCAGCGCCCAGTACCGCGCCTATGTGGAGAACTCGACCACCGATCAGCGCTACCAGAGCGCCAGCGGCATCGCCCAGGGCGACGGTGCGACCTGGAGCGGCGCCGAGCGGGGCCGGGATAGGCTCAACCGCTGGCTGTCCACGCTTGCCGCGCCGCGCACGGTCGAACTGGACGCCCATGCCAGCTATGAGACCGCCGCCCAGCCCGGCAGTGGCCAGACGCCGCTGACCGGCGACCAGCAGCGCGAGCACAACATGCGCCTGTCCATGCGGCGCTCGGACGTGGCCGTGGCGCTGGTCGCCCGCGCGGGCGCATCCCTCTCCACGCCGGCGCGCTCACATGGCGACGTGGACGCGCGCGGCACCGCCGGCAATCCCAACACGGGCGACCCCAACGACCGGGTGGTGAAGATCAAGGGGCGCGTCGCGGGCGGCCAGACCTCGGCCTTCCGGGGCACGCTGGCGCGCGGAAAATCCACCGTCATCGAGCCGCCCAAGATCGATCCCGTGCCGCCGAAGAAGGAAGACAAGAAGGAGACGCCGCCCGCCGCGCCCAGCAGCATGCCCGGCGTGGTCAGCCTGAAGCTCAAGTTCATCCGCCAGGAAGAGCGCAAGAAGATGACCTTCCGCTACAACCGGTCGGAGGCGGTGCGCCGCGTCTACGCGCCGCAGGGCTTCTTCGGGCTGATGCTGGGCGATCTCGACGACAAGGACAGCTATTTCACCGAGGTCGATCTGGACGATCCGTTCTTCCGCGAGTTCAGGGTGATGGCGGAAGCGCCCATCGATTTCGACAAGATCGGCCTGTTGTCGGCGCAGGTGGCGCTGGACTATGGCGATCCCGCCAACGCGCGCGACCACAAGCACGGGGACTTCGTGTTCCGGCCAGACGACAAGGGACCCAAGGAGTTCGCGGTGTTCCTGAACTCCACACATGACGTGGATTATGCGCAGCAGCAGCAGTTCCATTTCAGCCCGGATTCGGGCTGGGACGCGGAGGATTTCAGCATCGAGGTGCCGGCCGCCCGGACCGAGGATCGCACCCTGTTCGTCAATCCCTACGACGTGCTCGACTTCCTCGAAATCGCCGTCGCGCCGGGCGACATCGACGCTGGGGTGGTGAACTCGACCGAGGTTACCTTGGCCGCGGCGGGGCCGGGCGCGTTCGCGCGCCGCAAGGTGTTCGTGGTGCTGCCGGACTCGCCACCCCAGCTCTGGCGCCTGCGCGCGCCCAAGCCGGTGGCGCCCGAGACGCGGCAGATCACCGCGGCGCTCAGGCATCATCTGAAGGACGGGACCGTCCGCGAAGTGCCGGCCGCGCCGCTGGAGGCCTCGACCCTGATCGTCCACGATCCGTTCGATCAGGCGCTGAACATCGAATTCGTGCCGCTGTTCGACGCGGCCGCCGTCCGCCAGATGTTCATCGACGTCGAATACAACGATCCGGCGAACAGCTACAGCCGGGCCGAGCGGATCGATATCCGGGGCGATCAGGCGGACAATATCCGCCTGCGGCTCGCCCTGCTCGACCCGCTCCAGCGACAATTTCGCTATCGCTTCACCGTGGTGGGAACCAATGGCGATTTCCGGCGTCTAGCTTGGGAGACTTCAGAAGAAGAAGTGGTGCCCATACAGGTATGACGTTCGCAGATCGCATTGCGCCGGAAGCGGCGCCCCTCGACGCGGTTCTTGGCCGGCTCCGTCCCGTTGCGCCTCTCGCCGTGCGGCGGGCAGGCCGGGCGCTGGGAGCGACGCTGGCGGCAACGCGGCGCTCGCGCTGGCCTGAAGTGGCGTGGAAGGCCAGCAGCCTCACCAATACGGGCTATCCCGTGGAAATGTCCTGGTCGTCGCGCGACGCGTCGGTCCGCTGGACCGCCGAGGCGGCGGGCCCGGAGACGCCTGAGCCGGAACGGCTGGGTTCGGCCCAGCGCGTCCTGCACCATCTGGGCGCCGATACGGACGTGCCGCCATGGTTGATGCCCCATGCTGGACGCGGCTTGCGCTTTGGTGCCTGGGTCAGTGGGCGGCACGATGGCGAACGGGACCGCTACAAGCTCTATGTCGACATGGCCGATGCCGAGCTGCCGGGCGAGTTGCTGCGGCCCTCGATCCAACGCTCCATCCCGTCGCGCATGGTCTGGCGCATGGCGGGCGTCGATGCCGGCGCCGGGACCGTCGAGCTCTATGGCCGGCTGCAGAAGCCGGAAATATGGGAAATCGAACGCCTGCTGGTGCGATGCGGCCTGGACGCGTCGGCGGTCATCGACGTGGCATCCCATCTCACCGGGCGAAATTGCGACGATTATCTGCTTCCGGGTACCGCCGGCCTCAGCCTCGCGACCCATGACGGGCGCCTCGTGGCCGCCGGCTTCTTCGTCCATGCCGGGCCGCTCCTCGGCGGCGACACCGCGGTGACATCCAAGGTGCGCGAACTGGCGGTCCGCTATGGCTGGGACACGACCATCTACGAAGCGCTCCTCGGCACGGCCGGGTCGGACCGGCCCGGGCGCCACGGCATGATCGGTTTCGGCGTGGCGGGAGATGGCCGGCCATGGATGCAGGTCGGCCTGCGCCCCTGAGCCTGCGGCCCGGCGCCGACGGCTGCTTTTCCAGCCGGGTCACCGGCGGCGGGGTCGATCTCGACGATCGCAACGGGTTCGCGACGGCGCTCGTCCTGCGCACCCTCGGCCCAACCGCGCCCGCGATTCTCGGCCCTTGGCACGAGGCCGCGTTGGACGCCCTTGAAGCGTGCCGCGATCCGCTCACCGGAGGATTTCGGTTCTGGCCGAACGGGCGCCGCCCGGCCTGGGCGCCGAACCTGCCCTGCGACGCCGATGACACCGCCCTGATGGCCGTGGCCCTGTGGCGCGGCGGCCGCATGGATCTCGATCAGCTTCGAGGGCTCGCTTGTCGCACCGTTGTGTGTCACCGGCTGCAATCGAGCGTGCAGCCGGGGCCGTCCTGGCCGCGCATCGGCGCGTTCAAGACCTGGCTGCGCGGCGGCGCCGAACCGGCGATGATGGACTGCACGGTCAATGCCAACGTGTTGATGATGTTGGCGGTAGCCGGGCTGCCCTCCGTGCCCGGCTATGCGCAGGCCTGCGCCATGATCGCCGACGGCGTCGCCTGGGCCGCGGACGATGCCGGGCGCGCCGCCAGCCTGTCGCCCTTCTATCCGGAGGCGGGCGAGCTGGTCATGGCGGTCGAGGCGGCGGTCGCGGCGGGTGTGTCCGAACTGGCGCCGATGCGCGCCTTGATGGATCGGTCGCCGCTCTGGCGTCGCCTGCGTCAGGCGTCATGCGGCGACGCGCCTGTCATCTGCGGCAGCCCTTACGGGCTCATGCGCTGGACCAGTTCCGCCGTCGGGCAGGCGCGCCGGCTCGTCAGCGGCAGATCCGCGCCCGGCCCAGATCCAGATGGAAATGGTCGGCATGCGCCTGATTGTACTCCGGCCCCAGCACCGTGTTGAAGAACCGGCAGGCCTCGTCCCGGGCCGCCAGCAGGAAACGGCCCTTGTCGCCGCCATCGCCCCAATCACGCAGGACAGACACCGTCGTGCCGTCTGCCAGGGTAAAGCCCGCCAGATCGATGGCGTTGGCCGTGGCATGCTGGCTGCGCCGTTGCCCGCCGCCGATATTGCGGCAGGAATAGGTGCCCAGATGCCGTATCCGGGTGATCTTGCTGCCCAGATGTTCCACTGCCAGCGCGTCCAGCCGGCGCTCGTACCAGTACAGCGCCGCGGTGATGCCGCAGGTGGTGCGGAAGCCGCTGCTATAGGCGATCTGCGACCGCAGGATTTCCGCGCCCGCTTCCAGGCCGCAGCCGTCGACGATGGGCCGGTCGTCCAGCCGCCGGTATTCGATGCTGGAGTTGTCCAGAGCGCCGTAGCAGGCCGCCGGGTCGGATGTGAGGCTGTTGATCTGCATGCGGGCGAACCAGGCCGGCTCCTCGTCCAGTTCCACGGCGCCCCACGGGGCCCAGTTGGGCGGGATCTTGACCAGCGAGAAATGGATGGCCGCCCACGAAGCCGTTCCGATCAGCACAAGGGCCAGAAACATCCATTTCATGCGGTCATATCCTCCCTGCCATGTGATTGCCCCTAGGGAACAATGTCGCGCCGTATTTTGTTCACGGACTATCGATCAATCGCCAGGAGGCAACCATGGACATCGTCCGGATCATCATCGCCATTATATTGCCGCCTCTGGGCGTGTTTCTGCAGGTCGGGTTCGGCGGTGCCTTCTGGCTGAACATTCTGCTGACCTTGCTGGGCTATATTCCCGGCATCATTCACGCGGTCTGGATCATCGCGAGCCGCGACTGAGCGCGCGCCATGTTTTCAGGAACCTTCCGGCAGCCTTGAAGTTAGCGGAACGGTGGCTTGGGGCTCCCCGAAATTCTGAAGGAGCATGTCATGACCGACATCGCCGGTACGAAAATCCTGATCATGGCCACCGACGGCTTCGAGCGTTCCGAGTTGCTGGAGCCGCGTCAGGAACTCAAGCACGCGGGTGCGACCGTTCACGTGGCCTCGCCCAAATCAGGCAAGATCAAGAGCTGGAAAGACGGCGACTGGAGCGACACGGTTCCGGTCGATCTGTCGCTGGATGAGGTGAAGGTGGCCGATTATGCCGCGCTCGTCCTGCCAGGCGGCGTGATCAATCCCGACCAGTTGCGCACCGACGAGAAAGCGGTGGGACTGGTGCAGCAGTTCGTCGCCGCGGGCAAGACCGTCGCGGCCATCTGTCACGGCCCGTGGATGCTGGCCGAGGCCGGTGTCATCCAGGGACGCGCGGTGACGTCGTACGGATCGATCCGCACCGATGTGGAGAACGCGGGCGGCGTCTGGGAAGACTCGGAAGTGGTCGTCGACAACGGCCTGATTACCAGCCGTTCCCCGGACGATCTCCCGGCATTCATCGCCAAGATCGTCGAGGAAGTGGGCGAGGGCAAGCACGCCCGCCGCTAGGAACCTTTGCCCAGTTCGCTCGTAATTCCCCAGGAGCGAGCCAGCACGGCTGGACGCGCTCCATCATTTAACCCGGGCGCATCCTGGCGGATAGCGCCTCTACTCTTGGGCTCCTCGGATGAACGACGTTTCGTCAATCCTCACCAGGGAACAGGTCATGCAGATTCGCGTCGGCTATGAGCTGATCTATCATTGCGTTCAGCCGACGCCGATGATTTTGACCCTCAACATCCATTCCTCCCGCTCGGGGGACATTATCACGCCTGATCGTTTGGCCACGGATCCGGCGGTGCCGCTGCAGGCCTACCGGGACGCGTTCGGCAATTGGTGCACGCGCCTCGTCGCCCCGCCTGGACCGATCCGAATCTATGCCGATGCACTGGTCAAGGACACCGGGCTCCCGGATATCGTCGCGCCGGGCACGCCCCAGACGCCGGTCGAGCAATTGCCCGACGATGCGCTGATGTTCCTGCTCGGCAGCCGTTACTGCGAAACCGACCGTCTCGCCGGGTTCGCCTGGGCGCGCTTCGGTCATGTGGAGGGCGGCTGGGAAAAGGTCCAGGCGGTGGTGGATTTCGTCCATAACCACCTGCGATTCAGCTATCCCGAGGCCCGGCCCACTCGGACCGCGCTCGACGCCTTTACCGAAGGCAAGGCCGTGTGCCGCGACTTCGCCCATCTGGCGATCACGCTGTGCCGCTGCCTGAACATCCCGGCGCGCTATTGCACGGGATATCTCGGCGACATCGGCGTGCCGCCGGTGCCAGACCCCATGGATTTCTCGGCGTGGTTCGAGGTCTATCTGGACGGAAAGTGGTACACGTTCGATGCCCGTCACAATACGCCGCGGATCGGGCGCATCCTGATCGCCCGGGGCCGCGACGCGTCCGACGTGGCGATCAGCAGCTCCTTCGGCCCGACCGAGCTGCTGCAGTTCAAGGTGTGGACCGACGAGGTTCCCACGGACTGAGCCGGGGTGACAGCGCGCCGCCGATGAACGAAGATGGACCTGCCGCCACTCGTCGCGGCGGGTCATGGGCGAAAAATCGATGGTGACGCGCAACTGGGTATACGGCTTGGCGGTGGCTTGGCTCGTGGTGACCGCCGTCGCTTATTACATGCTCGCGACCGTCGTGTCCGACGGCACCGGCTTCACCAGCGGCGTGACCCGCGTGCAGGCCATGTTGGGCTGGCAGCTCATCGCGTTCGTGCCGGCGCTGGCGGGTTTCGTCGCGCTGATGCAGGCGGCCAAGCCCCATGAATCGCTGTTGCGCCTGGCGGGATATGGCCCCATCGCGCTGATGCTGGTCCAGGCCGTGGTCGTGGGCGGTTATCTCCTGTCAACCGGCGGCGCCGCGCCCGCGCTCTGAGTAAGCCGGATGGCGTCCGCCTCGATGGACCGGTAGGCGGCGGCCAGCTTTTCGGCCCATTGCCATGCGGTCTCCGGCGTGCGGATACCGTCCTGACGCGTTTCCACCAGCACGTGGGGAATGCCGCGGCGCTCGCCATGGACCGGAATGGAATAGTCGCTGTCCGCCGTGACCGAATAGGGCTGGTTGTCGCCGACGATGGTGCCGTCGGCGCGCAATGCCGGGATCAGCAGCCGCGCGAGCCTATCATCTCTTCCGTAGGCGATGGCAATCCGCCACGGCCTCGGCTCGCCGTCGCCGATGTCGGGCGTGAAGCTGTGGATCGACAGCAGCGTGGTCGGCCGGTCCGCGCGCGCCGCGAGCAGTGTCTCGACGGCCTCGTGATAGGGCTCGAACAATTGCGATAGCCGCGCCGCGCTGTCTTCGTCTGTGATCGCGGTATTGCCCGGCACGGGCACGCCCGCGCTTTGGGACGCCATCAGTTGCGGGTTGGTCCGGGGGCGGTTGCAGTCGATGACCAGCCGCGAGTAGCCACTCAGCACCAATGGTGCGTCGAGGAGGACGGATAGCCGCCGGGCCATCTCCGCCGCGCCGGGATCCCAGGCGATGTGATCGGCTCGCTGGGCTTCGGTCAGCCCGAGCGAGCCGAGACGGGCGGGAACGCGGTTCGAGGCGTGATCGCAGATCAGGAAGGCGCTGCTCGACCCCGCCGGGTTGACGATCTCGAAGGCCGGCGGTTCGCCGGGCGCCAGCAGGCTGAATGTCGAAGTATCGGTCACGCGCCGCCTCTTGTAAGGATTGTGGCCGGATTGTTTATGCCCGATAAATAGATAGACCCATTCGCCCCTGGAAGGAAACGCGGTGACCATCGAAAATGACGACGATCTGGAAAAGCTGAAGGAGATCGGCGCCATCGTCGCGCGGGTGCTGCAGGCCATGGGCGGCGCGCTGCGTCCCGGGATCAGCACCGCGGAGCTGGACGCCATGGGCCGCCGCATGCTCGACGAGGCTGGCGCGGTGTCCGCCCCGGAGATGATCTATGCCTTTCCCGGCGCGACCTGCATCAGCGTCAACGAGGAGATCGCGCACGGAATCCCGGGCGACCGGGTGATCCGCGACGGCGATCTGGTGAACATCGATGTGTCGGCGGAAAAAGACGGCTATTTCGCCGACACCGGCGCGTCCTTTCCGGTGGGCGACGTGCCGCCGCGCATCCACCGGCTGTGCCGCGACGGCAAGCGCGCCTTGTGGACCGGCATCCGGCAGGTGAAGTCGGACCGGCCGCTGGCGGATATCGGCCACGCCATCGGTGCCTTCGCCCAGAAGAACCGCTACACGCTGGTGCGCAACCTGGCCAGCCACGGCGTCGGCCGGTCGCTGCACGAAGACCCGTCGCATATTCCCACCTGGCCCGACCGTTCCGAACGGCGCCGCATCCATGACGGGCTGGTCTTTACCATCGAGCCGTTCCTGTCGCTGGGCGCGGACTGGGCGGTGGATTCCGCGCACGATAAATGGACTCTGCTCAGCCAGCCGGCGGCGCCGACCGTCCAGTACGAGCACACCATGGTGGCGACGCCGCGCGGCGCCGTGGTGGTGACCCAGCTGGCGTAGACCGCCTCTGCGAAAATTCCGCTTTATCTCTGGCGCGCGCCGGATACCTTTGCGCCAACTGTATGAATCGCCTGAGGGGGTCGATGATGGAACGCAACCTGGAACGCATCATGTTCGCCAGCCGCTGGCTCATGGCGCCTTTCTATTTCGGGCTGATCATCGCTCTCGCGCTGCTGCTGGTGAAATTCGTCCAGGAACTGTTCCACATCATCCCGATCATTTTCACCCTGACGGAATCGGAAACCATTCTCGGCATCCTGTCGCTGATCGACCTGTCGCTGGCCGGCGCGCTGATGCTGATCGTGATCTTTTCGGGTTACGAGAACTTCGTCTCCAAGATCCATGTGGACAATCACGAGGACAAGCCCGACTGGATGGGCAAGGTCGATTTCAGCGGGTTGAAGCTGAAGCTGATCGCCTCCATCGTCGCCATCTCCGGCATCCAGCTGCTCAAGCAGTTCATGGACATCGACAACGTGCCCAAGGAAAACCTGATGTGGCTGGTGATCGTCCATCTGGCCTTCGTGGTCTCGGGCGTGCTGCTGGCGCTGATGGACTACATGACGGCCAAGGCGCACAGACTCTACGGCCAGCACTAGGCGGGGCCAACACCGGGCAGGCGGCGGCGCCCTTCTTCTTGTGGAAGCCGCCCCGTGCCTGTATGACGGAAATCACCGGGGCAGGGAAACCGCCGTGACAGGCGCAGATATGGCGTCCGGACGGGGGAAGAAGGCGTAAGACGCGCCGCGCGGGAACGTGGTCCGGTATTCGTATCGTCCACTTACGCAGGATCCCCGATGTCGACTTCAGCGGACTCCCTCGGCAAGCGCAACCGGCTGGTCATCACCGCCTCTACCCTGGGCACGGTCTTCGAGTGGTACGATTTCTTCATCTACGGCACGCTGGCGGCCCTGCTGGCGCAGCACTTCTTCCCTGGTGACAGCGGCACCGCGGCCTTCCTCAAATCACTGGCCGTTTTCGGCGCCGGCTTTCTGGTGCGGCCTCTGGGCGGCATCGTGTTCGGTCATCTGGGCGATCTGATCGGCCGCAAATATACCTTCCTCGTCACCATCACCATGATGGGGTTCGCCACCTTCGCCATCGCGCTCATTCCGGACTACGCCACCATCGGCATCTGGGCGCCGATCCTGCTGGTCGCCATGCGCCTGATGCAGGGGCTGGCGCTGGGCGGCGAATATGGCGGCGCGGCCATCTATGTCGCCGAACACGCGCCGCCGGGCAAGCGCGGCTTCTACACCAGCTTCATCCAGATGTCGGCGGGCGCCGGGTTCCTGCTGTCCATCGTGGTCGTCCTGTCGGTCAAGGCCGCGATGTCGCCGGAAGAGTTCATCGACTGGGGCTGGCGCGTGCCGTTCGCCTTCTCGCTGGTGATCCTCGCGATCTCGCTCTACATCCGCCTGAAGCTGTCGGAAAGCCCGGTCTATGCCGAGATGAAGGCGCAGGGCAAGACCTCCAAGAGCCCGCTGAAGGAAGCCTTCTCGACCTGGCCGCGCGCCCGCCTCGTGCTGATCGCCCTGTTCGGCGTCGCCGCGGGCCATACGGTCATCTGGTACACGGCCCAGTTCTCGGTGCTCTATTTCCTGCGCGACACCATGCGGCTCGATGCCAGCCACGCCGAGATGATCATGGCCGCCTCTGTCGCCCTGGGCATGCCGCTGATGATCCTGATGGGCTGGGTGTCCGACAAGGTCGGCCGCAAGAAGGTGCTGCTCGCCGGTTACGGCATGGCCGCCCTGCTGGTCTTCCCGTTGTTCCATCTGCTCGCGGGCGCGGCCAATCCGGCCCTGTCGGAAGCGATGGAGCGGGCGCCGGTCACCGTCGCGGCCACGGACTGTCCGTTCAATGCCTTCGCCGAGAAGCAGACAGCGGACTGCGCGCGCGCCATGGCGTTCCTCGCCAAGCGCGGCGTCAGCTACGAAAAGGCGCCCGGCGACGCCGGCGCGGATGTCGTCATCTCCGTCGGTGGCGAGAGGGTGACAGGGTATGACGAGGCCGCGATCACGGCCGCGCTCGAGGCCGCCGGCTATCCGTCCACCGCCGAGGGCACCAACTACGTGCTGGTGATCGCCATCGTGCTGTGCCTGATCTTCCTGTCCGCGGTCGCCTATGGCCCGGTCGCGGCGATCATGACCGAGCTGTTCCCCGCCAAGGTGCGCTACACGTCGCTGTCGGTGCCGTACCATTTCGGCACGGGCTGGTTCGGCGGATTGCTGCCCTTCGTCTCCCAGTACATCATCGTCTCGACCGGCGATGTCTATGCCGGCCTCTGGTACATGACCAGCGTGGTCGTCATGGGCTTCCTGGTCGTGCTGTTCTTCCTGCCCGAGACCAAGGACCGCGATATCAGGGCGTAGCGGCGCCGAGAGGGCTGCGCCGCCAGCCATAGGCGTAATAGACGGCGATCCCGATGACGATCCAGACCGCGAAGCGGATCATGGTCAGCTCGGGAAGGCTGACGAACAACCAGGCGCAGCCGGCGATGGACAGGCCCGAGACCAGCAGCGCCGCCGGGCAGCGGAAGCCGCGCGGCCGGTCGGGCTGGGTGACGCGCAGCACGATCACGGCGCCCGAGACCACGGCGAAGGCCAGCAGCGTGCCCGCGTTGGACAACTCTGCGATCTCGTCGAGCGGGAAGATTCCGGCCAGCAGGGCGACGATGATGCCGGTCATGATCGTCACCACATGCGGCGTTCCCCGCGTCGCGTGCACCCGCGAGAACACCGGCGGCAGCAGTCCGTCGCGCGACATGGAAAAGAAAATCCGGCTCTGGCCGTAGAGCATCATCAGGATGACCGTCGGCAGGGTGACGATGGCCGCGCCCGCGACGATGTCGCCGACCAGCTTGTGATCCAGCGCGCGCAGGATATGGGCGAGCGGCTCCTCGCTGTGCTCGAAGCGCTCGAACGGCAGGGCGCCGATGGCGACGGCGGCGACCAGCATGTAGATGAGGGTGCAGATCGCCAAGGAGCCGATCACGCCCAGCGGCAGGGTGCGCTGGGGATCGCGCGTCTCCTCGGCGGCGGTCGACACGGCGTCGAAACCCAGGAAGGCAAAGAAGATCAGCGCGGCGGCCGACATGACGCCGCCGAAGCCGAACGGCATGAAAGGCGTGTAGTTCGCGCCCTCGACGCTCGGTCCGGCGAAGACCACGAACAGGGTGAGCGCGCCCAGCTTGAGCGCCACGAGGATCGCGTTGACCCGGGCGCTCTCATGGGTGCCGATGACCAGCAGGGCCGTGGTGGCGAGCGCGATGGCGATGGCCGGCAGGTTGAGGATGCCGCCCTCGTTATATCCCACCGACAGGACATAGGGCAGCGCCAGGCCCTCGGCGGCCAGCCAGCCACTGACGTAACCCGACCAGCCCACGGCGACCGCGCTGGCGGCGATCGCATATTCCAGGATCAGGCACCAGCCGACGATCCAGGCCGCCAGCTCGCCCAGCGTCGCATAAGTATAGGTATAGGCGCTGCCGGAGACCGGGATCATGGAGGCCAGCTCGGCGAAGGCCAGCGCCGCCATGGCGCAGACGAACCCGGCGATGACGAAGGCCAGGATCAGGCCGGGGCCCGCCCGTTCGGCGCCCACGCCGGTCAGCACGAAGATGCCGGTGCCGACGATGGAGCCGACGCCGAGCAGCGTCAGGTGCACCGGCCCCAGCGTGCGGCGCAGGCCGCTGCCCGTGTCCGGTCCGGACAGGCTGCCGAAAGGTTTGATCCGCCAGCCCGCCATGTTCCCCTCCATTACCGCGGCTCGTCCACCAGACGGTACCCTACACCGAGCTCGGTCACGATCAGTTTCGGATCGGCCGGATCATCGCCCAGCTTCTGGCGCAGATGGCCGATATAGATGCGCAGGTAATGGGAATCGTTCAGATGCGCCGGCCCCCAGACCTGCTGCAGCAGATATTGATGGGTCAGGACTCGGCCGGCATTGACCACCAGCAGGCGCAGCAGCTCGAATTCCTTGCGGGTCAGTTTCACCGGCGCGCCGGACATGCTCACCTTGCGGGTCGCCAGGTCGATGCTCACCGGCCCGACGGTGAAGGGCGCCGACAGGCTGGAAGGCGCGTTGCGGGCGCGCAGGGTGGCGCGGATTCGCGCCATGAACTCGCCGATGCCGAACGGCTTGGTGACGTAGTCGTTCGCCCCCCGGTTCAGCGCCTCGATCTTGTCCCTCTCGCCCGCCCGTACCGACAGGACGATGATCGGCGTTTCCGAGCGGGCGCGGATCCGGCTCACCACGTCCTGGCCGTCCATGTCCGGCAATCCGAGATCGACCACGATCAGGTCGGGATGGGTGTCCAGATGCCGCGAGATTCCCTCGGCCGCGGTGCCCGCCTCGACCACGTCATAGCCGCCCGCCGCCAGGCTGATGCGCAGAAAGCGCCTGATCTGCGGTTCGTCGTCGATGACGAGGATGCGGGCGACCGGCGCGCTCATGCGGCATCCTCGGCGTCCGGCGCCAGCGGCCCCGTGCCCAGCGGCAGCCGCACCACGATGGCGGTGCCCAGACCGCCCGGTCCGGCCTCGGCGCGGATCTGGCCGCCATGGGCCTCGACGAAGCCCCGGCAAATGGCAAGACCCAGTCCGGTCCCGGCCGGCTGCCGGTCCCCGGCCCGGACCCGGAAGAACATGTCGAACACCGCTTCGCGGTGCTCGGGCGAAATGCCGGCGCCGGCGTCGATCACGCGGATGACGGCCTCGTTCGCCTCGCGGGCGGCGGTGATGCGGATCGGCGCGCCCGGCGGCGAATATTTGGCCGCGTTGTCCAGCAGGTTGGCGATCACCTGCTCGATCAGGACCCCGTCGGCCTGCAGCAGGCCGATGTCCTCGGCCACCTCCAGGGTCACCTCGTGCGCGCCCAGTTGCCGCGCGGTCTTCTCGCGCGCCCGGCCCAGTATTTCGCGCAGGTCCAGCCAGTCCAGCCGCAGGCCGACGGCACCATAACCCAGCCGGATCATGTCGAGCAGGTTCTGCACGAACCGGTTCAGGCGCTCCGCCTCCTCATGAATCGTGCTCATCAGTTCGCCCCGGAAGGCGGGCGTCAGCGTGTCGCCATATTCCTGCAGCGTCGTCACCGAGCCGATGATCGACACCAGCGGCGTGCGCAGATCGTGGGAAATGGACGACAGCAGCGCCTGGCGCAGCGCCTCCGTCTCGGTCAGCAGCCGCTGCTCCTCGATGTCGCTGGCCAGATTGGTGCGCTCCACCGCCAGTGCCGCCTGGTCGACCACCGCCAAGAGCAGACGCCGCTGTTCCGTGGTGAACTGCTTTTCGCTGCCGGGAAACGACACGCCGACCAGCCCGACGGTCCGGCTGTTCATGGTCATGGGCACGAACAGCCAGTCGGACCCGGGCAGCGTGTCCGACGACCAGCCCGCCGGCTTGCCATGCGCCCATGCCCATTCGGCGGCGGCCCAGTTGCCGGCGGTCAGGGTGTCTTCCGGCGGGAATCCGGCGGCGATTTCCAGCACCCCGCCGCGCGGCAGCAGGATCACCGACTGGCATTGCAGGGAATTGGCCACGTGAGAAACCACCGCCCAGGCCACGTCCTCCAGATTGGCGGCGCTCGCCACCCGGCGGCTGAACTCGTAGAGGTTCTCGGTGCGCCGTGCCGTCAGCCGCGTCGCCACCGCCTTGCCGCGCAGGCGCGCGGCCAGATTGCCCACCAGCGTCGCCACGATCAGGAAGAACACGATGGTCAGCGAATCTTCCGGCCGGTCGATGCTGAAGGTGTGAAACGGCGGCGTGAACAGGAAATTATAGGCCAGGAAGCTGAGGAAGCTGGCATAGATCGACGGCCACAGGCCCAGCCGGATCGCCGTCACCAGCACGCCGGTCAGGAACACCAGCGACAGGTTGGGCAGAGGCAGCACCGCATCGACGCCGAACGCGACCAGCGTGGACAGGGCGACGATCCCGCTAGCGTCGAGGAACGGCCGGAGCGCCATCTTGCGCTCGGTTGGCGGCAAAGGCGCCGCCGTCTCCACCGATCGCTCCTTCGACGCCGACACGATGGTCAGGTCGAAATCGACCGCGCGCCGGATCAGCGTGTCGGTCACCGAGGCGCGCACCAGCCGGCGCAGCCGGAACCGCCGCGGCCGGCCGATCACCAGGCGCATGGCGTTGCGCCGCGCCGCGTAATTCAGCAGCTCCTCGGCGATGTCGGCATCGGAGGGCAGCGAGACCGCCTCGGCGCCCAGTTGCTCGGCCAGAAGCATGTTGGCGACCAGCCGGTCCTTGGCGTCCTCGGGCAACAGGTCGTCGTGATGGGTCTCCACATGTACCGCCAGCCAGGGCGCCTTCTGGCGCTCGGCCATGCGCTTGGCCGTGCGGATCAGATTTTCCGAGCCGGGGCTTTCGTCGACGCAGACCATGATCCGCTCTTGCGTCGGCCACGGGCCCGGAATGGCGTGCGACGCCATGTAGGACAGCATCTGCCGGTCCACGCGCTCGGCGGCGGCGCGCAGGGCGAGCTCGCGCAGGGCGGTCAGGTTGCCGCGCGTGAAGAAATGGTTCACCGCGCGGTTGGCTTGGTCGCGCAGATAGACCTTGCCCTCGCGCAGCCGCTGGATCAGGTCGTCCGGCGGCAGGTCGATCAATTCGATCTCGTCCGCCAGCTCCAGCACCTTGTCGGGCAGGGTCTCGCGCACCCGGATGCGGGTGATGCGCGCGACCACGTCGTTCAGGCTCTCGAGGTGCTGGATGTTCAGCGTGGTGTGGACATCGATCCCGGCGGCCAGCAGTTCCTCGACATCCTGGAAGCGTTTGCCGTGGCGTCCGCCGGGAAGATTGGTGTGCGCCAGCTCGTCGACGAGCACCAGCTGCGGCTTGCGGGCGAGGATGGCGTCCAGATCCATCTCGCTCATGATCCGGCCGCGATACTCGACCGTCTTGCGGGGGATGATCTTCAGGCCGCGCGTCAGCGCCTCGGTCTCGGCGCGGCCGTGGCTCTCGACGACGCCGACCACCACGTCGATGCCTTCGGCCTGCTTGCGCTGGGCCGATTCCAGCATGGCGTAGGTCTTGCCGACGCCGGGCGCCGCGCCGAGGAAAATCTTCAGGCGCCCGCGGCCTTCCTGTGCCTGATGCAGCAGGACGTCGGGTGAGGGACGGTCCGGATCGGAAAGCCGCGTGTTCACGGGACGAGTGTAGCCGCCTGCAGGTCGAGTTGTCGATTGAGCCGCAGCACGTTCACGCGCGGCGCGCCGATGAATCCCGCCAGCGGCGGCTCGATCGCGCGCTCGACCAGTTTGGCGACGGCATCTTCGGAAAGGCCGCGCGCCGCCGCGACCCGGGCGATCTGCGCCCTTGCCGCCTCGGGTGAGAGGTGCGGGTCGAGGCCCGAGCCTGACGCCGTCACCAGATCGGCCGGGACGGCACCATCCGCGCCGTCCGCGCGTGCTTTCGCGACATCGGTGGCGATACGCTCCGCCAATACTTTCGATGTCGGGCCGAGGTTGGAGCCGGACGACGCCGCCGCGTCGTAGCCCGTGCCCGCCGCCGATGGCCGGCCGTGGAAGTAGCGCGCCTCGGTGAATGTCTGACCGATCAGGTCGGACCCGACGACGCGGCCCTCCTCCTCGATCAGGCTGCCATTGGCCTGCCAGGGCAGGACCGTCTGGCCGATGCCGAGGATCGCGAGCGGATAGGCGAGCCCCAGAAGAACGGTGAACAGCAACAGCAGGGCCAGCGCGGGACGCAGGGCGTGGCGAAGTTCCGAAAGCATGATGCCTCCTCAGGCGAGACCCAGGCCGCTGACGGCCAGGTCGATGAGCTTGATGCCGATGAAGGGCGAGATCAGGCCGCCCAGTCCATAGATCGCCAGATTGCGTGACAGCAGCTGGCCCGCGCCCGCCGGACGATAGCGCACGCCCTTCAGGGCCAGCGGCACCAGGGCCGGGATGATCAGGGCGTTGAAGATGATCGCCGACAGGATGGCGCTTTCCGGCGAGCTCAGCTGCATGACGTTGAGCGCGCCCAGCGACGGGTACAGCACGACGAACATGGCCGGCAGGATGGCGAAGTATTTGGCCACGTCGTTGGAGATGGAGAAGGTGGTCAGCGCGCCGCGCGTCATGAGCAGTTGCTTGCCCAGCCCGACGATCTCGATGAGCTTGGTCGGATCGCTGTCCAGATCGACCATGTTGCCGGCCTCGCGCGCCGCCTGCGTGCCGGTGTTCATGGCCACGCCCACATCGGCCTGCGCCAGCGCCGGCGCGTCATTGGTGCCGTCGCCGCACATGGCGACCAGCTTGCCGCCCTGCTGCTCCTTGCGGATGAAGGCCAGCTTGTCCTCCGGAGTGGCCTGGGCAAGGAAGTCGTCGACGCCGGCCTCGGCCGCGATGGACGCGGCGGTCAGCGGGTTGTCGCCGGTGATCATCACCGTGCGGATGCCCATGCGGCGCAACTCGGTGAAGCGCTCGCGCATGCCGTCCTTGATGATGTCCTTCAGATAGATGGCGCCGAGCAGGCGACCGCCGCGCACCACGGCCAGCGGCGTGCCGCCCGCGCGGGCGATCTCGTCCGTGATCCGCCGCAGTTCCTCGACGAGCGGCGACCCGCGCAGCTCGGGGACCGTATTCACCACCGCATCGACGGCGCCCTTGCGGATGAGAAGGCCGCCGGTCTCGATGCCGGACAGCCGGGTCTGGGCGGAGAAGGGGATGATGGTCGCGTCGGCCGGCATGGCCAGGTCGGCGATGCCGTGCGCCTCGCGCGCCAGCACCAGGATGGAGCGGCCTTCGGGTGTTTCGTCCGCCAGGCTGGCGAGGCAGGCGGCCTCGACCAGTTCCTGTAGGCCAACGCCGCTCAGCGGCTTGAAGGCGGCGGCTTGCCGGTCGCCGAGGGTGATGGTGCCGGTCTTGTCGAGCAGCAGCGTATCCACGTCGCCAGCGGCCTCGACCGCGCGGCCCGACTTGGCGAGCACGTTGACGCGCACCAGCCTGTTCATGCCGGCGATGCCGATGGCCGACAAGAGCGCCGCGATGGTGGTCGGAATCAGGGTCACCAGCAGCGCCGCCAGGATGGCGACCGGGATGACGCCGCCGGCATAGGCGGCGAAGGCCGGGACGGTCGCGACCGCGATCAGGAAGATGATGGTCAGGCCGACCAGCAGGATGGTCAGCGCCACCTCGTTGGGCGTCTTCTGCCGCTCCGCGCCTTCGATCAGGGCGATCATCCGGTCGATGAAGCCATGGCCCGGCCCGGCGGTGACGCGGACCTTGATATAGTCCGAGATCACCCGCGTGCCGGCGGTGACGGCCGAGCGGTCGCCGCCGGCCTCGCGGATCACGGGCGCGGATTCGCCGGTGATGGCGGATTCGTTGACGCTGGCGACGCCCTCGATTACCTCGCCATCGGCGGGGATCAGATCGAAGGTCTCGACCAGCACCAGATCGCCATGTTTCAGCTCATGGGCGGGCACTGTTTCAAACGCTTCGCCATCCGGCCCGAGCTTCTTGGCGGTCAACTCCGCCTTGGTGGCGCGCAGGGCGGCGGCCTGCGCCTTGCCGCGCCCTTCGGCCATGGCCTCGGCGAAGTTGCCGAACAGGACGGTAACCCAGAGCCAGAGCACGAGCTGAAGGTGAAAGCCGGTATCCTCGACCAGCGGCAGCAGCAGGGTGAGCAGCAGCGCGACGGCGGCGGTGGTGAACATGACCGGGTTGCGCACCAGCGTGCGCGGGTCCAGCTTGCGGAAGGAATCGCCGAGGGCCGGCCCGATCAGGTCGGCGCTGAACAGCGAGGGAGACGGTGTTTTCTGCGTCATGGTCCGTGCCTTCTAGAAAGTCTGGCCGCTGATCATCGCCATGTGATCGGCGCCCGGTCCCAGCGCCAGCGCCGGCAGGAATGTCAATCCGCCGACGATCAGCACCACGCCGGTCAGCAGGCCGACCCAGAGCGCGCCGGTGGTGGGGAACGACCCGGCGGTTTCGGGGATGTGGCGTTTGGCCGCCAGCGAGCCGGCGATGGCCAGCATGGGGATGATGATGAAGAACCGCCCCAGCCACATGCCCGCCGCCAGCAGCCCGTTGTAGAAGGGCGTATTGGCGCTCAGTCCGGCGAAGGCGCTGCCATTGTTGGCGGCCGCCGAGGTGAAGGCGTATAGAATCTCGCTGAAACCGTGCGGCCCCTTGTTCAGGGTCCCCGCCAGGCCGGCGTCGGTGACCGAGGCGATCCCGGTAAAGACGAGCATGACCAGCGGCAGAATGGCGATGGCGAGAACCGCCAGCTTGACCTCGCGGGCCTCGATCTTCTTGCCGACATATTCGGGGGAACGGCCGACCATCAGGCCCGCGACGAAGATCGCCAGGATGGCAAAGAGCAGCATGCCGTAGAGGCCGGCGCCGACGCCGCCGATGATGACCTCGCCCAGTTCCATGTTGAACAGGGGCACCGCGCCGCCGATGGCGGTGAAGCTGTCATGCATGGCATTGACCGCGCCGCACGAGGCCGCCGTGGTGATGACGGCAAACAGGGCGCTGGCGGCGATGCCGAAGCGCACTTCCTTGCCTTCCATGTTGCCGCCGCCCGCGGCGACGCCCAGGGCGTGATGGATCGGGTTGCCGGCGGCTTCCGCCGCGTAGGCGACGGCGACGCCGGCAAGGAACAGGATCAGCATGGCGCTGAGGATCGCCCAGCCTTGCCTTGTGTTGCCCACCGCGCGGCCGAACGTCCATGTGAGACCGGCGCCGATGGCGAAGATGGCCAGCATCTGGACCAGATTGGACAGGACGCTGGGATTTTCGAAGGGATGGGACGAATTGACGTTGAAGAAGCCACCGCCATTGGTCCCGAGGATCTTGATCGCCTCCTGGGACGCGACCGGCCCCAGCGCGATGGTCTGCTGGCCGCCTTCAAGGGTCGTGGCGACGACCGAGGCCTCCAGCGTCTGCGGCACGCCCATGGCCATGAAGGCGAGGGCGAGCACGACGCAGGCGGGCAGCAGCAGATAGAGGGTGACGCGGGTCAGATCGGCCCAGAAATTGCCGATGCCGGCGGCCTCTCGGCGGGCAAAACCCCGGATCAGGGCGAAGGCGAGCGATATGCCCGTCGCCGCCGACAGGAAGTTCTGGACGGTGAGCCCGACCACCTGGGTCAGGTGGCTCATGCTCGTCTCGCCCCCATAGGACTGCCAGTTGGTGTTGGTGACGAAACTCACGGCGGTATTGAGCGCCAGATGTTCGCTGACGGCGCCGAAGTCCTGCGGATTGAGCGGCAATGCGCCCTGCAGGCGCTGCAGCGTATAGAGCAGCGCGACTCCCAATGCGTTGAACAGCAGCATGGAGAGCGCATAGCGCCGCCAGCTCTGCTCGGCTGAGGGGTCGATGCCGGCCACCTTGTAGAAACCGCGTTCGATGGGGCCCAGCGCCAGGTGCAGCGGCGTCCGCCGACCGTCGTAGAGCGCGAAGAGCCAAGCGCCCACGGGCCGCGTCAGGGCCACCAGGATCAGGGTGAAGATGATGATGAGCAACCAGCCTTCAGCGTTCATCGAACACCTCTAGAATTTTTCCGGCCGCACCAGCACGGCGACCAGATAGATGAGCAGGCCCAGGGCGACCGCGCCGCCCAGCCAGAGATCGATTGTCATGACGAAATGTCCTTAAGCGCCATCGCACAGGCGGATGTAGATCAGGGCCGCCGCGAACAGTCCGGCGCCCAGCCCAAGCCACAGAAGATCTTGCATGGTCGTTCTCCTCCGGGAGCCGTGCCTTCAGGGGGCGCTCCGTTCAGGCTGACCATAGGCGCCCCCCGTGTAAAAATTCGATGCCGATCACGGTCGGGACTGGAAGCCGTGCTGGGGCGGGAAAATGGCGGGTCCTGGCGCGGATAAATTCGCCAAGCGCTGTGACGATCAACGCCGGGCCGCCTATTTAATGTTGAGCGGCCCTGCGCTTTCGCGGATACAGGTCGTTGAAGGGGGCCTGATCCGTGGCAGAGAAAAGTCGCCGTCCGGCGCTGGTGCGTACGCCAAGCCTGAATACCCGGGTGCTGTTGCTGACCGGGGCCATCTTCATCGTGACGGCGATGGCGGCCTTCCTGGCGTTTGATCGGCTGGTGAATACGGCGGTGGTGCGTCTCGGCACCCTGTTCGCCGAAAAGCAGGTCCAGTTCGACCGCTATCGCGGGCTGGAGACCCTCTTCCGGGAAGCGTCCCTTGCCCAGACATTAGCCAGATCGCCGGCCATTCTCGAATGGGCCATGGATGAGGACGAGCCTGACAAGCGTGCCCGCGGCCTCGCCGAACTGGAGCACTACCGTCTCGCGTTCAAGGACCGCAGCTATTTCTTCGTCATCGACAAGTCGGCCAACTACTATTTCAACGACCGCGATGACGCCTATGCCGGCCAACAACTGCGCTACACGCTGAGTCCCGACAATCCCCGCGATGGCTGGTACTACAAGACGATCCGGAGCGATGCGGTCTGCCAGCTGAATGTCGATCACGACGACAACATCCGGGTGACCAAGGTCTGGGTGAACTGTCCGGTCCGCGAAGGCGACCAGGTGCTGGGCATGATCGGCACCGGCATCGACCTCACCGATTTCATCCGCGAGGTGGTCGATTTCCCGCAGCGCGGCATCGACAGCGTGTTCGTCGACGCGAGCGGCGCCATCCAGGCCCACCGCGATCCGCGCATGGTCGACTTTCACAGCCTGACCAAGGACGCCAAGTCCAAGAAGACCATCTTCCGGCTGCTCGAACGAGAGCAGGACCGCAAGGCCCTGGCGGCGATGATGAAGCGGGTCGCGGCCGAAAAGAACCGGGTGGAATCGCGCTTCGTCGAGATGGAAGGGCATCAGGTGCTCGCCGGGGTCGGCTACCTCGACCAGATCGGCTGGTTCAACGTGACGCTGATGGATGTCGACCAGCTGATCGAGCGGCAATTGTTCAATCCCATCGGGGCGTTCCTCGCGGTTGTCCTCGCGGCGGCTACCCTGTTGGTGACGTTGCTGTTCCGCCATGTGGTGCTCAATCGCCTCGCCCGGCTGGAGGCGGCGGTGCATCAGGTCAAGCAGGGCGACTTCTCCACGCCCATCGACCCGGTGAATGATGAGATCGGCCGCCTATCGCGCTCGTTCAGCGAAATGGCGCGCGAAGTAGGCGACAACACCCGCCTGCTGGAGAGCCGGGTGCAGGAGCGAACCGAGAAGCTCGAGCGTCTCGCCTACATGGATCCGCTCACCGAAGTCTATAATCGGCGCGGTTTCGTCCAGGCCGTCGAGGGCGAGCGCAACCGCGCCGCTCGCCACGGCCACAGGGTAGGCCTGCTGCTGATCGACGTGGACATGTTCAAGAGCGTCAATGACGGCTATGGACATCACGGGGGCGATCAGGTGCTGGCAGAACTCGCGCGCCGCCTCCGGAACGACCTGCGCAGCTATGATATCGCGGCACGCTGGGGCGGTGACGAGTTCGTGGTTTTGATCTCCGAGTGCGGTCAGGAGACGCTGAGGGTGATCGCCCACAAGATCAGCGCCAGTTTCAGCGGTGCTCCGATCCTGCTGGAGGATGGGCGCGAGGTGGACGTGACCGCGAGCATCGGCGCCTGCCTCGCCGGTCCCGACGAGCCCGTCGACAGGATCATCGCGCGGGTCGACGCGGCGCTCTACGTGGCGAAGGGGGCTGGACGCGACCGCGTGATCGTCATGGAACCGGCCTAGCTCCGGCGCATGGGTCTACGGGCCGTGCCCCCGCGGGAACGCGCCCCTTGGCTCATCGCCCGATGTGGTAACGGAACCCGGCGGCGCCGGTCGGCGTTAACCTCTCTCTGTTCATAGCGGGAGGTGCTGATGAGTGTTCGGGTTCTGGTGCTCTATCACAGCATGTACGGCCACGTCGAAACCATGGCGAAGGCGGTCGCCGAAGGCGTGACCCACGCGGGCGGTACGCCGACCCTCGGCAGGGTGCCGGAGTTGATGCCCGAGGACGCGTTCCGCAAGGCGGGCGGGAAGACCGATCAGGTCGGCGAGATCATCGAGCCGGCGTCGCTGGCCGATTACGATGCCCTGATCATCGGCACGCCAACCCGCTATGGCAGCATGAGCGGCCAGATGCGCAACTTCCTCGACCAGACGGGCGGGCTTTGGCAGAAGGGCGCGCTCGTCGGCAAGGTCGGCAGCGCGTTCGCGTCGACCGCGACCCAGCATGGCGGGCAGGAGACGACACTGATCAACGTGCATGTCACCCTGCTGCATCTCGGCATGGTGGTCGTCGGTCTGCCCTACAGTTTCGCCGGCCAGACGACGCTGGAGGAAATCTCGGGGGGCTCCCCTTATGGCGCGACCACCATCGCGGGCTCGAAAGGAGAGCGCCAGCCAAGCCGGAACGAGCTAGAGGGCGCGCGCTTTCAGGGCCGGCATGTGACGGACATCGCGCGCCGGTTGTCGGCATAAGCCGCCATGAGCGACGCCGACGGTATCTTCGACCCGTTCGCAACGTATATTTCGATCTCCGAAATGGGGATCCGCATGACGCTGGCCCTCGTGCTCGGCGCCGCCATCGGCTTCGAGCGTGAATACCGCAACCGCCCGGCGGGGCTTCGCACCCATATGCTGGTTGCTCTCGCGGCGAGCACCTTCATGATCATCGCCCTGGAAGTGACCTACCGGACGCAGCATCTGGGAGAGAGTTCGCAGATCGACCTGTTACGCGTCATCGAGGCGGTCACGGCGGGTGTCGCCTTCCTCGCCGCCGGGACGATCATCATCTCAGGCAAGCGTGTTGCCGGTTTGACGACCGGCGCCACGCTATGGCTCACGGGCGCGGTCGGCTTGGCGTGTGGCCTCGGTTTCTACCCGGTCGCCGGGCTCGCCACTGGCGCGGCGCTGGTGATCCTCGTCCTCATCCGCGTCCTGGAGGGCATGATGCCCACTGACGCGACCCGGCCTCTCGATCATTCCAAACATCCGGCGCCCGTGCCGGATCCCCCCTCTGACCCCGAGGAACGCGCCGTTCGCGGTGTTTCCGAACCGACAAGGAGAGAGACATGAGCAAGCGTACATCATTCACGGCGCTCGCTGGCGCCATGGGCGTGGCGGTGGCCGTTGCGGCACCGTCCTGGGCGGCCGAGCCGAGCGCCGAGGCCAAGGCCGCGGCAGACAAGGCGCGCGCCGAGCAGGCGGCGCCCGCGCCACAGATGGCGAGCGCCCTGCTCAAGGATTCAAAGGGGCGGAACGTAGGGATCGTCGAGCTCAAGACAGCGCCCATGGGCCTCGCCCTGACGGCGCGCCTGACGGGCTTACCACCGGGGCCGCACGCCTTTCACATCCATGAGAAGGGCGTGTGCGAGGGCGATTTCTCGTCGGCCGGGGGGCATTTCAACCCCACCAAAGCCCAGCACGGCTTCATGAATCCCGACGGCTCTCATGTCGGCGACATGCCCAATCTGGTGGTGCCCTCCACCGGGGCACTGGATGTGGAGCTGTTCCTTGCCGGCGCGTCGCTCAAATCGTCGAGTCAGGTTAGCCTGAACGACGATGATGGTTCTGCCTTCGTGATCCATGCGGGCGCCGACGACTATGTCAGCGACCCTGCCGGCGATGCTGGCGGCCGCATTGCCTGCGGCGTGATCAACGTGAAGGCCGCCGAATAGCCGCCTGACCCGGCTGGGCGCCGCTCTCGCCGGGCGAGGGCGGCGTCAGGCGGATTTTTCCTGATTCCGCTTGCGGGTCGCGGCCGCCTTGCGCGCCGAGGCGGAGCGTTCCTCCGCCGAGCGTGACGCCGAGGCTTCGCCGCCCTTCCGCCCGCCCTTGCGCGCGGCCTCGTGGGTATCGGCCTTGCCCCGGCCCGAGCCACTCTTGTTGCCGCCGCCGCTTTCCTTGTTGACGGTTGCCCAGGCGCGCTTCTCGGCCTCTTCCTTGCCGACGCCCCGATTCTCGTAACTTTCCTCGATATGCTCGGCCTTGCGCTTCTGCTTGTCCGTATAGGCTGACTTGTCACCGCGAGGCATGATCCGTCTCCTGTCTTTGATGCACGGTGAACCTGCAACGTGCCGGCAAAAAGACTGTTCCGAAGGCTTAGCTGACCATCAGGTCGCCGCCATTGGGGTGCAGGACCTGGCCGGTCATGTAGCTGGAATCCTCGCAGGCGAGAAACAGATGACACGGCGCGACCTCGTTGGGCTCTCCCGGGCGACCCATCGGCGTGCTGGTCCCGAATTCCGCGACCTGGTCGCCATCGAAACTGGCCGGGATCAGCGGCGTCCAAATCGGTCCCGGCGCCACCCCGTTGACCCGGATCCGGCGCTCGGCCAGGGATTTCGCCAGTGATCGGGTGAACGCCACCACGGCACCGCGCGTCGAGGCGTAATCCATCAGGTGATCGCTGCCGCGATAGGCTGTTATCGAGGCGGTGTTCACGATGGCAGCGCCGTCCCGCATGTGATCGAGCGCCGCCTGGGTCATGAAGAAGTAGCCATAGACATTGGTCCGGAACGTGCGGTCGAGCTGCGCCGGGGAAATGTCGCGTACGTCATCCTGCTCGTGCTGTTCGGCGGCGTTGTTCACGAGCACGTCGAGACGCCCGAAGCGCTGCGCGACCTGCTCGGCCGCATGGCAGCAGAACGCCGGATCGCCGACATCGCCCTCGATGGTGAAGCATTCGCTGCCTTCCGCCTCGACGATGTCCTGGGTGACCCGCGCATCCTCGGTCTCTTCCAGGTAGACGATGGCGATCCGCGCGCCTTCGCGCGCGAACAAGACCGCCACGGCCCGGCCGATGCCGCTGTCGCCGCCGGTGATCAGCGCGACCTTGCCCTCGAGCCGGCCGGCGCCCGGAAAGCGCGGTTCATAGCGCGGCCTGGGGTGCATCGCCCGTTCGTCGCCGGGCTGATGGTCCTGATGCTGCGCGGGCTTGCCGCCGTGATCATCCGTCATGGTCTGCTCCTGCTCGGTTTATCCAAACAACCGGGCAGGCGCGGCTTTGTTCCTTCAGACGGCGGTCAGGTAGTGGAGGCTGAACAGCGACCGCTTGTCCTGCCAGCTCTGGACGACCCAGAAGCCGGCGGCTTCCGCCGCCTCGACGAATTCCGGAATGGCGTATTTGTAGGAATTTTCAGTGTGGATGGTCTCGCCGCGGCGCATGGAGAAGGGCGTGTCCGCAACCCTGAACGAGGTGTCCTCCATGGCGCGCAGATGCATCTCGATCCGGCCTTCGTCCTCGTTGTAGTAGGCGTCGTGGCGGAACGTGCCGATATCGATGGTGCCGCCCAGTTCGCGGTTGATGCGGTGCAGGACGTTCAGGTTGAATTCGGCGGTCACGCCGGACGCGTCATTGTAGGCCGGCTCGAGAATATCCCGGTCCTTGCGCAGATCGACGCCGATCAGGAAGCCGTCGCCGGGCTGGAACATTTCCCGCACGCGTGCGAGGAAGCGCCGCGCCACCGGGCGGTCCATGTTGCCGATGGTCGAGCCGGGAAAGAAGCCAAGCCGCTTGCCGCACCCGTTCAGGGCCTCGTCCGGCAGCTCGACCGGCGTGCCGAAATCGGCGCAGATGCCGCCGACCGTCAGCCCGTCATAGTCGCGTGCCAGGTCTTCCACCGCCCGTTCCAGCGCGTCGCGGCTGATGTCGATGGCCACATAGGCGCAGGGCGCGCGCAAAGCGTCCAGCAGGCGCCGGATCTTCGCGTCGGAGCCGCTGCCGAACTCGATGACGGTCGCGTCGCGGCCGGTGATGGTGGCGATGTCCGGGCCGACGTCCGAGAGCAGCTTTAGTTCGGTGCGGGTGACGTAGTATTCCGGCGTGGCGCAGATGTCCTCGAACAGGCGGGAGCCGCGGGCGTCGTAGAAATATTTCGGGGGGATCCACTTCTGCGACCGGCTCAGGCCGTTCAGCACGTCGGCGGCGAAATCGTCCTTTGGCGGGTGGCGGTCAATCATGAAGGCCGGTTCGCCGCCCCGCAAGCGCATGCCGGCGGAAGTGTCTGATCCCAAAAGGTTTTCACTTTTGTCCATGGGTCACCTGTCCTGTGCCAGCCTGATGCCGGAATATTGCCAGCGCGTGTCGGGCGGAAAGAAATTGCGGTAGCTCGGCCGGATGTGGCCCGCGGGCGTGGCGCAGCTGCCGCCGCGCAGCACCATCTGGTTGCTCATGAACTTGCCATTGTACTCGCCGATGGCGCCAGCGGCCGGCCGATATCGCGGATAGGCGGAATAGGCGCTGGCGGTCCATTCCCACACATCGCCATATATCTGCCACAATTTCGCCCCGGTTCCGCCGCAGGCCGACGGCTCCAGCCGGGCGATATCGAGGAAATGCCCCTCCACGGGCGCGCCGGACGCGGCGACTTCCCATTCGGCCTCCGTGGGCAGGCGGCACCCCGCCCAAGCGGCATAGGCGGCGGCCTCGTAATAGCTGACATGACAGACCGGCGCGGCCGGGTCGACCGGCAGGCGGCCGTGCAGGGTGTACCGGGTCCAGCCCGTCGCGGCGGGTTCCCAGTAGAGCGGCGCCGTCCAGCCTTCCGCCTGGACCCTGGCCCATCCCTCGGACAGCCAGAGCGCGGGATCGGCGTAGCCGCCGGCGTCCATGAAGGCGATGAACTCGCCATTGGTCACCGGCCGCGAGGCCAGGGCGAAGGCTTCGAGGTGCTGGCGGTGGCGGGGGCCTTCGTTGTCGAAGGCGAAGCCGTTGCCGTGGAAGCCGATCTCGCGCAGGCCGCCGTCGAAATCGATCCAGTGCAGGGGCGGCGCGTCCTGGGCGAGGGCGAGAGCCGGCCCGTAGGGCGCGGGCGCCAGGGGGTTGATGGCGAGGAGGTGCTTGATGTCGGTGACGAGCAGCTCCTGGTGCTGTTGCTCGTGGTTGAGCCCGAGCGTGACGAGGTCCGCCACGTCGTCGCCCTCGCGCGCGATGAGCGCCTGCATGGCGTCGTCCACATGGGCGCGGTAGTCAAGCACCTGATCAACGGTCGGTCGGGACAAGAGGCCGCGCCGGGCGCGCGGGAACTGCGCTCCGATCTGCTGGTAATAGGAGTTGAAGAGGTAATCGTACCGCTCGTCGATCGGGCGATAGCCGTCGAGGCGGGGCTTCAGCAGGAAGGTTTCGAAGAACCAGGAGGTGTGGGCCAGATGCCATTTGGTCGGGCTGGCGTCGGGCATGCTCTGCAGCACCTGATCCTCGGGCGCGAGCGGCGCCGCCAGCGCCACGCTGGTCTCACGGACCTGGGCATAAGCATCCCGCAATGCCGATGACACAGTAGGATGGTCGTCAGGCTCCGCGGCCTTGGGTAACTGGATGGTCACGATGATCCCCTGCTTGCCAACCTGCCCCGGCTGGCATGGATTGTCTGAAAAACGCGCTCTTACCGGTTCGGTTCCCTCTACTTTGCCGGTTTTGCCTCCTATATCCTGGCCTAATGGATGCGCTTGGGGGCGGAACAAGGGCGGCGCGTTGCCGTTCACAAATCAGCAGCCTCCCACAGGACGATACCATGGCTTTAAGATCACTACGCCGCAGATTGCTCACGCGGCCCATATTCGACTGGGCCCGCGGCGTGTTACCGGCCATGTCGGCGACCGAACGCGAGGCGCTCGAGGCCGGCGACACGTGGTGGGACGCGGACCTGTTTACCGGCAATCCCGACTGGAGCAGGCTGCTGGCTACCGCACCGGCGCGGCTAACCGACGAGGAAAAGGCCTTTCTGGACGGTCCGGTGCGCGAGCTGTGCGACATGCTCGACGACTGGCGTATCAACTGGGAATGGCGCGACCTGCCGCCCGAGGTCTGGGCCTTCATCAAGGCGCAGCGGTTTTTCGGCATGATCATTCCGAAGCAGTATGGCGGCCTGGGGTTTTCGGCATTCGCCCATTCCGAGGTGGTGCGCACGATCTCGACCCGTTCCGTCGTGGCGGCGGTGACGGTGATGGTGCCCAACTCCCTCGGTCCGGGCGAGCTTCTGATGCAGTTCGGCACCGACGCGCAGCGCGACTACTGGCTGCCGCGTCTGGCGTCGGGCGAGGAAATTCCGTGCTTCGGGCTCACCAGCCCGGAGGCGGGATCGGACGCCGCGTCCATGATCGACCGGGGCGTGGTCTGCCGCGGCCTGCATCAGGGACAGGAGGTTCTGGGCATCCGGCTGAACTGGCACAAGCGGTACATCACGCTCGGGCCCGTCGCGTCCGTGCTCGGCCTGGCGTTCAACCTGGACGATCCGGACGGTCTGCTGGGCGACGTGCCGGAGCTGGGGATCACGGTGGCGCTGGTGCCGACCGACACCCCCGGCGTCGAGATCGGCCGGCGCCACATCCCGTCCGGGCAGATGTTCCAAAACGGCCCGAACTGGGGCCGCGACGTCTTCATTCCCATGGATCACGTCATCGGCGGCGCGGAACAGGCGGGCAAGGGCTGGAAGATGCTGATGAGCGCGCTGGCGGCGGGGCGCGGTATCTCGCTGCCGTCGCTGTCGGCGGCGGGCGCCGCTTTCTCGGCGCATACCAGCGGCGCCTATGCCCGGGTCCGGCAGCAGTTCGGCATTCCGATCGGCCAGTTCGAGGGGATCCAGGAACGGCTGGCCCGGCTGGCCGGCAATGCCTACCTGCTCGATGGGGCGCGGCGGATGACCTGCGCGGCGCTGGATGCCGGACACAAGCCGTCGGTGATCTCGGGGATCATGAAGCTTCACGCCACCGAGCGCATGCGCGTGTCGGCCAATGACGCCATGGACATCCACGCCGGCAAGGCGGTGATCGATGGACCGCTCAACTATCTGGGCAATTTCTACAAGGCCGTGCCCGTCGGCATCACCGTCGAGGGCGCGAACATCCTGACCCGCAGCCTGATCGTCTTCGGCCAGGGGGCCATCCGCTGTCACCCCTATCTTCTGGACGAGATGGCGGCGTTGCAGGTCGAGGACGGTGACGCCGGGCTGGACGCTTTCGACAAGGTCTTCTGGAAACATCTGGGCCACAGCACGGCGACCTTCTTCCGCGCCCTGGGCCGGGCCTGGACCGGCGGCGCGTCATCGCCTGCCCCGGATGCCGGTGCGGTCAGCCATCACTACAAGCAGCTCGGCCGCTATGCCGCCGGTTTTGCCCTGACGGCCGATCTCGCCCTGATGACCCTGGGCGGCGCGCTGAAGCGGCGCGAGATGCTGTCCGCGCGTCTCGGCGATATCCTCGCCGAACTCTACCTGCTCTCGGCGTGCCTCAAGCGCTGGGAGGATGAAGGCCGAAACGAGGCGGATCTGCCGCTGGTGGACTACTGCATGGCGTCGGGGGCGACCACCATCGAGACGCTGTTCGCCGATGTGTTCGCGAACCTGCCGAATCGTCCGGCCGCCGCGCTGCTCAAGGTGGCGGTGCAGCCCTTCGGCCCGGCCCGGCATGGACCGAGCGACGCGCTGGCGCGCCGGTGCGCCGACCTGCTGCTGGCGCCTTCCGAGGCGCGCGAGCGCCTCGTTGCCGGCCTCCATCATGGCCGGGAGGGCGATGGCCTGGCGCTGCTCGACCGGGCCTTCGCGCTCACCCTGGAGGCCGAGCCGGTGCTCGCCGGGATGCGCCGGGCCAAGCTGCGCGATCTGGATCAGGCGCTGGCGCAGGGAGCGATCACGCAGCAGGAGGCGGATCTAGTGACCGCCATGAACGAGGCCGTCGCCGCCGTGGTCGCGGTCGATGACTTTTCAGCCGAGGAACTGACGGGCCGGGTTCCCGAGGCTCCCGACGAGCGGCAGGCGCCGTGGCGGACGGCGGCGGCCCGCTGATGGCGCGCCCGGTCTATATCGTCGACGGCGCGCGGACGCCCTTCCTCAAGGTGCGCGGCAAGCCGGGTCCGTTCACGCCCGTCGATCTGGCGGTCCAGTGCGGCCGGCCGTTGCTGAACCGCGTCGACGTCCCGCGCGATGCGTTCGATCAGGTCGTTCTCGGATGCGTGAATGTCATCGCCGACGAGATGAATCCGGCACGGGTCGCGGCGCTGCGCCTGGGTCTGGACGCCGCGACGACGGCGTTCACCGTTCAGATCAACTGCGGCTCCGGCATGCAATCGATCGACACCGCGTTCCGGACCATCGAGGCCGGGAATGCCGACATGATCCTGGCGGGCGGCGCGGAATCCCTCAGCCACGCGCCGCTGGTGTTCCGGCAGGACGCGGCGGCATGGTTCGGCGGCCTGATGTCGGCCAGGTCAGTGCCCGACCGCCTGAAGGCGCTGGCGGGATTCCGTCCGCGCTTCCTCAAGCCGGTGATTGGCCTCGAACGCGGCCTGACCGATCCCGTCGTCGATCTGAACATGGGGCAGACCGCCGAAATCGTCGGCCATCTGTTCGAGGTGTCCCGTGCCGCGGCCGATGCCTACGCGGCCGAAAGCCACCGGCGTCTTGCCCTGGCCCAGCATGAGGGCTGGCTGGAGGATGAGGTGGAACCGGCCATGGCGCGCGACGGCACGGTGTTCAAGCTGGACGATGGCGTTCGCCCCGACAGCACCGCGGAAAAGCTCTCATCCCTCAAGCCCGTATTCGAGCGGCCCTGGGGCAAGGTAACGGCGGGCAACAGTTCGCAGATCACCGATGGGGCCTCCTGGGTGGTGCTCGCGTCCGAGGAGGCGCTGGAGAAATACCGCCTGAAGCCGCGCGCGGTCATTCTCGACAGCGCCTGGTCGGGGCTCGATCCCTCCATCATGGGTCTGGGGCCGACGCTCTGCGCCACCGAGATCATGAAGCGCCGCGACCTGAGCCTTGCCGACATCGACCTCTGGGAGCTTAACGAGGCGTTCGCCGCGCAGGTGCTCGCCTGTCTGGCGGCCTGGTCCGACGCGGATTACTGTCAGTCCGTGCTTGGGCTGGAAGGACCGCTGGGCGAGATCGACCGCGACCGGCTCAACGTCGATGGCGGCGCCATCAGTCTCGGGCATCCGGTCGGGGCCAGCGGTAACCGCATCGTCCTCCATCTGGTCAACGCGCTGCACCGTCAGGGCGGTCGGCGCGGGATCGCGACCGAGTGCATCGGCGGCGGCCAGGGCGGCGCCATGCTGATCGAGAGGATATGACCATGCGCGCCCTGCCAAAGAGTGCGATGGCGGTGCTCGACGCCCGCCAGATGGAATTGGGGTTGGAGGGCGCGTCCAGCCAGGTCCTGCGCCACTGGCGCTATGGCCTGGACGAGAGGAACATCGCCTGGGTCCTGTTCGACAAGATGGGCGCCTCAGTCAATACCATCGACGAGGAAGTGCTCTCGGAACTGGCCGAGGTGCTGCGGCGCATTCTTCCCGACAAGCCTGCGGGCATCGTCATCAGATCGGCCAAGCAGGCCGGTTTCTGCGCGGGGGCGGATGTCGCGCAGTTCGCCGGCAAGCATGATCCGGACGAGATCGAACAGCGCCTGCGACAGGGCCACATGGTCGTCGACGCCATCGCCGAACTGAACGTGCCGACCCTCGCCGTCGTCCATGGGCATTGCCTCGGCGGCGGCCTTGAACTGGCGCTGGCCTGCAAGATCAGGATCGCCATCGATGGCGCGAAGCTGGGATTTCCCGAAGTGTTGCTGGGCCTGCATCCCGGTCTTGGCGGCACCGTGCGGTCGGTCAACCTGATCGCGCCGGTGGAGGCCATGACCCTGATGCTCACGGGTAAGTCCGTCGATGCCGGGCGTGCCAAGGCGCTCGGGCTCGTCGACGTGGTCACCCAGGAGCGGCATGTGGCCGCGGCCGTCGCCGCCGCGATTGCCGGAGAGATCAAGCCGCCGCAACCTTCGCTGCGGGCGAAGATCGAGCGGCTCCCGGCACTGCGCGGCTTTCTGGCCAAACGCATGCGCGCCGCGACGGCGAAGCGCGCGCGCGAGGAGCACTATCCCGCGCCCTATGCGCTGATCGACCTGTGGGAGAAATTCGCCGACCGTCCCGTCGCCATGCGCAACGAGGAGATCAAGAGTTTCGCGGCGCTGCTGGCGACCCGCTCGGCGCAGAACCTGATCCGCGTGTTCTTCCTGCGCGAGGCGCTGCGCAAGATGGGAGACACCTCGCGGCCCCTGGCCCATGTGCATGTGATCGGCGCCGGCGCCATGGGCGGCGACATCGCCGCGTGGTGCGCGCTCAAGGGTCTCCGGGTCACCTTGTCCGACATGAAGCCTGAAGCCATCGGCGGCGCGCTGCGCCGGGCGGCGGCGCTTTATGAAAAGCGTCACATGAGCCGCATCGACATCCGCGACGCGCTGGACCGGCTGGTGCCGGACCCGCAGGGCCATGGCGTCGCGCAGGCCGATCTGGTCATCGAGGCGGTACCCGAGAAGCTGGAGATCAAGCGGGACCTGTACCGCGCCATCGAACCGAAGATGAAGGCGTCCGCGCTGCTCGCCTCCAATACCTCCAGTATCTCGCTCGAGGATCTGAGTGGCGAACTGCACAACCCGGGCCGCCTCGTGGGCCTGCACTTCTTCAATCCGGTCTCGCGCATGGAGCTGGTCGAGGTGGTCGCCCATCGCGAGATGTTCGATGTGACCTTCAGCCGCGCGCGATCCTTCGTGCGCCAGATCGACAAGCTGCCCGTTCCGGTGGCCAGTGAACCCGGCTTTCTGGTCAACCGGGCGCTGATGCCCTACATGGCCGAAGCCATGGCCATGCTGCACGAAGGCGCAAGCGGCGCCACCATCGACGCCGCCGCGGAGAAGTTCGGCATGCCGGTCGGGCCGGTGGAACTGGCCGACCGTGTCGGGCTGGATATCTGCCTGGACGTGGCCGAGATGCTGCATGCCAAGCTGGGAACGCCGACCACCCCCGGACTCGACAAGCTCCGCGACAAGGTCCAGCGCGGCGAGCTGGGATTGAAGACGGGCAAGGGCTTCTACACCTGGCGCGACGGGAAGCCCCGCAAGGGCAGGGCCGGCGATCCCCCGACGGATGCGGCGGACCGGCTGATCCTGCCGATGGTCAATGCCTGCGTGGCGTGCCTGCGGGACGGCGTCGTGGTGGACGAAGACGCGCTGGATGCGGCGATGATCTTCGGCGCGGGCTTCGCGCCATTCAGGGGCGGACCCATTCATTACGCGCGCAGCCAGGGAATCGAGGATATCGTGCGCAAGCTGATGGATCTGGCGGCGCACCATGGTCCCAGGTTCGAGCCGGATGCGGGTTGGGCGCAGTTGACGCCGTGACGAGCCGGCGTCATGACCATGTCGCGGATCTGGTCGACGGCATCCTCCGGACGCTTGGCCCGCGTATCGTCCTGGCTCTTCCTCTGGGACTGGGGAAAGCGAATCATATCGCCAACGAGCTGGTGGGCCGCGCTGTCGCCGATTCCGGCATTTCCCTGACCATCGTCACCGGCCTGACCCTGGAGGCGCCGCGCGGCGGCTCAGACCTGGAGCGGCGGTTCATTGATCCGCTTTCGGCCCGTCTTTTCGGCGATTATCCCTCCCTGACCTACGCCAAGGGGCTGCGTGACGGGTCGCTGCCCGCCAACGTCGAAGTGCGCGAGTTCTTCTTCCAGGCAGGACAATGGCTGTCCGTGTCCCGTGCCCAAAGGCACCACGTGTCAGCCAATTATACTCATGTCGGTGGCTACCTGCTCGAGGCCGGTGTGAACCTAGTCGCGCAACTGGTCAGCCCGTCCTCGCAAGGCCGCTACAGCCTGGGGAGCAATCCCGACCTGACGCTCGATCTGCTCGAGGCCCGCCGAGAGGGCCGCATCCGGTTCCTGATGACGGCGCAGGTCAATGACGAGATGCCGTTCATGGACGGCGACGCGGCGGTCCCCGATGACGAGATCGATCATGTGCTGGATGGGCCCGGCTACCAGTTCCCGCTGTTCGCGCCGCCCAACCAGCCGATCCGCCCGTCCCATTACGCCATCGGTTTCCGGATCGCCGCGACCGTCCCCGATGGCGGCACGGTGCAGATCGGCATCGGATCGCTGGGCGACGCCGTCGCCCATGCCCTTATCCTGCGCCACGAGGACAACCCGGCTTTCCGCGCGGTGCTCGGCGCGCTCGGGGTGACGGGGCCCGTGCATGACGGTGTGTTCGAGCAAGGCCTCTACGGCGCCAGTGAGATGCTCGCCGACGGCATGCTGGCCCTGATGCGCCGAGGGGTGATCCGGCGGGCGGTGGAGGGGCGCCTGATCCATGCCGCGTTCTTCCTGGGTTCGCGCGACTTCTATGCGGCGCTGCGCGAGATGAGTCCGGCGGAACGGGCGCGGATCGGCATGGTCTCGGTCCGCTACGTCAATGAATTGATGGGCGGCGAGGATGCAAAGCGACGGGCGCGGGCCGGGGCGCGATTCATCAACAGCACCATGATGGCCACGCTGCTGGGGTCGGTCGTCTCCGACGGGCTGGAAGATGGCCGCGTCGTCAGCGGCATCGGCGGACAGTACAATTTCGTGGCGCAGGCCTTCGCGCTCGACGGCGCGCGGTCGATCCTAGCGCTCGACGCCGCGCGGACCGTCAAGGGGAAGCGGCAGTCCAATATCCTCTGGTCCTATGGCCATGAGTCCATTCCGCGCCACCTGCGCGACCTGCTCGCCACCGAATACGGCATCGCCGATCTGCGCGGCCGCACGGATGAGCAGGTAATCGCCGCCATGCTGGCGGTGGCGGATGCGGCGTTCCAGGACGCGCTGCTGGAGTCGGCCGCGCGCGCCGGCAAGATCGCCCGTGATTTTCGCCCCGATCCGGCGATCCGGCGTAACACGCCGGACAGGATCGCCGACGCGCTGGCGCCGTTCCGGGCGCGGGGGTTGCTGCCGGCTTTTCCCTTCGGCACGGATTTCACCGATACGGAGCAGGCGCTGCTGCCGGCGCTCGCCGCGCTCAAGACCGCGTCGCGCCGGCAGCTGGCCGGCTTCTGGTGGCGTGGCCTGACGGCCGCCGGCCGGCCGGACGAGACCATGGCGCTGGAGCGCCTTGATCTGGATCGTCCTGCCTCGATCAGGGAGCGATTTTACGCCGCCGTGGTGCGCGGCGCGCTGCGGGCAGGAACCGGTGCGGCGCCGGGGCGTTGACGTAGCATGCAACAGGAACCCCACAACCAGAACCTGCACCCCGAGAATCCCCCCGTGCTGGAGGGCCGTGAGGCTCGCCAGGGCAAGGTGTACGAACGGCGAAGCCGCACCCGTTTCCTCATGCTCGCCGGACTGATCGCCTTGGTCGCCGCGCTGGCCGCGCTGATCTATTTCGGGGGCGGTGGCGGCTGAAAATCCCGTCAACCGGGATTTCCCCCTATCGGGATCGCGGGCGAGGCGTTAGCTACATCCTGAGCAATGGGATGTATGTCAATGGATCGCCGACCCGGTCTGATCTTCGTGCTGATCGCCATGATCGCGGTCTCCGCCAACCTTCGGCCGGCCATCAGTTCCGTTCCGCCTCTGCTCGACACCATTCGTGACGGGCTCGGCCTCAGTCATGCCGCCGCCGGCCTGATCACCACGATTCCCGTGCTGATGATGGGTATCATCCCCGTCTTCGCCGCGATGGCGGCGGCAAGAGCCGGCAGCGAGCGGCTGGTACTGGCGGCCCTGCTGCTCGTGGGCGGCGGAATTCTCCTGCGCCTGATCGAATATCCCTCGTTCATGTATCTGTCGGCCGCGTTGGCCGGCATCGGCATCGCCGGCGCGCAAACCCTGCTGCCCGACATCGCCAAGCGCCGTTTCCGCGACGGCGCGGCCACGGTCATGTCGGTGCAGGCCTGCGCCATGACGGCGGGCGCGGGGATTGCGGCGGTGCTCACCCCGGATGTGCAGGCGGCGACCGGCTCGTGGTCCGCGGCGCTGGCGTGGTGGTCGGCGCCCGCCGCCCTCGGCGCGGTGATCTGGCTGGCGGTGATCGGGTTGCCCCGATCCGCGCCGGGTGCCGGCGCGGGCGGTTTCGGGTTTCCGCTGCGCAGCGCCATCGCCTGGCGGATCACGCTGCTCGGAGCCCTCTCGTCGGGCATGTTCTACACCACCCTGACCTGGATACCGCCCACCTACACGGAGGCGGGCTGGAGCACCGCAGAGACCGGGACGCTCCTGCTGGTCTTTTCGGTCACCCAGCTGGCCGCGTCGCTGGGCGTGACCTGGCTGACGGGGCGCTCGCGCGACCGGCGGGCGCAGCTGCTCGCCAGCCTGGGCCTGGCCGCCATCGGCTGCGCCGGCCTCGCCGCCGCGCCCCTTGCCGCGCCCTGGCTTTGGGTCAGCTGCGTGGGGCTGGCGACCGGCGCGCTGTTTCCCCTGTCGCTGATTCTGCCGGTGGATTACGAGGACCGGCCCGACGCGCTGCGGCGGCTGGCGGCCATGAGCCTGACGGGCGGCTACGTGCTCGCCGCCGCGGGACCCGTGCTGTTCGGCTGGATGCGGGAGGCCAGCGGCGATTATCTATGGTCGTATGGCGCGCTGGCGGTGTGGGCCGCGGCGACCGCGGGCATGAGCCTGTATTTCCGGCCGCGCCGCCCGCTAGCCGATCCGGGCCCGCTTCAGCCGTAACGCGTTGCCGATGACGCTGACCGACGACAGCGACATGGCCGCGGCCGCGAAGATCGGTGTCAGGACGATGCCGAAATGGGGGTAGAGCACGCCAGCCGCGATGGGCACGCCAGCGGCGTTGTAGACGAAGGCCAGCAGCAGATTCTGGCGGATATTGCGCATGGTTGCCCTGCTGAGAAGGCGGGCCCTGAGAATGCCGGTCAGGTCGCCATGCAGCAGGGTGATGCCGGCGCTCTCCATCGCGACGTCGGTGCCCGATCCCATGGCGATCCCGACATCCGCCGCCGCGAGGGCGGGGGCGTCGTTCACCCCGTCGCCCGCCATGGCGACGATGCACCCTTCGCGCCGCAGCCGGTCCACGACCGATTTCTTGTCCTCGGGCAGCACCTGGGCGTGGACCTCGTCGATGCCGAGCGACCGGGCCACCGCGTCGGCGGTGGCGCGGTTGTCGCCCGTGAGCATGACGACGCGGATCTTGCGCCGGTGCAGTTCCTCGATGACTGCGGCGGATGTCTTGCGGATCGGGTCGGCGATGGCGAGGACGCCCGCCAGCCTGCCGTCGACGCCGACCAGCACGGCGGTGGCGCCGCGCTTGCCCAATTCCTCGATCCTGTCGTCCAGCGAGACCGTGGCGATGCCCTGTTCCCGGAGGAAGGCGGCATTGCCAAGCGCGACGCGGCGGCCATCGACGGTTCCCATGGCGCCCTTGCCGACCGGGCTGTCGAAGTCGCCGACGGGCGGAATGGACAGGGCGCGGTCTTCGGCGGCGCGCAGGATCGCCTGCGCGAGGGGGTGCTCGCTGGCCTGTTCGACGCCGGCCGCCAGCCTCAGCAGCTCGTCCTCGTCAAAGCCTTTCGCCGGCAGGACGGCGGTGACCGACGGCCGGCCCTCGGTGAGGGTTCCGGTCTTGTCGACCACCAGCGTGTCGACCTTTTCCATGCGCTCCAGCGCGTCGGCATCGCGGATCAGCACGCCCGTCTGGGCGCCGCGTCCGATGCCGACCATGATGGACATGGGGGTCGCGAGCCCCAGCGCGCAGGGGCAGGCGATGATCAGGACCGTGACGGCGCTGACCAGCGCATGGGCAAGGCGGGGCTCGGGCCCCCAGAGCGCCCAGGCGGTGAACGCCGCGATCGCCGCGGCGAGGACCGCGGGGACGAACCATCCGGCGACCATGTCGGCCAGCCGCTGGATCGGCGCCCGGCTGCGCTGGGCGGCGGCGACCATCTCGACGATGCGGGCGAGCACGGTGTCCGCGCCGACGCCTTCGGCGCGGGCGACGAGGCCGCCGCTCTGGTTGACCGTGCCGCCGATGAGCCTGTCACCCGGACCCTTGGTGACGGGCATGGCCTCGCCGGTGACCATGGCTTCGTCCACCGCCGAGCGGCCTTCGATCACCGTGCCATCGACGGGCACCTTTTCCCCCGGCCTGATCCTGAGCCTGTCGCCGGCTGCGATCTCGTCGACGGGCACCTCTTCCTCGCCATCGGGGCCAAGGCGGCGCGCGGTGCGCGGCGAGAGGTCGAGCAGGGCGCGGATGGCGCCGGAGGTGCGCTCGCGCGCCCGCAATTCGAGCACCTGTCCCACCAGCACCAGGACCGTGATGACGGCGGCGGCCTCGAAATACAGCGCCACCCGGCCGTCATGGCCCCTAAAGGTCGCGGGGAAGAACTCGGGGAACGCCAGGGCGACGGTGCTGTAGAGCCACGCGACGCCGGTGCCCATGGCGATCAGGGTGAACATGTTCAGATGCCGGCTGACGAGCGAGCGCCAGCCGCGTACCATGAACGGCCAGCCGCACCACCAGACCACGGGTGTCGCCAGGGCGAACTGGATGAAGCCGGACGTGGGCATGGACAGCAGGCCGGCCCAGCCGAGCAGATGGCCGCCCATTTCCATGGTGAACAGTGGCAGGGTGAGCGCGAGGCCGATCCAGAAGCGCTTGCCCATGTCGGACATTTCGGGACTGCGCGGGGTATGCCCGGTCGGCACCATGGGCTCGAGCGCCATGCCGCAGATGGGGCAGTCGCCCGGGCCTACCTGATGCACCTCCGGATGCATGGGGCAGGTGTAGACGGTTCCTTCAGGCCGCGGCGCTGCGGCCGGAGGGGGCGACAGGTAGCGCGCGGGATCGGCGTCGAACTTCTCGCGGCACCGCGCCGAGCAGAAATGGTACGGCACTCCGTCATGGACGCTGGCGTGCCGGGCGGCCGCCGGGTCGACGGTCATGCCGCAGACCGGGTCCTTTGCGGGCGCGTGACCATGGCCCGCGCCGCCATGACCCTGACATTCCGGTGAAGAGTGAAGCTTGTCGGTCACATCCGTCCTCAGTCCATCGGAGATACCCAGTGGGGGTATGTCTGTCCCCTATATACCCCTGGGGGGTATTTGGGCAAGTGTCCGATGATGCTCTCGCTTGGGAGATGGGGGCTGGAGGGGGCAAAAGCGAACGGGCGCGGCCGAATGGTCGCCTGACGTCGGGGCGGGGGAAAGGGCGGCTACTTGTCGATCAGCAGCCGTACGGCGATGGCGGCGGCGGCGGTGCGGTTTTCCACGCCCAGCTTGGAATAGATCTGTTCCAGGTGCTTGTTCACGGTGCGGGGGCTGCACTGCAGGATTTCGGCGATGTCCCGGTTGGATTTGCCCTGCGCCGTCCACAGCAGGACCTCGGCCTCGCGGGCCGTCAGATCGAGGCGCTGCTTCAGCAGCAGATGGTCGTTGGCGGCGGCGCCGTCGCCCAGATGCAGCAGGAACTCGCCGGCGCCGGCCTCGCCCAGATACGAGGCCTGGACCGTCGCGCTGCCCATGGTGACGAGGGTCTTGTCGCTGGCGCGCTGGTCGACGACGTCGCCGAGCCTGGGCCGGACATCCTTCTGCCAGGCGGGCGAGTCCGTGTCGAACACGCCGAGCACGCGCTCGAGCAGCTTGGCCGCCTGCGGCGTGCTCCAGAGCACGTCGCCGCGCCGGTTGACGGCGAGCAGGGTGCGGCCGGCCACGTCGAGGGCGATGCGGGCGCTCTGCTGCATGCGGGAATTGGCCAGATGGACGCGGATGCGCGCCAGCATCTCGAACGGCGCGACCGGCTTGGTGACGTAGTCGACGCCGCCGGCTTCCAGGCCCATGACGACGTGCTCGGTGTCGGTCAGTCCGGTCATGAAGATCACCGGGACGTGGGCGGTCGCCTTGTTCTGCTTGATCCGGCGGCAGGCCTCGAAGCCGTCCATCTCGGGCATCATGGCGTCCATCAGGATCACGTCGGGCGTCACCCGTTCGATCAGCGACAGCGCCGCGCCGCCGCTGCGGGCGACGAGCGCGGTGATGCCGGCGTCCTCCAGCGTGTCGGTCAGCAGGCTGAGCGTCTCGGGAGAGTCGTCCACCACGAGGACGATATAGGAGGAACCCAGATCAATGCTCATGGTTCTGCAGCACCTTCAGGGCGTCGTCATATTGCGACAGCTCGAATTCCTGGACCAGGCCGCGCAGATGCGCGGTGACGCGCCGGGCGTGAGGCTGTTCGTCCTCGATCTCGTCGAGCTTGGACAGGATGCCGCGTACATGGCCGATGCGTCCCAACTGGATCAGGGTGCCGAGTTGCGTCCTGGCCGGAATCTCGCTGGCCCGCAGGTCGGTCGGCATGATGGATAGGGCCGGCTTGGCCTGTTCGTCATAGACCCAGCGCAGGTTGAGCAGGGTCTTGATGGTGTCGAGCAGGTTGGCCAGCTGAATGGGCTTCATCAGATACCCTTCATGGAACGGCGCGGCAACTTCTCTCTGCCGTTCCTCGCGGGCGTTGGCCGAGATCATGACGATGGGCGCGCGGCTGACGCCGTCCTCGCGCAGCCGCCGCGCCACGTCCCAGCCGTTCATGCCGGGCATGAAGATGTCGAGCAGGATCAGGTCAGGCGAGGTGTGGCGCGCGGTTTCCAGGCAGGACGGGCCGTCCTCGGCGGTGATGACGATGAAGCCGATGGGCGCGAGCAGGTCGCGGATCAGGTCCAGATGGTTGGGATCGTCGTCCACCGCCAGGATGGTGCGCGCGTCGCCCTCGTAGCCGCCGATGCGGCGCGGCGCGACGACCTGGCGGGCAGGGCGGGGCACGGTGGAGAGCATCAGCTTGACGCGGAACAGGCTGCCGACGCCGACCGTGCTTTTCACCGTGATCTCGCCGCCCATCGCCTCGGTCAGCAGCTTGGTGATGGTGAGGCCGAGGCCGGTGCCGGGGCGCTTGGACATGCCGGGCGTCTCGATGCGCTCGAACGGGCGGAAGGCGCGTTCCAGATCCTCGGCGGCGATGCCGATGCCGGTGTCCTCGACCTCGAAGGTGGCGAGCTGGGTGCGATAGCGCATGCGCAGGATGACGCTGCCCTGTTCCGTGCAGCGGATGGCGTTGGACAGCAGGTTGATCAGGATCTGGCGCAGCCGCTTCTCGTCTGTATAGACCAGGTCCGGCAGGCTCTCGGGCGGCTCGAACACGAAGTCGAGGCCCTTGGCGCGCGCCTGCATGGCGAACATGTCGACGAGCTGGCCGAGGAAATCGTTGATCGGCACCTCGTCGCGGTAGAGCTGCAGGCGGCCGGCCTCGATCATCGAGATGTCGAGCAGGCCGTCGATCAGGCCCGACAGGTGCTCGCCGCTGCGCCGGACCACGCTCAGAGCGTGCTTGCGGTGGCCGGGAATGGCGGGATCGGCCTCGAGCAGCTGGGCATAGCCGAGAATGGCGTTGAGCGGCGTGCGCAGCTCGTGACTGATGCCGACCACGTACTTGCTTTTGGCCATGCTGGCGGCCTCGGCGGTCTCCTTGGCCTTCTGCAGCGCCTTGTCGGTCTTCTGGTGCGCGTCGATCTCGCGCATCAGCATATTGGTCTGGCGCTGGGTTTCCTGCTGGGCGACGCGGCTGGTCTCGTGGGCCAGCACGAACGGCCAGGCGACGATGGCGGCGACGATGATCAGGATGAAGAACACCTTCCACAGCGTGTCGGCGATGATCGCCGTCGGCGCCTCGGGCGTCAGGCTCATCTGCACGTAGCCCAGCGCCAGGATCGCGGCGATGAACAGGCTGAAGAGCAAAAGGAGGCCGAGATACTGGCCCAGCCGGCTGTTGAGCCGCGCCACCAGCTGGCGCGGGAAGGCCCAGCCGAGGAACTGCAGCACCTGCTCGGAAAAGCGGGCGGATACCTTGCAGGCGTCGCGGCATCGGGCATCGAGCGAGCAGCACAGCGAGCAGATCGGACCCGAATAGACCGGACAGTGCGCCATGTCCTCCGGCTCGAAGGTGTGCTCGCAGATACAGCAGCGCTCCGGCTTGCTGTCGGCGAGCGGGGTCGTCGGCTTGCGGGCGATGTAGAAGCGGCCGCCGGTGGCGAAGGCGATCAGCGGCGAGACGACCAGCGCGGTTCCAAGCGCGATGAACGGCGCCATGGCGCGGGCCACGTCGCCGAACACGTCGGCATAGGCCGTGATGGAGAGCACCGACGCGACGAACATGGCGCCGACGCCGACGGGGTTGATGTCGTAGAGATGCGCCCGCTTGAACTCGATGTGCCGGGGCGACAGGCCGAGCGGCTTGTTGATGATCAGATCGGCGACGATGGCGCCGACCCAAGCGACGGCGATGTTGGCGTAAAGGCCGAGCGTGTGCTCCAGCGCCTTGTAGATGCCCAGCTCCATCAGGATGATGGCGATGGCGACGTTGAATACCAGCCAGACCACGCGGCCGGGATGGCTATGGGTGAGGCGCGAGAAGAAGTTGGACCAGGCGATGGAACCCGCATAGGCGTTGGTCACGTTGATCTTCATCTGCGAGATGATGACGAACGCGCCGGTCAACGCGATGGCGATGTCGGGCTGAGAAACCACCTGGGTGAAGGCCAGCAGGTACATCTGGGTCGGCTCGGCGGCGCTCTCGAAGGCGACGCCCGCGTTCAGCGCCAGCACGGCGAGAAACGATCCGGCGAGCAGCTTGATCATGCCGGGGACGACCCAGCCCGGCCCGGCGCTGACCATGGCGGCCCACCACTGCCATCGCCGACCCTTGCGGGTGCGCGGCAGGAAACGGAGGTAGTCGACCTGCTCGCCGATCTGGGCGATGAGGGAGAATACCACCGCCGAGGCGGCGCCGAAATGCAGCAGGTCGAGCGAGCCGTCCCGGGCGCCGTGCAGGCCCGGATAGGCCATCCACTCATCCAGCGAGAACAGGCCCTTGGCCCCGATGAAGATGAAGGGCAGCAACTGCAGGATGATCCAGAAGGGCTGGGTCCACATCTGGAAGCGGCTGATCGTGGTGATGCCGTGGGTCACCAGCGGGATCGCGATCAGCGCGCTGATGAGGTAGCCGAGCCAGAGCGGCAGGCCGAAGCACATCTGCAGCGCCAGCGCCATGATCGCCGCCTCGAGGGCGAAGAAGATGAAAGTGAACGAGGCGTAGATCAGCGAGGTGATGGTGGAGCCGATATAACCGAAGCCGGCGCCGCGGGTCAGCAGGTCGATGTCGACGCCATACTTGGCCGCGTAGTAACAGATGGGCAGGCCAGCGGCGAAGATCAGGCAGCCGACGATCAGGATGGCGGCTGCGGCGTTCGAGAACCCGTAGTTGAGGGTGATGGCGCCGCCGATGGCCTCGAGCGCCAGGAATGAGATCGCGCCCAGCGCCGTGTTGGCGACGCGGAACGACGACCATTTACGAGCGCTGTTGGCCGTGAAGCGCAGGGCGTAGTCTTCCAGGGTCTGGTTCGCGACCCATTGGTTGTACTGCCGCCTTTCGCGGATGACCCTTTGATGCGGAGTCATGCCTTCGGTCTCGCTCCCGGGAAGTGCCTTGCTGCGCGAAGGTCTTGTGCAATGCAAAATTGACCGGAATTCCCAGCCAAAGCCAAGCGGCAAAAATGCATTACCGTCAGGTTACAACCAACTGACGGCGCTTCCGGGTGGCGCGCTTCGGTACGGACTTTTTTCATGCCTCACATGTGCTGGTGATGCCTAAGCCGCTGCTATTCCTCAATCAAGCGCCCAAATATCGATAATTGCAGGATATCCGGGCCTCTCGGGATCTCCTGCAGGCGCGACCCTACCCAGCCGATCCGCGTACCGCCATACGCATATCGACGTATTGCTGCGTCGCACAAAAAACCGGGATCGTCATGGCGTGTCCTGGCCGTTCCCGGCTTCCAACCAAAACCAACGAATCACAAGAGAGGCATCATGACAGTCGAAAGAGCAGGTCCCTCAGGTCTCGGCGCCGCGCTGCGCAAGACCGCGAAAGCGGCGCTGTTCGCCGCCGTCGCGCTGGCGCCGCTGGCGGCGAACGCCGCCGACAAGGCGAACACGACCGGCCTGGCCGTCACCGACAAGACGGTGAAGGTCGGCATTCTGCATTCCGTCACCGGTACCATGGCCATTTCGGAAACCGGTTCGGTGCAGGCCGAGAAGCTGGCCATCAAGCAGATCAACGACATGGGCGGCGTGCTGGGCCGCAAGATCGAGTTCATCCAGGAAGACGGCGCGTCCGACTGGCCGACCTTCGCCGAAAAAGCCAAGAAGTTGCTGGTCAACGACAAGGTGGCCGCTGTGTTCGGCTGCTGGACGTCGGCCTCGCGCAAGGCCGTGCTGCCGGTGTTCGAGCAGTATAACGGCATGCTCTACTACCCGACCTTCTATGAAGGCCTGGAGCAGTCGCCCAACGTCATCTACACCGGCCAGGAAGCGACCCAGCAGATCATCGCCGGTATCGACTGGGTGGTGAAGACCAAGGGCGCCAAGACCTTCTACCTGCTTGGGTCCGATTACATCTGGCCGCGCACCTCCAACAAGATCGCCCGCAAGCACATCGAGAAGCTGGGCCTGAAGGTGGTGGGCGAGGATTACTATCCGCTGGGCCACACCCAGTTCAACTCGGTCATCAACAAGATGAAGCTGAAGAAGCCGGACGTGATCTACGCGATCGTCGTCGGCGGCTCCAACGTGGCCTTCTACAAGCAGCTGAAGGCGGCCGGCATCGACATGACCAAGGAAAAGCCGATTGTCCTCACCATCTCGGTCACCGAGGATGAAATCCAGGGCATCGGCGGCGAGAACATCGTCGGCGCCTATGCGGTCATGAAGTACTTCCAGAGCCTGGACAACCCGAACAACAAGGCGTTCGTGAAGGCCTTCAAGGATATGTGGGGCAAGGACATCGTCATCGGCGACGTCACCCAGGCCGCCTATCTGGGCCCGTGGATCTGGAAAGCCGCCGTCGAGAAGGCCGGCAGCTTCGATGTGGACGCGACCAAGAAGACGCTGCCGGGCATCGAGATCAAGACCGCGCCGGAAGGCTACGTGAAGGTCCACGAGAATCACCACCTGTGGTCCAAGACCCGCGTCGGCCATGCCCAGCTCGATGGTCAGTACAAGGTTGTCTACGAGACCAAGGATCTGGTCGAGCCCGATCCGTTCCCCAAGGGTTACCAATAATCGCTAGCTAGGGCCGCCCTGCCGGGACTTCCCACGAAGTCCCGGCAGCTGGCCCGAAGGTTACCGACCCATGCTGCAGCCAACCCGCTTTCCCCTGACTACCGCGCCTTTCCGCGCGGCGTGCTTCCCCCTCGGAGGACTCCTCGATGTTTGACGGCTATACGGCGGGCGAACTCGGTTCCATCTTCGCCATGCAGGGCTTCGCCGGCCTGATCCTGTTCTCGGTCTTCGTGCTGATGGCCCTCGGCCTCGCGATCATCTTCGGCCAGATGGGCGTCATCAACATGGCCCATGGCGAGTTCATGATCCTGGGCGCCTATGTCACCTACCTCTGTTCCCACGTCGTGGAGAACTACGCCCCCGCCCTGTTCGGGGTTTACTTTTTCGTGGCCATGATCCTCGCCTTCATCGTGTCGGGAGGACTGGGCATGCTGGTCGAGTGGTCGATGATACGACACCTCTACAAGCGCCCCCTCGATACGCTTCTGGCCACCTGGGGCCTCAGCCTCATCCTGCAGCAGGTCTATCGCTCCACCTTCGGCGCGCGCGAGGTCGGCGTGACCCTGCCCGAGTACCTGATGGGCTCGTTCAACCTGACCGAGAGCATCGAGGTCCCGATCAACGGCGTCTTCGTCATGACCCTGACCCTGCTGATCACGTTCGCCGTCTACCTGATGATGTACCGCTCGTCCTGGGGCAAGCAGGTCCGCGCCGTGATGCAGAACCGCGTCATGGCGGGCGCCGTCGGCATCAACACCGAATGGACCGACCGGCTGACCTTCGGTATCGGCTGCGGCATCGCCGGCGTCGCCGGCAGCGCCTTCACCATGATCGGCTCCACCGGGCCGACGGCGGGCCAGCTCTACATCGTCGATACCTTCCTCGTCGTGGTGTTCGGCGGCGCGGCCAGCCTGCTCGGCACCATCGCCTCGGCCTTCACCATCAGCCAGGCGCAGTCGACGCTGGAGTTCTTCATGTCCGGCTCCATGGCCAAGGTGTTCACGCTCCTGACGGTCGTCGGCATCCTGATGCTGCGCCCGCAAGGCCTGTTCTCCCTCAAAGTCCGCAAGTAGGGGAGCAAATCCATGAAAAGCGTCACGACCATCAAGTCCCGTTTCGCGCTGTTCGACCGCAAGGAACTGATCTCGTTCATCATCCTGGCCGCGCTCATCCTCCTCGTCTTTCCGGCGCTGCTGGACGGTTTCCGGCTCAACCTTGTCGGCAAGTACCTGACCTATGCCTTCGTGGCGATCGGCCTGGTGCTCTGCTGGGGCTATGGCGGCATTCTCAGCCTGGGCCAGGGCGTGTTCTTCGGCCTGGGCGGCTACTGCATGGCCATGTTCCTCAAGCTCGAGGCGTCGACCCCCGAGAACACCGCGATCCAGTCCACGCCCGGCATTCCCGACTTCATGGACTGGAATCAGCTCACCGAGCTGCCCGGCTTCTGGGAACCCTTCCACTCGTTCCCGCTGACCCTGCTGCTCATCATCGTCGTCCCGACCGTCTTCGCCTACATCATCGGCGCCGCCATGTTCAAACGCCGCGTCGGTGGCGTGTATTTCGCCATCATCACCCAGGCCTTCGCGGCCATCCTGACCGTGCTCATCATCGGTCAGCAGGGCTACACCGGCGGCGTCAACGGCATGACCGACCTGCGGACCCTGCTGGGCTGGGACATCCGCACCGACAGCGCCAAGACCATTCTCTACTTCGTCAATGCCGGCCTGTTGCTGGCGGCGCTCGTCGCCTGCCAGTTCGTGCGCAAGTCCAAGGTCGGTCGCCTGCTGGTCGCCATGCGCGACAAGGAAGATCGGGTCCGCTTCTCCGGCTACGACGTGGCCAACTTCAAGATCTTCATCTTCTGCTTCGCCGCGGCCCTGTGCGCCATCGGCGGCGCCATGTTCACCCTGCAGGTCGGCTTCATGTCGCCGTCCTTCGTCGGCATCGTGCCCTCGATCGAGATGGTGATCTTCTGTGCCGTCGGCGGACGTCTGTCCCTGTACGGGGCGGTCTACGGCGCCCTGCTGGTGAACTGGGCGAAGACGTCGCTGTCCGAGAGCTTCCCGGAACTCTGGCTGCTCGCCATGGGCGGCCTGTTCATCGCGGTCGTTCTTGCCTTCCCGAACGGTCTGGCCGGCATCTACGACAGCCTGGTGAACAAGCTCAACAAGCGGAAGGCCAAGGTCCCGGCCAAGCCCGACGTATCCGAGACGACCAGTCCGCCGCCGGCCGCGCCGACGACCGCCGCCACCCCGGCCTCCGGTGATGACCGGCTGCTGTTGGGCAACGGCCTCGTCGGCAAGCCCGCGTCGTAAGGAGAAGCGCCATGAACGCCACAGCCACCCAACAGGACTTCCTGCTCGCGGTCGAGGGTCTGACCGTATCCTTCGACGGGTTCAAGGCGGTCGACGACCTGTCCTTCTACATCGACGAGAACGAAATCCGCGTCATCATCGGCCCGAACGGCGCGGGCAAGACCACCGTGCTCGACCTGATCTGCGGACGGACCAAGGCCACGTCCGGATCGATCAAGTTCCGCGGCAAGGAACTGACCACCATGCGCGAGGACCGGATTGTGCACGCCGGTGTCGGGCGCAAGTTCCAGACACCGTCCATCTACGAGGATCTTTCGGTGTTCGAGAACCTGGAAATCTCGTTCCCGCGCGGCCGGTCGGTCTGGGGCGCGCTGGCCTTCAAGCGGGACAAGCAGGTGATCCAGCGGGTGCAGGAGATCGCCGAGACCATCTTCCTCGAGGATCTGCTGGACCTGAAGGCCGCCTATCTCAGCCACGGCCAGAAGCAGTGGCTGGAGATCGGCATGCTGCTGATCCAGGACCCGGAGCTGCTGATGCTGGACGAGCCGGTCGCCGGCATGAGCGTCAGCGAGCGCAAGAAGACCGCCGAGCTGCTCAACCGGATCATCAAGGACCGGTCGGTGATCGTCATCGAACACGACATGAAGTTCGTCGAGGACATCGCCGACAAGGTGATCGTGCTGCACCAGGGAAAGATTCTGTCCCAGGGGACCATGGACAAGGTCCAGGCCGATCCGAACGTCATCGACGTCTATCTGGGCCACTAGGAGAACCACAATGCTCAACGTATCCGGACTGCATGTGGCCTATGGCGAGAGCGAGGTGCTCCACGGACTCGACTTCGCCGTCCAGCCCAACGAGATCGTCGCCATCATGGGCCGCAACGGCATGGGCAAGACCACGCTCATGAAGTCGCTGATGGGCATCGTTCCCACCAAGAGCGGCACGGTCAGCATCGAGGACAAGAACATCACCGCCATGAAGAGCCACCAGCGGGTGGCGAGCGGCATCGCCTATGTGCCGCAGGGCCGCATGATCTTTTCGACCATGACGGTGCAGGAGAACGTGGAGGTGGGCCTGACGGTCACCGGCGAGCGCCATGTGCCGGGCGATATCTACGAGATGTTCCCGGTGCTGCTTGAAATGCGCAAGCGGCGCGGCGGCAATTTGTCGGGCGGCCAACAACAGCAGCTGGCGATCGCGCGGGCGCTGGCGTCCAAGCCCAAGGTGCTGCTCCTCGACGAGCCCACCGAAGGCATCCAGCCCTCCATCATCCGGGAAATGGGCCGGACGCTGAAACGCATCCGGGACGAACGCGGCCTGTCCATCATCGTCTCCGAACAGGTGCTGAGCTTCGCGCTCGATATCGCCGACCGGGTGCTGGTCATGGAGAACGGCGAGATCGTGCACGAGAACCTGCGCAGCGAAGTCGACGAAGCCAAGGTCGCCAGCTTCCTGTCCGTCTGATCCATCAAGAAACCACATCGCCAAGACGCATCACGCAAGGAGCCATACATGACTGAAACGCTCATCAAGGTCGATCTGAACGACTCCGCCTACAAGAACGACATGATTCACAATCGCTGGCATCCCGACATCCCCATGGTCGCGTGGGTGAAGCCCGGCGACGACTTCATCGTGGAATGCGTCGACTGGACCGGCGGCCAGATCAAGAACAATGACGACGCCTCGGACGTGCGCGACGTCGATCTGTCGCAGGTGCATTTCCTCAGCGGTCCCATCGGCGTCAAGGGCGCCGAGCCGGGCGATCTGCTGGTGGTCGATTTCCTCGACATCGGCGCGTTCTCGGACAGCCTGTGGGGCTTCAACGGCTTCTTCTCGAAGAAGAATGGCGGCGGCTTCCTGACCGAGCATTTCCCCGAGGCCCAGAAGTCGATCTGGGACATCCAGGGCATGTTCACCAAGTCACGGCATATTCCGGGGGTCAATTTCGCCGGCCTGGTGCATCCCGGCCTGATCGGCTGCCTGCCGTCGAAGGACATGCTGAACACCTGGAACACGCGCGAGGCCGCGCTCTACAACACCGAACCCGATCGGGTCCCGGCGCTGGCCACGCTGCCCTACGCCGATACGGCGCATATGGGCCGGATGACCGGCGATGCGGCCAAGGCGGCCGCGGCCGAGGGCGCGCGCACCGTGCCGCCGCGCGAGCATGGTGGCAACTGCGACATCAAGGATCTGTCGCGCGGTGCCAAGGTGTTCTTCCCGGTCTATGTGGATGGCGGCGGCCTCTCCATGGGCGACCTGCACTTCAGCCAGGGCGACGGCGAGATTACCTTCTGCGGCGCCATCGAGATGGCCGGCTGGATCCATCTGCGCGTCAACCTGATCAAGGGCGGCATGGCCAAATACGGGATCAAGAACCCGATCTTCAAGCCCAGCCCGATCACGCCGACCTACAATGACTACCTGATCTTCGAGGGCATCTCGGTCGACGAAGGCGGCAAGCAGCATTATCTCGACGTGCACATCGCCTACCGCCAGGCCTGTCTGAACGCCATCGAATATCTGAAGAAGTTCGGCTATTCGGGCGCCCAGGCCTACGCGATCCTGGGCACCGCGCCGGTGCAGGGCCACATCTCGGGCGTCGTGGACATTCCCAATGCCTGCGCCACCCTGTGGCTGCCGACCGAGATCTTCGAGTTCTCGATCCAGCCGGGCGCCGATGGCCCGACCATCTACGACACCAAGGGCATCGACGTGCCGCTGGCGCCGGACCTCTGAGGAGCCATTCATGCCGACTTATGGATATATCTGCCCCGATTGCGGACCGTTCGAGCGCTTCCGGCCCATGGCCGAAAGCGCCGAGCCCTCGGATTGCCCGGGCTGCGGCACGACCGCGCCCCGGGTGATCCTGACCGCTCCGCGGATGGCCATGATGGACGCCGGCGCCCGCAAGGCGCATGCGACCAACGAGAAGGCGTCGCACGCGCCCGACTTCTCGACCAAGGACTCCCGCAGCTCCGGCGGACACGGGGCGGGCTGTTCCTGCTGCTCCAGCAGCAAGAAGCCCAGCCGCGCCGTCTATACCGCCGATGGCAGCAAGACATTTCCTTCCGCCCGGCCGTGGATGATTTCCCACTAGGCTGGACGGCGAGCTACACGAGGGACCAACTCCGGGCCTTACCTCCCGGTCCGGAACCGGTTGGCGGCGTGGGCGACGACCGCCGCTCGTGATGGGAAAGACGTGGCCGGTGTCGCGGGGCGTTGCCGCGGCGACGGGCCACGTCTGACCCGTCGTGACCGATTATTCTCCACCAGAACGACGGGATCACCGCGCCCGACCGGCGCGGTGATTTTTGGTGTGTGCGGCGCAAAAGACACAGCCCGCCGTGTCCCCCGCGCAACGCATGGCGCCCTGTCAGAAACGCAGGTCGGGAAGCGGAAGTGGTTGCGAAAGCAACGATCCCGCCTGCCCGCGGCATCTGATTACCAACAAGTAATCATCTGATTTTAAAAGGTAAAAATTAAAGGTGCCCAGTGAATTCCGGCGCATCGTCCCACGTTTCGGCAGCGTCTCGTGCATCCAAAAGTGCATCCTGAGTGCCGATGCCTACGTCATTCTGCGTATTGGTGCATCGCACAATATGACCGGATCGTTACAGGCGCGCCGCGGCCTGGTCATGGCTCTCCCCAGTCGGACTGCCTGCCGCGGAAACGCCAATATCGGCATGGCCTCAGCATGCCTCAACGAGAAAGGGAGTCCCCGGATGCCTATCAAGAAGACCCTGAAAACCGGTCTGCTCGCCGTTGCCGGCGCGGCAGCGATGCTCGTGAGCACCGCCCCGGCCCACGCCGGCTACAAGATGGAAATCGATGACACCAAGTGGGTGAGCATCGGCGCCGGCGTGCGCACCTCGTTCAACGCCATCGAGGACGGCGCGCCCGACGGTTCGTGGTCCACCAATTTCGACCTGGACAGCGCCCGTTTGTACCTGAACGGCCAGGTCCACAAGTGGATCAAGCTCGAGTTCAACACGGAAATCGACGGCGACGACGACATCCACATCATGGATGCCATCGTGAAGTTCGAATTCAACGATTACTTCAACGTCTGGGCCGGCCGCTTCCTGCCGCCGTCCGATCGCGCCAACCTCAGTGGCCCGTATTACGCCAATGTCTGGGGCTTCCCCATGGTGCAGGGCTATCCGGCCATCTTCGCCGGCCGCGACAATGGTCTCGCCATCTGGGGCCAGACCGGCGGCGGCAAGTTCAAGTGGCAGGTCGGCGTGTTCGAAGGCTGCAGCAGCGGCAAGAATTCCTGCTCCAAATCCGGCGATGTCTTTCCGACCAAGTCCTATTCCAGCGATTCGCCCCTCTTCGCCGCCCGGCTGGTCTACAACTTCCTGGATCCGGAACCCGGTTACTACAATTCCAGCACCTATTACGGCACCAAGGACATCCTGGCCGTCGGCCTGACCTTCATGCACCAGGCGAAGGCCACCGGCGATACCCTGCTCTGGGGCGACTACACCGCCTGGAGCGTCGACGTGCTGTTCGAGAAGCCGGTCGGCAATGGCGGCGCGATCAGCTTGGAAGGCGCCTACTACAATTATGACGCCGACGGTCTCGACACCACGCTGATCGATGGCGAAGGCTTCTTCGTCCAGGGTGCCTACCTGTTCCCCGGCAAGATCGGCTTCGGCCAGTTCCAGCCGGTCATCCGCTATCAGCAGCTCGATCGGGACGACGCCATTCCCGACAGCAAGAAATGGGATGGCGGTCTCAACTACATCATCGACGGTCACAACGCCCGCCTGTCGATCATGTACGGCCACGAGGACCGCAAGATCGGTCCGTCCATCGACTCCATCGTGGTCGGCGTCCAGCTCCAGATTTAACAACCTGCATTGACAAGGGAGGTCTTAGCAATGCTCACCAATCATGTCTTCACCCAGGGGCTCAGGTCGGCGGCGAAGCCGGCCAAGGCCCTCCTGGCGGCGGGAGTGATCGCCGCCACCGTCCTCGGCTCGACCGCCGCCCATGCGGCCGAGACCATCAAGGTCGGTATCCTGCACTCGCTGTCGGGTACCATGGCGATCAGCGAGACGACGCTCAAGGACGTCATGCTCATGCTGATCGAGGAGCAGAACAAGAAGGGCGGTCTGCTCGGCAAGAAGCTGGAAGCGGTGGTCGTCGACCCCGCGTCCGACTGGCCTTTGTTCGCGGAAAAGGCCCGCGAACTGCTGGCCCAGCAGAAGGTGGCGGCGGTGTTCGGTTGCTGGACCTCCGTATCGCGTAAATCGGTGCTTCCCGTGTTCGAGGAGCTGAACGGCATCCTGTTCTATCCGGTGCAGTACGAAGGCGAGGAGTCCTCGCGCAACGTGTTCTACACCGGCGCCGCGCCGAACCAGCAGGCGATCCCGGCCGTCGACTACCTGATGAAGGAAGAAGGCGTGAAGCGCTGGGTGCTGGCCGGCACCGACTACGTCTATCCGCGCACGACCAACAAGATCCTCGAGACCTATCTGAAGTCCAAGGGCGTCAAGGCCGAGGACATCATGATCAACTACACGCCGTTCGGTCATGCCGACTGGCAGTCGATCGTGGCGGACGTGAAGAAGTTCGGCTCGGCCGGCAAGAAGACGGCGGTGGTCTCGACCATCAACGGCGACGCCAACGTGCCGTTCTACAAGGAACTGGCCAACCAGGGCATCTCCGCCGAAGACATCCCGGTCGTCGCGTTCTCGGTCGGCGAGGAAGAACTGGCGGGCATCGACACCAAGCCGCTGGTCGGCCACCTCGCGGCATGGAACTACTTCATGTCAGAGAACAACAAGGCCAATGCCGACTTCATCAAGAAGTGGCAGGCCTATATCAAGAACCCCAAGCGCGTGACCAACGATCCCATGGAAGCCCATTTCATCGGCTTCAACATGTGGGTGAAGGCGGTCGAGAAGGCGGGGTCCACCGATCCGGACAAGGTCATCGACGCCCTGATCGGCGTGTCGGTGCCGAACCTGACCGGCGGCTATTCCGCCATGATGCCGAACCATCACATCACCAAGCCGGTCCTGATCGGCGAGATCCAGGCCGACGGTCAGTTCGAGACCGTGCTGAAGACGCCGGGCCTGATCGTGGGTGACGAATGGTCGGATTTCCTGCCCGACTCCAAGGACCTGATCTCGGATTGGCGCAAGCCGCTCAATTGCGGCAACTACAACGTCAAGACCGGCAAGTGCGGCGGCAAGTCCAAGTAGGACGCTGACCGCTTCTCATCGCCAGGGCGTTTCGCCAGGCGGCGCGTTCGCAGGAACCGCCGCCTGGTTCCCGTCCCGGCGGGCCGAGAATTATTGTGCAGCGCAACAAGAAAAATGCTGCAACGCAAACAAGCCGCGTTACACTCGAAAGACATTAGGGGGAGTCGTCGCCCATGCGATTTCTGATCTGTCTCCTCGCCCTGCTGGCCGTGTGCGGCCGGGGCGATCCCGCCCGAGCCCAGGAGGGTGATCTGGCCTCGGCGGTCAGCGGTTTCGCCGCCGGCGGCTATGGCGATACGGTCGACGCGATCGGCGCCGTGGCCGCCACCCGCGACGAGCGGGCGGTCATCATTCTCCGTGCTCTCGAGGCCGGCACGCTTCAGGTGGTCACGGAGGACAGCCGCGTCGTCATCGCCGCCGGCGACGGCGAGGCACTGGAGGCCGTCGACGCGGCCACCGGCGAAGCCGCCGGCACGTTCGAGCCCTATGCGCTGGAGAAGGTGAAGCTCAACAACCGCGTGCGCCGGGCGCTGCGGTCGGCGATCGGCTCGCTCACCCTGTTCAGCAAGAGCGCCTCGATCCGCATCGAGGCCGCCGACAGCGTGTTCAAGAGCCGCGATCCGGAGATGGCCGAGCTGCTGGCCGAGGCCATCGCCAAGGAAGAGGATGGCGCCGTCAAACGGGCGCTGCTGCAGGCGCAGGCCGCCTCGACCCTGGTGAGCGATGCCGCCGACGAGGAGAAGATCAAGGCCGTCGAGCTGGTGCGCGAGCGCGGCAATCGCGACGCGCTCACCCTTTTGACCCAGATCGAGGGCGAGTCGGAAGGCGCGCTCAAGGCGGCGGCGTTCGAGGCGCGCCAGAAGCTGGAAGCGAGGCTCGATCTTCTGGGCATGGTCGAGAATGTCTGGCACGGCATCTCGCTGGGCTCGGTGCTGCTGCTGGCGGCGATCGGCCTCGCCATCACCTTCGGCGTCATGGGCGTCATCAACATGGCCCATGGCGAACTGGTCATGCTCGGCGCCTACACGACCTTCGTGGTGCAGCAGATCTTTCGTGCCCACTTCCCCGGCGCCTTCGACTATTCGCTGGTGGTGGCGCTGCCCGCCGCCTTCCTCGTCGCCGGCGCCGTCGGCGTCGCCATCGAGCGCGGCGTGATCCGGTTTCTCTATGGCCGCCCGCTCGAGACGCTGCTGGCGACCTGGGGCATCAGCCTGATCCTGCAACAGACCATCCGCACCATTTTCGGCCCGTCGAACGTGGAAGTGGGCGCGCCGACCTGGATGAGCGGCGCGGTGGAGATCACCGCCGGGCTGCCGCTGACGCTGAACCGGATCTGGATCGTCGTCTTCGCCATGGTGGTCTTCGCGGTGCTCACGGTGGTCATCAAGAAGAGCACCTTCGGACTGCAGATGCGCGCCGTGACCCAGAACCGGCGCATGGCCAATTCGGTCGGCATCCGCTCCAACTGGGTCGATGCCATGACCTTCGGCCTCGGCTCGGGCGTGGCGGGCATCGCCGGCGTGGCGCTCAGCCAGATCAGCAATGTCAGCCCCAATCTGGGTCAGACCTTCATCATCGATTCGTTCCTCGTGGTCGTGTTCGGCGGCGTCGGCAATCTGTGGGGCACGCTGGTCGGCGCGCTCTCGCTGGGCATCGCCAACAAGTTCATGGAGCCGATCGCGGGCGCGGTGCTGGCGAAGATCTTCATCCTGATCGCGGTGATCCTGTTCATCCAGCGCCGTCCGCGCGGGCTTTTCGCCCAGCGCGGCCGCGCGGTCGACAATTAGGAGACGGCCGATGACCGCCGGACCTTTCACCACCCGCCTGATGCAGCTCGACAGGCCGAGCCGCATCTTCCTCGGCATCGTGCTCGCGGCGACCATCCTGGTGCCGCTGCTCAATCTGCTGACGCCGCCGGACTCGTTCTTCCATGTGCCGACCTATGTGGTCAGCCTGCTCGGCAAGTACCTGTCCTTCGCCATCCTGGCCCTGTCCGTCGACCTGATCTGGGGCTTTTGCGGCATTCTCAGCCTGGGGCATGGCGCGTTCTTTGCCCTGGGCGGCTACGCCATGGGCATGTACCTGATGCGCCAGATCGGCGACCGGGGCATGTACGCCAATCCCGAACTGCCCGATTTCATGGTGTTCCTGAACTGGCAGGAGCTGCCCTGGTACTGGCAGGGCTTCGACAGCTTTCCCTTCGCCATGCTGATGGTGATCCTGGCGCCGGGGATACTGGCCTTCGTCTTCGGCTGGTTCGCCTTCCGCTCGCGAGTCACGGGCGTCTATCTGTCCATCATCAGCCAGGCGATGACCTTCGCCCTGCTGCTGGCCTTTTTCCGCAACGACATGGGCTTCGGCGGCAATAATGGCCTGACCGACTTCAAGGACATCCTCGGCTTCAACCTGCAGGCCGACGGCACCCGGGCGGCGCTGTTCGCGGCGACGGGCATCGCGCTGATCCTGGCCTTCCTGCTGTGCCGGCTGATCGTCACGTCCAAGCTGGGCCGGGTGCTGGTCGGCATCCGCGACGCCGAGAGCCGCGTGCGGTTCCTCGGCTACCGGGTCGAGCACTACAAGCTGTTCGTGTTCGTGGTCTCGGCGGTCATGGCGGGTATCGCCGGGGCGCTCTACGTGCCGCAGGTCGGCATCATCAATCCCAGCGAATTCTCGCCGGCCAATTCCATCGAGATCGTGATCTGGGTGGCGCTGGGCGGACGCGGCACGCTGTACGGCGCGGCGCTGGGCGCGGTGCTGGTCAATTTCGGCAAGACGTTCTTGACCGGCGCCATTCCCGAATTGTGGCTGTTCGCCCTCGGCGCCCTGTTCGTGCTCACCACCCTGTTTCTGCCCAAGGGCGTGGTCGGCGGTCTCGGTAAGGGCGGCGCGGCGATCCTGTCGCGCCTCAGGCCGCCCGTGAAGGAGCCTGATCCGCCGCCCGCCGCCAGGCTGGAGGGCCAGCCATGAGCGAGGAGGTGGAAGACGTCATCGACGCCATCGAGGCGGCCAAGCCGGCGCTCTACATGAACGGCGTGTCGGTCAGCTTCGACGGCTTCAAGGCGCTGAACAATCTCAGCATGGTGATCGACGCGGGCGAAATGCGCGCGGTGATCGGTCCCAACGGCGCGGGCAAGACCACCATGATGGACGTGATCACCGGCAAGACGCGGCCCGACAGCGGCGAGGTCGCGTTCCACGGCGACATCGACCTGACCCGGCTGGACGAGGCGCAGATCGCCAATCTCGGCATCGGCCGCAAGTTCCAGAAGCCCTCCGTGTTCGAGAGTCACACGGTCTGGGACAATCTGGAGTTGGCCATGAAGGCCAAGCGCGGTCCGTTCGCCACCCTGTTCGCGCGCACCTCGCCGGAACAGCGCGACCGGATCGACGAGATGCTGCGCACGGTGGACCTGCTCGACCGCCGCGCCGAGCTGGCCGGCGCGCTGTCGCACGGCCAGAAGCAATGGCTGGAGATCGGCATGCTGCTGATGCAGGAGCCGACCCTGCTGCTGGTCGACGAACCGGTGGCCGGCATGACCGACGCCGAAACCGAGCAGACCGCCACTTTGCTGCGCGAGATCGCCAGGACCCGGTCGGTCATGGTCGTCGAACACGACATGGTGTTCGTCGAGGCGCTGGGGGTGAAGGTGACGGTGCTGCATGAAGGATCGGTGCTGGCCGAAGGCCCGCTCGATTTCGTCCGCAACGACCAGCAGGTCATCGACGTCTATCTGGGACGCTAGTCATGCTTGTGTGCAGCGATATCAACCTGTTCTACGGCTCCAGCCAGGCGTTGCGCGGCGTGTCCATGACCGCCGAAATCGGCAAGGTCACCTGCGTGCTGGGCCGCAACGGCGTGGGCAAGACCAGCCTGATGCGCGCCATCGCCGGGCAGGTCGCCCCGCGCAGCGGCAGCATCGTCTGGAAGGACAAGGAGATCACCGGCATGCCCGCCTACGCGCGGGCCTCGTCGGGCGTGGCGCTGGTTCCGCAGGGGCGCGAGATCTTTCCGCTGCTGACGGTGGAGGAAAACCTCAAATCCGGCTTCGCGGCGCTGCCCGCCAAGGAGCGCGCCATCTCCGACGAGATCTATACGCTGTTTCCGGTGCTGAGGAGCATGCTGGCGCGCCGTGGCGGCGACCTGTCCGGCGGCCAGCAGCAGCAGCTCGCGATCGCCAGAGCCTTGGTGATGAAGCCGTCGCTGCTCGTGCTCGACGAGCCGACCGAGGGCATCCAGCCGTCGATCATCAAGGACATCGCCCATGTGATCGCGCACTTGCGCGACATGGGCGGTATGGCCATCGTGCTGGTGGAGCAGTATTTCGATTTCGCCAAGGAACTGGCCGATCACTTCGTCGTCATGGACCGGGGTGAGGTTGTCCTGGCGGGTCCCCCTTCCGACTTCGCGGAGAACGATGTTCGTCGGCACCTTACCGTCTGAAGCCGCCCATTCCAGCGATGTGGGAATGCAGCGGGCACGCGGCGCGGCCCGAGTGGGGCTGCGCGCGGGCGGCGGGCGGGTGAACATCACCGAGCTGTATCAGAAGAGCCCATGCCGGGTGCTGATGCCCCGCGTCGACGGCCGCGACCGGGCCGAGATCGTGTTCATCAATAGCTCGGGCGGCATCACCGGCGGCGACGACCTGGACTATGCGGTGCGGGCCGAAGGGGCGGCGACCACCATGGCGACCACCCAGGCGTCGGAAAAGATCTACAGCGCCATCGACCGGGACGCCCGGCTGCGCATGGCGCTGTCGGCCGGCGACGGCGCGACGCTGGAGTGGCTGCCGCAGCAGACCATCGCCTTCGATGGCGCCCGCCTGCGCCGCCAGACCAGCATCGACATCACCGGCAATGCCCGGCTGCTGGCGCTGGACTGGCTGGTCATGGGCCGGCAGGCGCGGGGCGAGACCATGAACCGGGGCGCGCTGCGCGATGAGTGGCGCGTTCGCCGCGATGGCCGGCTGGTCTGGGCCGACGCGCTGCGGCTCACTGGCGATCTGGCCGGGCTGGGCGCGCGCCGTGCCAGCCTGGGCGGCAACCGCGCCTTCGCCACGCTGGTCTATGCCGGGCCGGACGCCGCCGACCGGCTGGAGCTGGCGCGCGGCCTGATCGAAGAATGCGGCGAGGCCGGCGTCACGGTGGTGGGCGGCGTGCTGGTCGGCCGTTTCCTTGCGCCCGACGGCCTGGCGCTGCACAAGAGCGTGAGTTTTTTCCTGGAGGCGTTCCGCGCCGGTCTGACGGGCTTCGCACCCTGGCCACCCAGGCTCTGGACATGTTGATGCTGACTCGGGAGGATCCATGAACCTGACACCCCGCGAGCGGGACAAGCTCATGATCGCCGTTGCCGCCATGGTCGCCCGCGACCGGCTGGCGCGCGGCGTGAAGCTGAACTATCCGGAAAGTATCGCCATCATCACCAATGCGGTGATGGAAGGCGCGCGCGACGGCCGTAGCGTCGCCGAGCTGATGGCCAGCGGCGCGACCATCCTGACCCGCGATCAGGTGATGGAGGGCATCCCGGAGATGATCCACGACGTGCAGGTGGAAGCCACCTTTCCGGACGGCACCAAGCTGGTGACCGTCCATCACCCGATCCGCTGAGGCCCGCCATGATCCCAGGTGAAATCATCCCGGCCGCCGGCGACATCGAGCTCAATGCGGGCCAGACCGCGATCATGCTGGTCGTCGCCAATGGTGGAGACAGACCTGTCCAGGTCGGCAGCCATTATCATTTTTCTGAAACCAATGCCGAGCTGCAGTTCGACCGCGAGGCGGCGCGTGGCATGCGGCTCGATATCGCCGCCGGTACGGCCCTGCGCTTCGAGCCGGGCCAGAGCCGGGAAGTACGTCTTGTGCCGTATGGCGGCAGCAGGACGGTCTATGGTTTCAATCAGGCCGTGATGGGCAAGCTGGAGGGCTGAGGACATGCCGACGAAGATCAGCCGCGCCGCCTATGCGGACATGTACGGGCCAACCACGGGCGACAAGATCCGCCTTGCCGATACAGACCTGTTCATCGAGGTCGAGGAAGATCGCACCTTTTACGGCGACGAGGTCAAGTTCGGCGGCGGCAAGGTCATCCGCGACGGTCAAGGCCAGTCCCAGGTCTCGCGGGCGCAAGGAGCCGTCGACACGGTCATCACCAACGCGCTGATCCTCGACTGGTCGGGGATCATCAAGGCGGATATCGGCATCCGGGATGGCCGCATCCACGCCATCGGCAAGGCGGGCAATCCGGACGTGCAGTCCGGGGTCGACATCATCGTCGGCCCGGGCACCGAGGTGATCGCGGGCGAGGGCAAGATCGTCACCGCCGGCGGCATCGACGTGCACATCCATTTCATCTGCCCGCAGCAGATCGAGGAAGCGCTGTATTCGGGCGTCACCACCCTGATGGGCGGCGGCACCGGCCCGGCCACCGGCACCAACGCCACCACCTGCACGCCCGGCCCGTGGCACATCCACCGCATGCTGCAGGCGGCGGAAGGCTTCCCGATCAATCTGGGCTTCTTCGGCAAGGGCAATGCCAGCCTGCCCGCCGGCCTGGTGGAACAGGTGAAGGCCGGCGCCTGCGGCCTGAAGCTGCATGAGGACTGGGGCACCACCGCCGCCGCCATCGACTGCTGCCTGTCCGTCGCCGACGAGATGGACGTGCAGGTGCTGATCCACACCGACACGCTGAATGAATCCGGCTTCGTCGAGACGACCATCAACGCCTTCAAGGGCCGCACCATCCATGCCTTCCATACCGAGGGCGCGGGCGGCGGCCATGCGCCGGACATCATCAAGGTGTGCGGCGAGGCGAACGTGATCCCGTCCTCCACCAACCCGACGCGCCCTTACACGGTGAACACGCTGGACGAGCATCTGGACATGCTGATGGTCTGCCATCATCTGGACCAGAAGATCCCCGAGGACGTGGCCTTCGCCGAGAGCCGCATCCGCAAGGAAACCATCGCGGCCGAGGACCTGCTGCACGACATGGGCGCGTTCTCGATCATCTCGTCGGACAGCCAGGCCATGGGCCGCATCGGCGAGGTGATCATCCGCACCTGGCAGACCGCCGACAAGATGAAGAAACAGTTCGGCGCGCTCGACGGCGAGACCGGCGACAACGACAATCTGCGCGCCAAGCGCTATGTGGCCAAGTACACCATCAATCCGGCCATCGCCCAGGGCATTTCCAAACATGTCGGCTCGGTCGAGGTCGGCAAGCTGGCCGATCTTGTGATCTGGACGCCGGCCTTTTTCGGCGTGAAGCCCGACATGATCCTGAAATGCGGCACCATCGCCGCCGCGGTCATGGGCGATCCCAACGCGTCCATCCCGACGCCCCAGCCGCAATATTTCCGGCCCATGTTCGGGGCGTTCGGTCGGGCGCTGCAATCCAGCTCGGTCACCTTCGTCAGCGGCGCGGCGGCGGCGGACAGCAGCCTGGCCGCCGATCTGGGGCTCCAGCGGCCATTGCTGCCGGTGGTCAACACGCGCGGGGGTATCGGCAAGCATTCCATGAAGCTGAACAGCCTGACGCCCAAGGTCGAGGTCAATCCCGAGACCTACGAGGTGCGGGCCGATGGCCGATTGCTGACCTGCGAGCCCGCCAAGGTGCTGGCCATGGCCCAGCGCTATTTCATGTACTGAGAGGACACCGGATGCGCCGCGCCGTTTCCCATTTTCCCGCCGGCATGTGGCCGACGCCCCGCGCCGCGAACGCGGTGACGCTGGATTTCGATGCCCGCCATCGCCGCCGGACCCTGCTGCGCACCGACAATGGCGAGGAGGTGCTGCTGGACCTGGAACGGGCCGTGGCCATGGCCGATGGCGATGGCCTGCAGCTTGATGACGGCAGCTGGCTGATGGTCGTCGCGGCCATGGAGCGCATTGTCGAGATCTGGTGCAGTTCGCCCCAGGAACTCATCCGCGTCGCCTGGCATCTGGGCAACCGGCACATCCCGACGGAGTTGCACGCCTCGGCGATCCGCATCCGTCCCGACGCGGTGCTGGAGCGCATGGTGCGCGATCTGGGCGCGGAGGTCAGCTATGTGGACCGACCGTTCCAGCCGGAAAGCGGCGCCTATGCGGGCCAGCGCAGCCACGGCCATGCGCACGATCACGATCACGACCACGATCATGACCATGACCACGGCCACCATCATCACGGCCACGCCCATCATGACCACTGACCGCCTGCATCTGCTGCGGCTCCAGGCCTGGCTGTCGCCGTCCTTTCCGATCGGCGGCTTCAGCTATTCCCATGGGCTGGAACAGGCGGCGCAATGGGGCTGGGTGCACGACCGGGACACGCTGATCGACTGGCTGGAGACGGATTTGCGGCACGGCGCGGGCCGCACCGACGCGATCCTGCTGGCGGCGGCGTATCGGGCGACCCTCTCCCTGTCCGTCATCCCCGCGCACGCGGGGACCCAGGCGGGGCAGGGGCTTGCTCTTTCGGCCGCTCAATCGCGAACGAACTTTCTTTCCGAGCAACCGGTACCGACCGAGCCCTGCGAAGAGCTGGGTCCCCGCGTGCGCGGGGATGACGAAGGAATTTTGGAGGTCGCCGAACTGGCCGCCGCCTTGCGCGGCACGGCGGAACTGGCGCTGGAATCGACGATGCAGGGCATCTCCTTCCTGTCCACCCTCCGCAAGGCCTGGCCGCATCCGGCGCTGGACCGCCTGCACCGCCTGCTGGCCGAAAGCGACATCGCGCCGACCTTTCCGGTGGTCGTCGGCGCCGCTTGCGCCGCCCATGGCGTGCCGCTGCCGCTGGCGCTGCAATTCACCCTGCATGCCATCGTCGCCAATTACGTCAGCGCCTCGCTGCGGCTGATGAAAATGGGGCAGACCGACGGTCAGCATGCTATCGCCGCGCTGGAAGACGCGGTGATGGAGACAGCGGCCGAGGCGCTGGCCGCGTCGCTCGAGGATATCGGGTCGGCCAGCCTGTCCATCGACGTCGCGTCCATGCGGCATGAAACCCAGTACAGCCGCATTTTCAGATCCTGAGGAGAACCCCATGGCCCATTCCTATCGAGGTCCGCTCCGCGTCGGCATCGGCGGTCCGGTCGGCGCCGGCAAGACCACGCTGGTCGAGGTGCTGTGCAAGCGCATGCGCGCCCATCATGACCTGTTCGTGATCACCAACGACATTTACACCAAGGAGGATCAGATGATCCTCAACCGCGCCCAGGCCCTGCCCGAGGACCGGATCATGGGGGTGGAGACGGGCGGCTGCCCGCACACCGCTATCCGCGAGGACGCGTCGATCAATCTGGTGGCCATCGATCAGATGTCGGCCCGCTTCCCCAAGGCCGAGCTGTGCTTCATCGAATCCGGCGGCGACAATCTGGCCGCCACCTTCAGCCCCGAACTGGCCGACCTGACGCTCTACGTCATCGATGTGGCCGGCGGCGAGAAGGTGCCGCGCAAGGGCGGCCCGGGCATCACCCGGTCCGACCTGCTGATCGTCAACAAGACCGATCTGGCGCCCCATGTGGGCGCGGATCTGGACGTGATGGAGGCCGACACGCGCCGCATGCGCGGCGAGCGTCCCTATGTGTTCACCAATCTGCGGTCGGGCCAGGGCGTCCAGACCGTGATCGATTTCATCGTTCGCATGGGCGGGCTGACGCCGGCGCCCGTCGCCATTCTCTGAGGGGGAAACCGCCATGTCCCGCAACCGTCTGTTCGCCGCTGCCGCCCTTGTCGCCGTGCTGGCGCCCGCCGCCGCCTTCGCCCATGTGGTGCCGGGCGATGGCCATTATCACAGTTTCGCCGATGGTCTCGCCCATGCCGCGACCGGCCTCGATCATGTGTTCGTCGCCGTCCTCGTCGGGTTGTGGGCGGCGTGGCGGCCATTCAAGTCCACCGCGCTGGCGCTGGGCCTGTATGGCGGCGGCATCGCCGTCGCCGGGCTGCTCGGGCTGGGCGGCGAGAACGCGGCGCTCGACATGGTGCTGGTCGGCTCGGCCTTCGGCGCGGTCGTCGCGGGGATGATGAAGGGCCGGGACTGGATCGTCGCCGCGCTGGTGCTGGTCGCCGCCGGCATGCAGGGCTTCATCCATGGCATGGCGGCGTCCGAGGTCGGCTATGGCGTCAACTTCATCGCCGGCCTGACGGTCGCGACGCTGGCCATCGCGGCGATTGCCGGGGGCGTGTCGCGGCGGTTCAAGATCAGGGCTCTGGCCTAACCTTTATCGTCATCCCCGCGCGCGTGGACCCAGCTCTTCGGAGCGCTGGTTGACCGCGGACGGGTCCCGGCAACCAAAGAAGTTTTCGTGGACCGAGCGGGTGGTGAACGGTTCGCCCTTTCCCCATCTGGGTCCCCGCGTGCGCGGGGATGACGAGATTATTGATGTGTAACAGCTACATCCGCAGGATCGGCTTGATCACCTCGCCGGTCACGGCGCTGTCGTGGACGGCCTGGTTGATGTCGGCGAAGTCGTAATATTTCACGAACTTGTCGTACGGTAGCTGGCCGTTGCGGTGGAGCTCGGCGAGATAGGGCACGAAGGTCTGGGTGACGCTGTCGCCCATGACCACGCCCTTGATGCCTCGGCCGAGGCCGATATTGTCCATGCTGAACGGGATCTCGATGCCGCCGGGCGTGGCGCCGACCTGGGCGCACCAGCCGGGACGGGCGAGGCAGTCGACGGCCTGGCGCACCGCGACAGGCACGCCCGAGCATTCGGCCGAGAAATCGGCGCCGCGCCCGGTGATGCGGCGGATTTCCGACACCGGGTTCTGGCTGCCAGCGTCGATGCAGTGGGTCGCGCCCAGCTCGGCCGCCATGTCGAGGCGCGAGCGGCGCACATCGACGGCGATGATGGTGGCGCAGCCGGCAAGGCGCGCGCCCATGATGGCGGCAAGACCGACCGTGCCGACGCCGAACACCGCCACCGACGAGCCCGATGGCGGCCGCAGCGCGTTCAGCACCGTGCCCGCGCCCGTGGTCAGGCCGCAGCCCAGCGGCCCCATCAGCTCCAGCGGCAGGTCGGACGGGATCTTGTTCACGCTGCGCGCCGGGGTGAGTGAATAGGTGGCGAAGGACGACTGGCCCACGAACCGCCCGCGCAGCGGCTTGCCGTGCTGGTTCAGCGGCGAGGTGCCGTCGCCGCGCAGGCCCATCAAATTGCGGCCGACGAACTCGTCGCAATAGGCGGTCTTGGCCTCGAGGCAGCTGTGGCAATGGCCGCAGCTGTCGCCGCTCAGCACCACGTGGTCGCCCACCTTCAGATGGGTCACCGCGCTGCCGATTTTCTCGATGACGCCCGAGCCTTCGTGGCCCAGCACCATGGGCAGCGGAATGTTGATGTCCTGGTTCTTTACCGCGATGTCGGTGTGGCAGATGCCGCTGGCGACAATGCGCACCAGCACCTCGTCGGGACGCGGATCGTCCACGTCCACTTCCTCGATGATGAAATCGCCCTTCGCCTCACGCACCACCGCCGCCAGCGCCTTCATGGCATCCTCCCCGTTTGCTGTGGCGTGCAGCCTACCGCAACCCGGGCGCGGCGCATCAGCAAAATGCAGGCGTGACTGTCGGTGCGGCGGCCCGTTAGGATGGGCGCTCCTGGGGAGAGGAGACAGATCATGCCGGCGGATTTTCCGGAACCAACGTTCATCACCACCAACGGCATCCGCATGGCGGTCTACGAGGCCGGGCCCAAGGACGGCCCGCCCGTGGTGCTGGCCCATGGCTGGCCCGAGCTGGCCTATGCCTGGCGCCACCAGCTGAAGGCGCTGGGCGAGGCCGGCTATCACGTCATGGCGCCGGATCAGCGGGGCTATGGCCTGACCGAGAAGCCCTGTGTGGTGCGTCATTACGACATCCACCATCTGACCGCCGACATGGCCGGACTGCTCGACGCCTTCGGCCACGACAAGGCGGTGTTCGCCGGCCATGACTGGGGCGGCATCATGGTCTGGCAGATGGCGCTGCTGCACCCGGGGCGCGTCGCCGGCGTGATCGGCGCGGGCGTGCCGTTCTTCCCGCGCAGCCGCCGCGATCCGGAACAGGTGATGCGCGAGGCGTGGGGGCCGGACTGGTACATCTGCGACTTCCAGGATTCCCGCCGCGCCGACGAGGCCATGCTGACCAATGTGGAGGCGATCTTCACCAACCAGTTCCGCAAGCTGACGCGCACCTATGCCGAATACCAGGCGCTGCCCAAGGAGGAGCGCAACCGGACCATCCAGAAGCGCATCGACCCGCGCCCGGGCCGCGTCTTCCTCAGCGATGCCGAGCGCCAGGTCTATATCGACACCTACCGGCGGACCGGCTTCACCTCGACCATCGACTGGTACCGCAACTGGTCGTGGAACTGGGAGAGCACCGCCGACGTGACGCAGGAAATCCACGTGCCGTGCCTTTATATCCAGGCCGCCGACGATCCGGCGGTGCCGCCGGGATTCGGCGACGACATGGCGGAGTATATCGACGACATCGAGCGCTACCGCGTGGAGGATTGCGGCCACTGCATCCAGCAGGAGCACCCGGAGGAAGTGACCCGGGCGATGCTGGACTGGCTGGGGCGAAAGTATCCGGCGTGAGGTGACAGGCAACATGAAGGCTGTTCAGTCATGGCTCGCCGACATCGTGGTGGTGAACGAGAGTGCTGTCCTCGCCGAGCCTGGAGACGTGTCCGTATTCCGAAGCGAGGGCGAGGCCTGCGCCAAGTTGGAGCACTGGTGGGTCGAGAATGACGAGGGGGGCGCCTTCGACGCGACGGGCCGCCGCATGATTCTGGCGGTAGACAGCAATCAGCGCGTGGTGGTCGCCGAGCGGCTGTCGTCACCCGATGGGCCGGACATCGTCCATGGCTGGCTGACCGCGCATGCGCACGCCGTTCTTGCGAGCCGTGGTGCCAAGGCGCTGCTTGGGCAGGCAGTGCTGGCCGGTTTCGAGGAACGCGGAGAACTGCCCTCCTCCGTGGAGGGGCTGATTGCCTATGTCGGATTTGATCGGTAGTCCCGCTGACTTCCGGCCATAGATTCTTCAAGCCTAAGTTTCATGGGAGGGCCATAGACAGTCCGCTTCCTCGCCTACTCCCGTCCCGGCCCATATCCCGGCGGTTTTTGCAGGCTGTCCCACTTGGCCTGGATGTCGGGGCCGTAGACTTGGTCCATCCATTGGTCCGAGGGGACTTCCTCGAAGGCGACGGAGACGGAGCTTTCCTTCGAGCCCATGATCTGGGCGAAGCTGGCGGTGATCGCCTCCGACAGCTGGGCTTTCTGCTCGTCGCTCTTGCCGGGCCACAGCTTGATGATGACGTGCGGCATTGCCCCCTCAGACCCGTTCGAAGATGGCCGCGAGGCCCTGGCCGCCGCCGATGCACATGGTCTCGAGGCCGTAGCGGGCGCCGCGGCGTTCCATTTCCATCAGCATGGTGGTCAGGATGCGCACGCCGGTGGCGCCGACCGGGTGGCCCATGGAGATGCCCGAGCCGTTGACGTTGATG